>JAFUHF010000061.1 GCA_017468985.1 Bacteroidaceae bacterium
CCAGGTGGAAATCGTTGCTCCCACAGCGCGGTAATTTCTACCAGGTGGAAATCGTTGCTCCCTCAGCGCGGTAATTTCTACCAGGTGGAAATCGTTGCTCCCACAGCGCGGTAATTTCTACCTGGTGGAAATCGTCCCTCCCACAGCGCAGCTATTTCTACCTGTCTTTCGTCATTGTGCACAGCGGCGACCTTCATCCGCATGCTGCGCCAGCTCGCAGCCGCCACTGCTCTTCAGGGAAGGATTTTTCGTGCTCTCGTCCAGCGAACAGGCAACTGCTCCTCTATGCGTAGGGGAGTTCCGCGTAGCGGTGAGGGGTATGACCCTGCGAAAGGAAATAAGAATAAAGCCGAGGCCGCGAGGCAGATGTGTATGCGAAATGTAATAAATTTGCATCATAAAAACATTCACAGAAAGTAAAGAGAGCGCATAAATGCAAATGGTGCCAAGACGGAGGCCTGATGGAGGAATACCACGATAAGCATCGAGGCATACGCTATTCCACAAAGAGCACGAGGCCCTTGAGGTATTCGCCTTCGGGGTGATAGATGCTTACGGGATGGTCGGCCGGTTGATGGAGCTGGTGCAGAATGCGCACAAAGCGATGGCTTTGGGCGGCTGCCGTGAACACGGCCAGACGGAACTGCTCTTTGCTGACGGCCTGAGAGCAGCTGAAGGTAAACAGGATGCCCCCTGGGCGTATCTTCTCGAAGGCTTTCTGATTGAGTCGCGTGTAGCCCTTTAGGGCATTGTGGAGCGCGGCATTGTGTTTGGCGAAAGCCGGAGGGTCGAGAATGATCAGATCGTAGGCATCGGCCGGCATGTCGGCCAGGAAACGGAAAGCGTCGGTGGCGAAGGAACGGTGGCGCGTTTCGTCGGGAAAGTTGAGTTTCACGTTCTGCTCCGTGAGGTCGATGGCACGCGAGGAGCTGTCGACGGAATGCACTGTGCGCGCTCCTCCGCGCAGGGCGTAGACGGAAAAGCCTCCCGTATAGCAAAACATGTTGAGTACGTCGCGGCCGTCTGCATAGGTTTCCAGCAGATGACGGTTTTCGCGCTGGTCGATGAAGAAGCCCGTTTTTTGACCCTTCAGCCAGTCTATGCCGAAGCGCAGGCCGTATTCCAACGATTCGGAGAGGGTATGGTCGCCGTAGAGGTAGCCCGACTCGGGTTCTACGTCGGCCTTGTAGGGCAGGGTGGTGTCGCTCTTGTAGTAGATGCCCCTCAGCCTTTCGCCCATCAACCGCACCAATGCCGAGGCGATGAGGTGGCGCACGTTGTGCATACCTACGCTGTGGGCCTGCATCACGGCCGTTTCGCCATAGAGGTCTATGATGAGGCCGGGCAGCTGGTCGCCCTCGCCATGAACGAGGCGGAACGTGTCGTTGTCGGTGCGCTGCAGGCCCAGTGCCTGTCGGAGTTGCAAGGCCTGACGGAGCCGGTTGAAGAAGAATTCCTCGTTGATGGCTTCGTCGCGAAAGGTAATGAGCCTCACGGCAATGGAGCCGTAGCCGAGGTGGCCGATGCCAAGGCATTCGCCCTTGGCGGAAAGCACCCTGACGAGGTCGCCTTCCTCCAAGCCGGTGTCGGCACGCTGAATGGCACCGGAGAAAATCCAGGGGTGCATGCGCTGAATGCTGGCTTCCTTGCCTGGTTTGAGGTAAAGGGATTTCATTTCTTCGTGATGAGAGGTGGGGGTCATGGTAATGGGGTATGTAGGACTGAGAGGCGTAGTTCCTTGGCTACGTCTTCGGCCAGTCGGTTCTGATCGATGAGGGGAACGAAGTGGTAGTCTTCGGTTTGGCGAAGCGTTTCGAGGGTTTCGTATATGCGCAGGCATGCCCAGGCGTCGGTGGCGGCGTAGCGCTGCTGTGCGGCCGTGAGCTTGGGGGCCTCCCAGTTGGTGAGCTGCTGGCTCTTAGAAATGCGGCCTCCCATGACGTTGGCATAAAGCTTTTGCAGGCTCTGATCGGTGATGCCAAAGCGGCTGACGTAGGTCTGAAGATCCAGAAAATTTCCGACCCCGTAGCGGCCGCGCCTGTTGAGCGCATGGATGTCGTCCTTGAGCGAAAGGCCTACCTTGAGCTGACGCTCGTCGGAGAGCAACTGCTTGAGGCAGTCGGGCAGACCCATTTTGCAGAGGCGGAACAGGAAGCACACTTCGTGGGTGGACACTTGGAGGAGGGCCACCTTGTGGAGCTCGCCCTTCTTGAAGGAAGGCTTTGTTTCGGTGTCGATGCCCAGGAGAGGTTCTTGCTGAAGGTAGGCTATGGATTGGCGTGCGCTCGGCTCGGTTTCCACCACCACGATTTGCCCTTCAAACTGCGCTTGGGGCAGCAGGGGGATCTGTTTCTTGTCGAAGGTGGCGTAGAGGGTTTTCATCCTAAATGGTTCTGAACGGATGGGGAAAAGGAGTGAAAAAAGGGCATGGCAGGACTATTCGGGAAAGGAGTCTTCTTCAATTTCTTGCTGAAACATGACGTCGTGAAGGGCGCGCTGCGTGCTCACGATGCGCTGGCCCCAGTAGTGGGGAAATTGTTCCATCAGGTTGCCCAGAGCGATGGTCATCGTCTCGTCGTAGCCCTGACGGAACACGGCTACGAAGTTCCTCAAGTCTTGATAGATGTCGGCGAGGTCTTCCGAAATGGTTTTGCGTATCGGACGGTCGCTGTATTTCATGTCTTCCATGAACACGTCTAAGTAGTCGTCGTGGCTGCCCAGAAGGGCGGCAATGTTGGAACGCACGAAGTCGTAGTCGGCCTCCGTAACGAGCTGTTCCGCTTCCTCGTCGGCAGGGGAAACGCTGTCCATCAGTATCATGGCCTTGAGGTAGAGTAGGGGCAGAATCTTGAGCATGGCAGGCACAAAGTCCTGCAACTGGCTTTCGGAAACTTGTTCTGCCCTTACGCAGAACTCCGTGGCTACGGTGACGAATTCGATGACGTCTTTGCTATAGATTTCTTCGTTCATGGTGGCATTTGTAGTCTATCAGAGTGCAAAAGTACAACATTTGGCTCATAGAAAGGGCGATGGGCCATTGAAAATCGCCAAGCTATGGCCGTGGGCGGCCCGAACTGAGGGGACGGGCGAAAGGCGTGACAAGGCTGCGGCGAGGCAGAAAACGAGGCGGAGGAGGGGCATAATCGGAGGGAAATGCCTAACTTTGTAGACGGAGTATCAATATCACACCACCATGAAATCAGTCAGAATGCTATTGCCCCTGTTGGCCATGCTGTATGGATGCAGCACTACGCACAGAGTGAGTAACCCTGCGGAAATGAGCGGAAACCCCTTGTTCCCAGGCTGGTATGCCGACCCTGAGGGCGCCGTGTTTGAGAAACAATACTGGATATATCCCACCTCGTCGCGACCCTTCAAGGAACAGACCTACATGGATGCCTTTTCGTCACCCGACCTGGTGCACTGGACCAAGCATCCGCGCGTATTGACACAAGATAGCATCAGCTGGCTCCAGCTCGCCCTTTGGGCACCCTCTGTGGTGCATGCACGGGGAAAGTACTACTTCTTTTTCGGGGCTAACGACCTGCCCCACTACGGCGAGGTGGGTGGCATCGGTGTGGCGGTGAGCGACCGGCCTGAAGGCCCCTTCAGCGACGCTTTGGGCAAGCCGCTGATAGGCGAGATCGTAAACGGTGCCCAGCCCATCGATCAGTTTGTTTTTCGTGACGACGACGGCTCATATTACATGTACTACGGCGGATGGCGTCATTGTAATATCGTAAAGCTCGCCTCTGACCTGCTGAGTCTGGTGCCCTTTGAGGACGGGACCTTATATAAAGAAGTAACGCCCGAAAACTATGTAGAAGGCCCCTTCATGTTGAAGCGTAAGGGAAAGTATTACTTTATGTGGTCAGAAGGCGGCTGGACGGGCCCCGATTATTGCGTGGCGTACGCCATCAGCGACAGTCCGTTTGGCCCGTTTAAGCGTATCGGAAAAATTTTGGAACAGGATCCGGCCGTGGCCACGGGCGCCGGCCATCATTCCGTCATTAAAGGCCCCGGCAAGGACAATTACTACATCATCTATCACCGACGTCCGCTCACCGAGACCAGCGGCCACAGCCGCGAAACGTGCATTGAGCACTTGAAGTTCGACAAGAACGGCTACATCCTCCCCGTGAAACTCACCAAGGAAGGCGTGGCCGCCTGTCCGCTGAAGTAGCAGAAGGTTCTTAATTATCCGTAATTATTATTCTTCAATGCGTTGACTAAGAGGAAGGTTATTATTGTTTACCTATGTCGTTTCGGGTAACTTGTTGTATAAGCGACGAAATTTGTTTATCTTTGCCGTTAAAAATAGTAATTCTGTATTCACATAATAAATAGTAGGAAAATGAAAAGAGTAGACTTTGGCTTTCAGTACACGGCTCAGAACATACTGAAGCAGTCAGCTGCAGCAAGTGCTGCATGCGGAAGTGCCTGTGGAGCAGCAGACAAACCTGCAGAAGAAAAGCCCTCAGCATGCGGAAGTGCCTGTGGAGCAGCAGACAAACCTGCAGAAGAAAAGCCCTCAGCATGTGGAAGTGCGTGTGGCGCAGGTGACAAATAAGTTCCGCAGTCCATTTTGATGGATTTCTTTGCATTTCAGTGGCATATCACTGACGAATGCGATCAGCGTTGTAAGCACTGTTACATTTTTTCGGAAGGACATCCGCGATTGATAGAGATGTCATGGGAAAGGATGATGGCAGTGCTTACAAACATAGAGTATATGTGCAAGCGTATGCAACGCTTACCATATTTATATATCACCGGAGGAGACCCTATTCTTCACCCACGCTTCTGGAACTTACTGGAAGAGGTCGGCAGACGGCGCATTCCCTTTACCATCATGGGGAATCCCTTTCACCTTACCGTCAAGGTGGGGCAACGATTGAAATCACTTGGATGTCGTAAATATCAGTTGAGTTTAGACGGACTGAGGCAAACGCATGATGCCTTCAGGAAGGAGGGTTCTTTTGAAAGTACGCTGAGGGCTATATCCATCCTGCATCAGGCAGGACTGCATGTAGCCGTGATGACCACGGTATCGCAAGCTAACATTGATGAAATAAAGGAACTGATAGACGTGGTGGTAGAAAACGAGGTGGATATCTTTGCCTTTAGCCGGTATTGTCCAACCAGTGAGGATAAGGCTATGAAGTCTGATTGGCATATTTCGCCCCTTCGTTACAGAAGACTGCTTGATGACTGCTGGAAAAAATACCAACAATATAAAGACAGTAATACCGTCTTTAATCTCAAGGATCATCTGTGGACGCTATATCTGTATGAAGAAGGACTCTTCAAGATTCCTGAAGGTCTGCGCGACGATGTTGTATATAATGGTTGTAATTGCGGCAATTGTCATTTTACGATTACAGCCGATGGGCGTTTGATGGCGTGCAGGCGTTTTGAAAGCTACGTGGGCGACGTAAGCGAGGACATGTACGATGTTTTCCACGGAAAGCGTATGGAGAACTACCGGAGACATGAAGCTTTCGATAAGTGTAAACGATGCGAACTGCTGCGCTTTTGCAGAGGATGCCCTGCCGTAGCCTATGGCTATACACACCGTTTCTATGCTCCTGATCCGCAGTGCTGGAAAGAAGTAGAATAAAACAAACAGAATAATCATACGATTTAAAAATCCGATGGATGTAGAGACTTGTATCAAAAAGTTAGGGTATGTAGGTGTGCTAACATTTTCCACGGTGGACGAAGAGGGACATCCTCAGGTGCGCAGCATCAGTGCAATCCATTATGAGCCCGATGCCATATATTTTTTTACGGCCAGAGGAAAGAATTTCTGTCGTCAACTGCATGCCGATGGTCATGTGCAGATACATGCTCTTACCAAATTCAAAGAAATGATAAGGCTTTCGTCTATAGCCCGTCCCGTAAGCGACGGGGAACAAGAAAAGTGGCGCGACGTGATTTTTTCAGAACAGCCGTATCTAAGCAACGTTTATCCTGGAGATACACGTTCCATAGGAATCATCTTCAAGATCAGTAATGCTCAGATAGAGTATTTCAATTTGGGCTCATGGCCCATAGAAAGAAAATACTTTTCGTGGGGTATGGCAGAGCAGGAGAAGAAGGGCTACCAGATCACAACAGAGTGTATAGCATGTGGCACATGTGCATCGGTTTGTCCGCAGAATGCCATTACGGAAGGTGACCCATACATGATCAATCCCTCTCACTGCCTGCATTGTGGAAATTGTTATGAGCATTGTCCTGCCGATGCCATTGAGCGAATAGGCTGACCTATGGAATAATCACAAAAACATCATGGCATATGAAAGCAGTGCTTATATCGAAAAGCTGTAGGGCTGATGAGCTGACCGTTAGTGAAATTCCGATACCCGAAGTGAAATCCGGATGGGTATTGGTGAGAGTACGGGCGGCTGGACTGAACCATTCTGAAGCCCTTCTGCGTGGTCGTGAAATAGAGGAGGATTATATTCATAAGCCCATAGTTCCTGGAATAGAATGTGTGGGAGAAGTTGCCGATCCGTCGGATACCTCATTCAGGATAGGAGAAAGGGTGGTATGTCTGATGGGAGGCATGGGACGTTCTTTTAATGGAAGTTATGCAGAGTATGCACTGCTTCCTCAGCACAATGTGTTCAAGGTGACGATACCGTTGGATTGGGTTTCACTTGCAGCAGTGCCAGAAACCTATTTTACCGCATATGGTTCTCTGAAGGAATGTCTATTGTTATGCAATGATGATGTGCTCCTCGTCAGAGGGGCCACAAGTACGGTGGGGCAGGCGGCAATACAACTTGGAAAGGCCATGGGAGCAACGGTTGTAGCTGCATGTAGGCGTGAAACGTCTTTCCCTCTCCTTAAATCCATTGGAGCCGATGCATGCGTGATTGACGATGGGGCCATCAGCAAAAGAGAACTGCCCTACAAGCCCAATAAGGTGCTTGAGCTCATCGGGCCAAAGACTTTGCAGGATAGTCTGAACGCTGTTGTGGGACGGCCTGGCTACGTGTGTTGTACCGGCGTGCTGGGCAATGTTTTTTATGTTTCTCATTTCGAGCCCATTCGTTACATCCCAAATGGGGTGTTTCTCTCCAGCTTTTACAGCAACTATCCTACTCAGGAGGTAATGGATGAGATATTTGCACTCATGCATCTTCATCAGCTTCGACCGCTGTATACCAAGGTTTTTCCCCTTGACCACATAGCCGATGCGCACACGTTGCTTGACCAAGGTGGTGCAGGAGGAAAGATTGTGCTGACGATGTAGAAAGTTGTTATATAATAGGAAAATGATTAATGCGTAACGTTTATGGTTATTAGTCAGATAGTAGATCCCTTTTTTCCTGAATGTCCAATAAGAAACATTCTGGCTCGTGTGCTTGACAAATGGTCGTTTTTGCTTCTTATGGTGCTTGACGGATATGAGCAGCGAAGATTCAATCAGTTATTAAAAGACATTCCCGATATCTCTCGCCGTATGCTTACGCAAACCCTTCGCCAACTCGAAGCCGATGGATTGGTCGAGCGTCAGGTGTTTGCAGAAGTTCCTCTTCGTGTTGAATATCGTCTTACGCCAATTGCCCGTACGCTTACTCCCCTGCTAAAGCCTCTGACTTCATGGGCTCTGACTAATTATGCTGCAATAATGGAGAACCGCAGGAAGTATCTTCAGTAGCATCGGCTGCGAAAGCATCCTTCCATGAAGGATATGGGTGTTTTTTCTTTGCAATGCCTGTTTCCTCTTGAGATTATTTGCTAATTTTGCAGTTCTTTGATGTATCAGCTATGCCAAGAAAGAAAGGAAGGGAGTCGGCGGTGAAGAAACAGAAACTGCCGGCTGCCAAAACAACGAAAGAAAGCAGGATTAAAAATGCACTGAACGTATTGGGACTGAAGGACGGCATGCGTGCAGAGACCATTACCTTCTTAGTGGGGTTGGTGATACTGCTCGTAGCAGTGTTTATGATCCTTTCCTTCACGTCGTATGTGCTGACCGGTTCGGCCGACCAGAGCATGCTGGAGGCCTTGGCCGCAGGCAAGGATTTCGCCGGCGACACGGAGGTCAACAATATGGGAGGCTATCTTGGCGCCAAGCTGGCCTACTTCTTTATGGACGGATGTTTTGGTATCGCTTCATTTTTTATCCCCCTGTTTCTCATTTTTGTAGCCATGAGGCTGATGGGCACCTATAAAGTGAAGCTGTGGCGCAAGTTCGTCAACTACGCCTTTCTGATGATATGGCTTTCGGTGGCACTCACATTCCTGCTTCCCGATGCCATTTTGCAATATTTTGCCTTTCCTCCCGGAGGTGCGCATGGGCGTAACATTTGTCGCTACATCACCGAGAAGGTGGGCACGCCAGGTCTCTTTATCCTGATATTGGCGTCGGCTATTTTCTATCTGATTTATCTGAGTCACCGCACGATTCTTATTATTCGCAAGTTGTTGCGGCCCAAGGATCTGTTCCAGAAGAAAAACCTCAAGGCTCCTGAGCCCTCTGAGCCTGAGGACAAGCCGGAGGAGCCGCAGGAGGCACCCACGTATCGCGAGGAAAAACCTATAGAAATAGACCTGACGGAGACGGAGGGACAGGAGGAAATCGTTGTGTCCGGACCCGAAAAGAAGCAGTCCAAGGAAAAACCCGTTGAACAGAAAGACGACGACGGGGCGGCTATGTTCATCGTGGAAAAGGCGGAAGAAGAAACCAAAGCCGACCAGAAAACCCTTAACGATCCCTACGACCCCAAGTTGGACCTGGAGTTCTATAAGTATCCGCTGCTCAGTCTGCTCAAGAAGTATGATGACCAGAATACTTCCATTGACATGGCGGAGCAAACGGAGAATAAAAATCGGATTACCACCGTGCTGCACAACTTCGGCGTAGAGATTTCCAGCATTAAGGCCACCGTGGGCCCCACCATCACGCTTTACGAAATCACGCCTGCGGCCGGAGTGCGCATTTCCAAGATTAAGAACCTGGAGGATGACATTGCCCTGAGCTTAAGCGCGCTGGGCATCCGTATCATAGCGCCCATTCCCGGAAAGGGTACGATAGGAATTGAAGTGCCCAACAAGAAACCCCAGATTGTCTCCATTGAGAGCATCATAAACAGCAAGAAATTTCAGGAAAGCGAGTTTGAGCTCCCCATCGCGCTCGGAAAAACCATTACCAACGAGGTCTACATGTTAGACCTTGCCAAGGCGCCTCACCTGCTCGTGGCCGGTGCTACGGGTCAAGGTAAGTCGGTAGGCCTTAACGCCATCATCACCTCGCTGCTCTACAAGAAACATCCGTCGGAGCTCAAGATGGTGCTGGTAGATCCCAAGAAGGTGGAGTTCAGCATTTATTCGCCCTTGGCCAACCACTTCCTCGCAAAGGTGCCCGACGAGGACAGCGACCCAATTATCACCGACGTTACCAAGGTGGTAAAGACGCTCAAGAGCCTTTGCAAGGAGATGGACGACCGCTATTTGTTGCTCAAAAAGGCTGCGTGCCGCAACATCAAGGAGTATAATGCGAAATTCAAGGCTCGCCAGCTCAATCCGGAACATGGCCACCGCTTCCTGCCTTATTTCGTCATCATCATCGACGAGTTTGGCGACCTCATCATGACGGCCGGCAAGGAAGTAGAGCTGCCCATTGCGCGCATAGCGCAATTGGCGCGCGCCGTGGGCATGCACATGGTGATTGCTACGCAGCGCCCCACCACGAATATCATTACCGGTACCATTAAAGCCAACTTCCCTGCACGCATGGCCTTCAAGGTGACTTCCATGATAGATTCGCGCACCATCCTTGACCAGAGTGGAGCCAATCAACTGGTGGGTAAGGGCGACATGCTCATACTGGCAGGCACCACCTTGCCCATACGCGTGCAGTGCGCCTTCATTGATACTCCTGAAGTGCAGCAAATCAATCAGTACATCAGTGAGCAGCAGGGTTACTTAGCTCCTTACGAATTACCCGAAGTGATTGACGAGGCTGCCGATGGCGGAAGCTCGCGGAGTGGTTTGGACGACGGCGAACGTCTTGACCCCTTGTTCGAAGAGGCTGCCCGACTTATAGTGGTCCACCAGTCAGGGTCCACCTCGTTGATACAGCGCAAGTTTGCTATAGGCTATAACCGCGCTGGCAGACTGATGGACCAGTTGGAGCGCATGGGAATTGTAGGTCCCATTAATGGTGCCAAGCCCCGTGACGTGCTTTGTGCAGATGAATCTATGCTGCAAGCAAAGCTCGACAGCTTTCAGTTAGAAAATGAATAAAGAATCATAATCATGACAGCTAAATTATTGTTAAGCATGATGCTGGTCTGTTGTTGTATCATAGCTCCGGCCAAGACGGACAAGCAAGCTAAAGCTATTTTGGACAAAACGGCGAATACCGTAAAAAAAGCCGGTGACTTCGAAGCCCAGTTTACGGCTACGAGTTTCAAGGGTACACTTGAGCAGGCCCGTATGAATGGCGTCATTTACGTTCACGGAACGGCCTACCAGATGGAGTCCGAGAATATGGTGTATTGGTACGACGGCAATACGCTTTGGAACTACGTAAAGGCGAACAATGAAGTAAACATCAGTCTTCCTCCCTTCTACGAGCAGCAGGCCATGAATCCTTATACCTTCATTAGCCTTTATCGAAAGGGCTATGAATACGACTACGGCGAGAGCGAACTGCGTGGTAAGGCTTGTTACTGCATTCACCTGCGCTGTGTGGAAAAGACGCAGAAGATTCGTGAGATGTACCTCGACATTGACAAGAGCACCATGCTCCCTCTGTGTATTCGTTTCCGCCGCGGTGCCGACGGATGGACGCGTATCAGCGTTCGCGACTATAAAACCAATCAGAAATATCCAGATTCCAAGTTTACCTTTAACAAGGAAGACTATCCCACGGCTGAAATCATTGACCTCAGATAGTTCCTGCTACGGGTAAATTTCCCTTTCCTCAATTCTTACAACCCTTATTCAGATTTATTTATGGAAAAGCTAAAGAGCGTTATTCTCGGTTCAGGGCCTGCCGGCTATACGGCAGCCATCTACATTGGCCGTGCAGGGTTCAAGCCCGTGATTTATGAGGGGCTTCAGCCCGGAGGCCAGCTTACCACCACCACTATTGTGGAAAACTTCCCGGGTTTCCCCGAGGGCATTGATGCCAATGAGCTGATGGAAGCCATGCGCAAGCAGGCTGAAACCTTTGGTGCAGAGATTCGTCCCCATATTGCCGTAAAGGCCGATCTTTCGGTAGCGCCTTACCGTCTTACGTTCGACGACGGATCAGAGGTGGAGACACAGAGCGTGGTGATTGCCACGGGGGCTACGGCTAAATACCTGGGTCTGCCCGATGAGGAGAAGTATAAGGGCGAGGGAGTGAGTGCCTGCGCCACGTGCGACGGATTTTTCTATCGCAAAAAGGTGGTAGCCGTGGTGGGCGGCGGCGATACGGCCTGCGAAGAGGCGGAATATCTCTCTACGCTGGCCAATAAGGTGTATCTCATTGTGCGCAAGCCCTTCCTCCGTGCATCAGAGATCATGCAGGCTCGGGTGAAGCAAAATCCCAAGATTGAAATCCTCTTTGAAACCAATACGCTTGGCCTCTTTGGCGAGAATGGTGTAGAAGGCGTGAGGTTGGTTTACCGCAAGGGCGAAACCGATGAACGTCGCTACGAGCTTGCCATCGACGGCTTCTTTCTCGCCATTGGCCATCAGCCCAATAGTGCCATTTTCAAGCCCTGGGTGAAGACGGACGAAACGGGCTATATCATTACCGAGGGCCACACGCCGCGCACAGGCGTACCCGGCGTGTTTGCAGCAGGCGATGTGGCTGACCCCAACTATCGTCAGGCCATTACGGCTGCGGCTTCCGGATGTCAGGCCGGCATAGAGGTGAGCCACTATCTGCAAAACCTATAGTCAGCAACAGTTCCTTACTTTCACAAGCGATGAAAATCAGATGTTCCCTTTTTCTTTTGCTATTACTCTGTGCACCATTTGCTTCGGCTGAAGAGCATAGCAGCGACAACATGAATCCCATTGCTACGATCAGCCATGATCCCGGTTTTTGTTCCATTTTTCACCATTGGGGCTTTATTGGCGATTCTTTGTGCAGTGGAGAGTTGGAGTCTAACTATACGAACGGCGAAAAGCGCAAGGGCTGGAACGACATGTACGAATATTCCTGGGGCCAGCGCATGTGTGCCCAGATGGGGGTAGAGGGTGAAAACTATTCTCAGGGCGGCGAAACTACCCACGGATGGATAGAGCATTTCTGGAACAATCCTCAAAACCGCAATAGTAATATTGATGCCAAGGCTCGTCCCAAGCAGGCCTACATTATGGCCCTCGGAGAGAACGATGAGCACCAGAAGTTTGCCATTGGCAATACGGCCACTGATATTAACAAGGAGGACTTTACCCAGAATGCCAATACCTATGCCGGATGCTACGCCGGCATCATACAGCGCGTGAAGAGCATACAGCCCGATGCCGTGATCTTTGTGGTCACCATGCCTAAGGGTAGTGATCCTTACAATAAGGTGATCCGGCAAATGCCTGAACTCTTTCCCAATGTTTACCTGATTGACCTGGAAAAGCATGCCCCCAACTATTGGGGTAAGGATTTCAGGAAGCGTTACTTCCTTGGCGGCCACATGAATGCTGCCGGTTACCAGTGGACAGCCTATATGTTCCTGACTTACATCAACTGGATCATAGAGCAGCATTGGCAGGACTTTGTGCAGGCCGGATTCATAGGTACTCCCCATAAGTTTTAATGACTTTTCGCCCGTATGGTCGCACGTGGAGGCGGCTCGTAGACCTTTTGTGCTGCTCATGGCTCTGTTGTCATGCCGTGGCGCAGGAAAAGTCGTTTGTCATAGCCGAACTCAATGCTGAGAATCTCTTTGATTGCGCTCACGATGAGGGGTATAACGACCATGACTTCCTGCCCGACAGTGGGCGCCGCTGGCATCAAGGCCGTCTTTGGCATAAGTTGCAGCATCTGAGTAAGGAAATCATGTCGCTCAATGGCCTTTTGCCGCCCGACCTTGTGGCTCTTACCGAGGTGGAAAACGATTCCGTGCTGCATGGACTCACGCGCCGTGCCATATTGCGCCGGGCAGGCTATCACTACGTGATGACCCACAGTCACGACGAGCGCGGACTCGACGTGGCCTTGCTCTATCAGCCCCTGACCTTCAGGGTGATTGGCCACGAAAGCATCACGCCCCACCTGAACGGCACTCCCATCCTGACGCGCGACATCCTGCACATTGTGGGGTGCGTAGTGACGGGCGATACGCTCCATGTGTACGTATGTCACTTTTCGAGCAAGATAGGTGGACGCAAGGCGCAGCGCTATCGCATGGCCGAGGCCAGGACCTTATGGAACTCTGTAAACGACGTGCTACGCCATGGAAGGGAGGCTAAGATCGTGATAGTGGGTGACTTCAACGATGCTCCTTCGTCAAAGGCCCTCACCGTTGGGCTGAAAGTGCAGATGGCGGCCGAGGCAGGGAGCTACCTGCCCCAGAGGCTCTACAATCTCTCGCAAAGTTTACCATCAGACTCCATACGCGGCACATATAAGTATGACGGCCGTTGGGAACTGCTGGACCAATGCATCGTTTCGGGTAGTTTGCTGAGTGAGGAAGAGGCGTTTTCGGTCATTCCGGGGAGCTTTCGCGTATGTTCGCCATCCTTCTTGCTGGAAAGGGATGATGAAGGCCTTGGTCTTAAGCCCCGACGCACTTATAATGGCTTTCGTTACAATGGAGGCTTCAGTGACCATCTGCCCATTCTGGTGAAGTTCAGTCAGCGTTTCTCTTCACCCTCCACTGGCCGTTGACCTTTTGGCCGATTGTAGAGTGGGTGGGGATCCGTTTTGGGGGAATAATCAGAAAAATTGATCCATTTTTCAAAAGGTTTTCAGGCAGGGCGTACTGCAAGATGGAAATGGCGTGGGGAAGATGCACTATTCGTGATGGTAAGGCTCGCCGTGCAAAATGGTTTGCGCCCTATAGACCTGTTCCAGAAAGAGCAGGCGAATCATTTGATGGGAAAAAGTCATTTGTGAGAGTGAAATGAGCTGATCGGCCTTCTGATAGACCTCATCAGAGAATCCATAGGGGCCTCCCACCACGAATACCAGCCTTTTACAACCAGAGTTCAGCTGTTTTTCAAGGTATGTGGCAAACTCCACGGAGCGCCGCTCCTTGCCATGCTCGTCGAGCAGGATGAGTCGGTCGCCGCCTTGCAGGCGTTGCAGCAGTTCCTTGCCTTCGCGCTCCTTTTGCTGGGCAAAGGAGAGGCCGCGCGTGTTTTTGAGCTCGGGGATGATTTCCATACTGAAGGGCAGATAGTGGGAAATGCGCGCTGCATAGTCGTCCATCATAGCTGACAGATGGGCATTCTGCGTCTTACCAATCACGATGAGCAGGGTCTTCATGCTGCGAAATTACTTATTTTTCCTGATAGCGAGAAAATATGGAGCAGAAGATATACTTTTTGCCCTGTTTTCGCGTTAAACAATTGTATGAAAACCTTGAAGAGTTGCTTAGGCGTCTGTATGATGGTGCTTCTTTGTGCACTCGTCCTTCCGGCTCAGGCTCAGAAGGTGAGAGTGCATGGTGTTGTTTCTGACGAATACAGCAAACCCGTAGAAATGGCCATGGTGCGCGCCGAAGGGCAAACGGGCATTGCCATTTGCAACATGAAGGGCCGCTATTCGCTCATGTGCGAAGTGCCAAAGGACAGCCTGGTGCTGGTTTATTCCATGATAGGCCACCGAACGAAGAAGCACGTACTGAATGGAGTGGCAGGCGATTCCATACTGGTGAACATCACGCTGTCTTCCACTGGCGTGCAACTGAGCAATGCCACGGTAAAAGCCTATAGAAGGCAGACGGATCAGATGCAGAAACTCAGTGCTAAGGGAGCAAAACTGATGCCTTCCACCACGGGCAATGCCGTAGAGGAACTAGTGGCTACGCAAATGGGGGTAAGCTCCCGAAACGAGATGAGTTCACAGTACAACGTCCGCGGTGGCAGCTTCGACGAAAACGTAGTCTACATCAACGGACAGGAAATCTATCGTCCCATGCTCGTTCGCTCAGGACAACAGGAGGGTCTGAGCATCATCAATAGCAATATGGTGAGCGACATCAGCTTTTCGGCAGGAGGATTTCCGGCAAAGTATGGTGACAAAATGTCGTCTGTGCTCGACATTACCTATAAGCAGCCCGAAAAAACGGAGGGCTCGGTGGCCCTCAGCCTGCTGGGTGGCGATGCCTACTTGGGTTTTGGCAACAAGAAGTTTTCCATGCTGAACGGACTGCGTTACAAAACCACGCGCCATCTCTTGGGCAGCACCGACACGCAGGGGGAATATAAGCCCAACTTCTTTGACTATCAGAATTTCATCACCTGGAAGCCCAACGATCGGTGGTCGCTCGACTTTATAGGATATCTCTCCACCAACCATTACAACTTCCGCCCCAAGAACCGCGAAACGAAGTTTGGAACCATGAACGATGCCAAGCAGTTTCTCGTATACTTCGACGGACAGGAAAAGGACCTCTTTCGAACGCGCTATGCGTCGCTGCGCCTGACCCATCACTTCAACGAAAAGACACAATTGGCCTTGCTCACCTCCTTCTATGCTACGAAAGAGCAGGAAACCTACGACATACAGGGCGAATACTGGCTCAATGAAGCCACTACGCAGGAACAGCTGGGCGTAGGCACCTATATGGAACATGCGCGCAACTACCTGACAGCACAGGTGATGAACGTAGGCATGCAGTTTCACAGACAGTGGGGGCAGCACAACGTGGAAACGGCCTGGATGTACAAGAATGAAAAGGTGAAAGAGAATGCCACAGAATGGGAAATGCGCGATTCATCCGACTATTCCATGCCTCACAGACTCGATCGCCTCAATCTGATCTACAGTTTGAGGGCCAAAACAGAGCTGAGCACCAACCGATTCGAGTATTATCTGCAAGATACTTACCGATGGCAGTCCCCCCAAGGTCGCTTTACTCTGAATTATGGTCTGCGCATTACTCATTGGAGTTGGAACAAGGAGACACTGTTCAGTCCCAGGGTGTCATTAGGCTGGATTCCCACCTTCAATGAAAATTTCACCTTCCGTGCAGCCACGGGCGTGTACTATCAGTCGCCGTTCTACAAAGAACTGCGCGATACGGTTACCGTTGACGGCAATACGCACGTAGAGTTGAACAAGGACATCAAGTCGCAACGCTCCATCCACCTGGTGATAGGTGGTGACTATCAGTTCAGAATGATAGACCGTCCATTCCGCTTCTCGTCAGAAGTCTACTACAAGTCGCTCAGCCAGCTGATTCCCTATAATGTAAACAACATCAGAGTAGTCTATTGCGGCGAAAATCTTGGAAAAGGCTACGTGGCCGGCATAGATTTCAAGCTGTTTGGCGAATTTGTGCCCGGGGCTGACTCATGGGTCACCCTCTCGCTCATGTCGACCAAAGAAACCATTCTGGGCCACACCATACCGCGCCCCACCGGCCAGCGTTACAACCTGTCCCTCTTCTTCACCGACTTCTTCCCGGGCACAACGCGATGGAAGATGACCCTGAAAGCCGCACTGGCCGACGGATTTCCCTTTGGCGTACCCCACGGAAAAATGGATGAGCGTCCCTTCAGGGCACCGGCCTACCGGCGTGTAGATATTGGTATGAGCTATCGCCTTCTGAACAATGAAGACCATCACATAAAGCAAGGATTGGGAAAAGCCGTGAAGAACGCATGGCTTGGAGTGGACGCGTTCAACATTCTGGGCATCAATAACGTCAACTCCTACTATTGGGTAACCGACATCACCAACCATCGCTTTGCCATTCCCAACTATCTCACCGGACGTTTGCTGAACGCACGTTTGCTGCTTGAGTTCTGATTTTGCACTGTGCAGAAAAAGGAACAAAAAATTAGGGATGCCTCCCGGCAGCCCTAATCTAGAACTAATTACCTAACTTTATGATTACTATGAAAAAAATTTTTCGACTTTAATTTTGCTCTTCCAATTCCGAAATCAATCTCTGAATCATTTGACTTTTAATTCCGCGATGTTGGATGCAATTCATTCTGAACTGATAAAGCAGTTCTCTTTTCTGATCTTTATTATTCATCTTTTTAAGTTTTGTGGAGGCTTTCCGCTTTGTGACCTCCGATTTATATTCTTTATTTCAGTGCAAAATTACGAACATTTTCTTTATCATACAAGTTTCAGGGGAGTTTTTTTGATTATGTTGTGTTTTTCACGATTACAGATTACAATTTATGATGTGTGAAGAAGGCAATAAACGGATTACGGGCGATTTCGAGGTGAAAAGATAATGTATCTCAATTTTTTGTAGTAATTTTACTCGCACAATACAAAAAACGACCAAAATGGAAAAACCTTGCATGGCAGTGATAGGCAAGAATGCCTTAGTCAACATAGGATTGAAGTCAATACTGGAGAAGATGTTTTCTTTTCTTGAAATCAAGACGTTTACTTCAGTAGAAGAATTACTTCAGGATGAAGGTATTTACTACCATTACTTCGTGACAGCCGAATTGTTGCTGGCCAATCCGGCCTTTTTTGTGAAGAACCACAGAAAAACCATCGTTCTGGCAGAAGAGGATAGTCTGGCTATTCCTGAAGATTTCCATCGCATATATATAAATGTAACGGAATCACGCTTTTTGAAGCAGGTGTTGGAGCTGGAACAGAGATTCCATCACAATTTGGAGCGATTCCCTCAGGACTTGGCTAATATGATGCGTGCTAAAGCGCGCGATTCTGTGCTGACACCAAGGGAGATAGAGGTATTGCGATGTGTGGCTAAGGGAATGTCGAGTAAGGAAATCTCAAATGAGTTGAAGATAAGTTTCTCTACGGTGCTCACTCATCGTAAGAACATCATGGACAAGCTTGATGCCCATTCGGCTACCAAGCTGGTGATCTACGCAGTGCATAACGGATATGTAGACGTGGGCGAAATCAGAGGATAGCGTGACGAGGGAAATCAAGTCCCAGTCTTATGCCACATCGCCCAGACTGTTGCAACAGTCTGGGCGATGTGCTTGTGGTGGAGGAGACGGATCAGAACTTAAAGCTCAGATCGAACCCTATCTGCGTGGGGTAACCCTTCTGATAGTACCCACGATTCATCGTTTCAAAATAGAAACTCTTGTATTTTGTTTGGGTGATGTTCTTGGCCCAGAGGTTCAGTGCGACCTTCCCGAAGTCGAACTGCACGTGGCTTCCCAGCGTGGCATAGAAGTTCTGATAGGCATTATTGGCTTCGGTCCAGTAGATCCGTCCGAACCCATTGGTGTTGACACCAATGGTGACATTTTTCAGGAGCGTATGGTTGACGGGCTGCTTGTAGTCTGCGAAAAGCCCCATGTTGTGCTCCGGAATGAATGGCACGCGGTTGTCGGTATAGTCATTGCCATTGCCTTCATCGTACTTGTGGAAGATGGCGTGAGTATAGCCATAGTTCAGCGTCAATGTTATGCGGTCATTAAAGAGGTGGCTGTTGACCGATGCCTCAAGTCCGCAGCTGTGACTTTCTCCTGCATTGACCATGATGCGCCCCATTCCGCTGTCGGTAAAGCGCGAAATCTGCTGGTTACGCGTATCAATGAAAAAAGCAGAGAGGTCAACGGTCAGACTGCGGTCGAAGATATTCAGATGTGTGCCTGCCTCGTAGTTCCAGCAGTATTCAGGTTTATAGGTAAGGGTGGTGCCTACGTCGGGCAAGTGGGTCTCGGGAATGCTGGTGTTGATGATATTGATAATGTTATAGAACATGTCACTCATTGCCGGCATGCTTTGGGCATGTTGCGTGAGGACATCAGTAACGTATTGCTTCGTTACTTTTGTCATATCGGCTTGCAGTGCCGTGCGCATCACGTCAGAGAACATTTGTATGTTATATCCGCCGGAGCGATGCCCTTGTGCTACGCAGGCATAGAGATTTCCCTTATTGTCGTTCAGGTTATAGGTGATGGCCATCTTGGGAAGCAGACGGGTATATTTGTTGCTCACTTTTCCTCCGAGCGTTGGAGTGGCTGTGAGGTCGGAAGCTTCGTGTCGTCCCATGTTATAATCATAGCTGTAGTTTACGGGCAGGCCTCCACCCATGTAGTTCATAGTTTGATGTTCATGGTCCAGACGCATCCCGAGGGTGAGCGAGGTTTGCGGCAGGATGTCGTGAAGGGTGCCTTGTGCAAAAAGGGCTCCGTTCAGAACGGGAGTGCGAAAGCGGCTGTAGATGGGAAGGGTGGGGTCGGTCAATACCAGGCTTTGAGTCATCGTGCTCGATATGCTCCTTCCGCCTACATTCATGGTGTAGTTAACGTCGGGCAGAACACGGGCAAATATGCCGTTTAGCATGCTGATGCCGTCATCGTAGAAGGTGACCGGAGCTTCGGTGCGCAGATTTTGCCACATTCCAAAGGCTCCGCCTGCCCATTCCAAGCGTTTTCCGGGCTTGCTTTTCAGCACGATTTCTTCTGTCAAGGCATGCGACTTCTGTTTCTGTTCCAGCGTGTAGAAATCCTGATAGATAAAGTCCTGATCCATCAGCAGCCGGTCGTTCAGGTATTGATAGCTCGTGATGGACGATACGGTAAAGTGCTTGGCACCATATTCTGCCAGAAATCCAGAGCTGAGATTGCTGCGGCGATACTTGCTTTCTCGGTTGGCCGTAATGTGGTCAACGATCTGGGGCATGCTTTCCGTGCCGGTCAGGCTGCCACTATAGAAATAGGGGTAGGTGTTTTGGTCAGTGTAGTCGAAGGTTGTGCTGAAATCAAACTTCCAAGGGCCTTCCGGTTGGTAAACCAGTCGCAGTTTTCCACCGATATCATTGCCTCCGCCCACTTTCTTGCCCAGAGTGTCGTTGCGATATATACCATTATTATATTTATAGTATCCTCCGGCCGAAATGCCCAGAGTGTTTGCTATCTTCTGATGGGTAAATGCTGAGAGGTATGCACCGTCATCGCGCGACGATGCCCCGGTTCTGATTTCGGTGCCCTGTTTTAGGAGGGGGTTGTCCGTATAGATCCTCACAATACCGCCCATGGCGTTGCGTCCATAGAGCGTGCCTTGCGGACCACGCAGTACATCAATGCGGTTGATGCCAAAGAGGGGGGTGTTGTAGGTGCTCTTGTCTGCTACGGGAATGTTGTCTACGTAGAGTGCCACGGCCGGAGTGTTGATTCTCGATCCTACGCCGCGAATGTAGATGGCCGACGTTTGGGCCGAACCATAGTTGGGCATGAAGAAGTTTGGTGCATAGCCCGACAGATTACTCATGCCCGTTGTGCCCTCGCTCTGCAGGATTTGCTCTGAGAACAGTGACACCGAGGTGGCCGTCTGCCTGAGATGCAAGTTCTCCTTTAGCGGTGCCACCACCACTACTTCTTCTATGTCTACCGTATGCGAGGAGTCCGCCGGCATAATGACACTTTTGGTTTCTGCTTTTGCTTGCATGCTAATGGTCGCCAGGAGTGTGGCGAAAGCTAAGATCTTCATTTTTTTCGGATTGTTATTTTGTTGATTTTTGTTGCTTGCAAAATTACGCCTTTTGCCGATTCCCCACAATCCCTATTATCTATGAAATTTCTAATGGCTTGGTACAGAGTATTCTTATGTTAAGTTAATTCTCCCATCTTTCCTACCTAACTTTTGGGGGAAGCCTGAATTCTCTGCTATTGAAAGGTGCAATAATGAAGATGGAGCAGTGATTTGCTAAAAACGATTGCGGAATGGCCTGCGGTCGGTTTAAAATGGTTAACTTTGCTGAGATTATGGACAGAAAACTTTTGCTTGATGCGCTGAAAAGGTATTTCGGTTTCGACAGCTTCCGTCGTGGACAGGAAGGCATCATATCCCATGTGCTTTCCGGTCAGGATTGCTTGGTGTTGATGCCCACCGGCGGAGGCAAGAGCTTGTGCTATCAGCTTCCGGCCATTCTGATGGACGGGCTTACGGTGGTGGTTTCGCCCTTGATTTCGCTCATGAAGGACCAAGTAGATGCTTTGCGTGCATCGGGCATTCCGGCTGCGTCGCTCAACAGCTCCCTTTCCGACAATGAGCAACTCTCCGTGGTGCGCGATTGCGTTTCGGGTAGGGTGAAGTTGCTCTATATGTCACCAGAAAGCGTACTGGCGCGCATGGCCTACTTGCTCCATGACGTTAAGCTGAGCCTTTTTGCCATTGATGAGGCGCACTGTGTGAGTCAGTGGGGCCACGACTTTAGGCCTGAGTATACTCAACTAAGTCGTTTGCGCGAGGAGTTTCCGGAGGTGCCAATGATGGCACTCACTGCTACTGCCGACAAGGTGACCCGTATCGACATGCTCCAGCACTTGGGGCTTCGTTCTCCCAAGGTGTTCATTTCCAGTTTCGATCGCCCTAATCTCAGTCTGGCCGTGGTGCAGGGCCTGCCTAAGAAGGCGAAAGACAAAATGATGCTGGCATTCATTAAGGAACATCAGGGTCAGAGCGGCATCGTTTATTGCCTGAGTCGCAAAACGGCAGAGAGCGTCACCCATACGCTTGCGGCCTATGGCATTGCCGCGCTGGCCTACCATGCCGGCTTGGCTCCTGAGGTGAGAAACAGCGTGCAGGAGGCTTTTGTTCACGACCGTGTGCAGGTGGTCTGTGCCACAATCGCTTTCGGTATGGGCATTGACAAGAGCAACATCCGCTGGGTTCTGCATTACAATATGCCCAAGAGTATCGAAAACTTCTATCAGGAAATAGGCAGGGCTGGACGCGACGGATTGCCGGCCAATACGCTCATGTTCTATAGTTATGCCGACGTGGTGCAGCTCAGCAGTTTTGCGCAGCAGAGCGGTCAGCGCGATATTAATAAGGAGAAACTCAAGCGCATGCAGGAATATGCCGAGGCCACGGTGTGTCGCCGACGCATTTTGCTCAACTATTTTGGCGAATCATCCGACAGGAGCTGCCATAACTGCGATGTGTGCCATCATCCACCCCGGGTTTTTGATGGTACGATTGAGGTGCAAAAGGCACTTAGTGCCCTCATGAGGGCAAGGGAAACCGTGGGATTCAGGACGCTGGCCGATATTTTGCGTGGCACCTATTCGGCAGAAGTTAAACTGCGGCATTACGATCAGCTCAAGACTTTCGGTGCAGGACGCGCCATTCCTCCGCGTGTATGGAACGCTTATCTGTTGCAGATGTTGCAAATGGGCCTTGTAGAAATTGCTTATAATGAAGAAAATCATCTGAAGATTACGCACCAGGGGCGCGAAGTGCTCTTTGGAGCACGAACGGTTTTGCTCACCGTGGTAGACGATGAGCAGGAATGGCCCATGGCAAATTCTCAGCCCAAACAGCGGCGTTCGCGCTCGCGAGAATTGTTTGCCATCTTGGACGAAACTAACGAAGGTGCTGAGGATAAGGAATTGTTCGAAGAACTGCGGATGCTTCGCCATAAGGTGGCCGATAGGCAGGGCTTTCCTCCCTACATTGTGTTTTCAGACAAGGCTCTGCACGAAATGGCCCGTATCAAACCCCTCTCCGTTGAGGCTTTTGGCAATGTGCCCGGCGTGGGAGAATTCAAAAAGCAGCAGTATGGTATGGAGTTTGTGGCCACCATACGCCGTTTCTATAAGAAATAAGTTTTACTCCAGAGTAATTGTTCCCATCTGGGTTTAAAGCATAGAAAATCGTCTAACCTTAGTCAAGGTGTTCTTTGGCAAGGCATTCATAATGAACGAAAAGCATATAGAAGGATGGAGACATTTCAGCATCAGAATGATTACTCCTTTCCATAGTGATAATGCAGGCTTCCTCTACATGGCATTATGCAGAAAGCATGAGGGGACAATGGACTGTTGAAGTTATGCCTTCTTAGAACTTAGCCAGTTAAATAAGAGCAGAATCAGATTGTTGCGGCCTCTGTCCGAAACTTTATGCGTGGGGAAGTTCATACGCAGGCCGCCAGAAATGGCCGTGCGGCGCGAATGGTCCTGAATGGTGTAGGTGGAACCTTGGTGTGGGCCGCTGAGCAGGGTGAGCGTGGCAGTTTGTTTGCCGTAAAGCCCCCATCGGTAATCGGCAGAGATGTTGAGCGAAAGGCTGCTGATCAGGCGGATGTCTATTCCAATGGCTGGAGAAAGGGTAAGGGCCGGACAGTGGAATTCGTAGTCAACGGTACTCATGGCGGTGACGCCTTCGCTCAGCATGCATTGTTTCTTTCCCTGAGAATGACCCCAATGGAGCACGTTGGTAAGCAAGGAGGCTTCAACGTAGGGTTGAATCACCCATTTTCGGGGACACAGGTAGTACTTTGCGCCGCCTTGCAGTCCTGTCATGTTGTAGCGAATCAGGCCTATGCCGCTGTCGTAGTTGGTAAAAAGGCCGTTCTGTTCTAAATATCCTCCACCGCTCAGTGCCAGATGGGAGGTGAGGAAGTAGTCGCCTTTCAGTGAGAAGAGGTTGCCTTCATTGTTGCTGACTTCGTAGCTTCCACCACTTTCCATTGACGTTTGACCAATGTTGGCCTGAACGGCCCAGCGGCTTTCTGACTGCGCACTTAAGGTGAGGGCAAGAAGGGATAGTAAAGATAGGCTGATGTAACGTAACAATTTCATAAGAGGAGGGGGAGGAAAAATCTGGCTCCGGCTAACGTCTGTCCGGAATGGTTCAGCATTCGGGCAGCAATTGGTCGGAGCCAAAGTGATGGTTTTTTATGGCTGCAAGGGTTCTACCTGAGCCAGATACTTTTCGAGTTCAGCATTGCTTGGAACGTAGTCCTGCAAGTCGTTGGACAGATAGCGATCATAGCTGGCTAAGTCAATGAGGCCGTGACCGCTAAGGTTGAAGAGCAGTACCTGCTGCTTCCCTTCGGCCTTACACTTCAGGGCTTCATGAATGGTGGCGGCAATGGCATGGCAGCTCTCGGGAGCAGGAATGATGCCTTCGCTCTTAGCGAAAAGCACACCGGCCTTGAAGGATTCCGTCTGGTCAATGTCTACTCCTTTCAGGTAACCATCCTTCAGCAGCTGGCTGAGGATTACGCCTGCACCATGATAGCGCAGACCTCCTGCATGGATGCTGGCCGGCTGGAAGTTGTGGCCCAGTGTATACATGGGCAGCAGTGGGGTGTAGCCGGTTTCGTCGCCAAAGTCGTATTCAAACTTTCCGCGTGTGAGCTTGGGGCATGAGCTGGGCTCTGCGGCAATGAACTCTGTGTTCTTTCCTTCCAGAATGTTATGACGCATGAAGGGGAAGGCAATGCCGCCAAAGTTGGAGCCTCCGCCAAAGCAGGCAATCACCTTGTCGGGATATTCGCCGGTCATCTCCATTTGCTTCTCAGCTTCCAAACCTATTACGGTCTGGTGAAGGCTCACGTGATTCAATACGGAACCTAACGTGTAGCGGCAGTTCTTGGTCTGTGTAGCCAGTTCTATGGCTTCGCTGATGGCGGTACCGAGTGAGCCGTTGTTGCTGGGGTCGGCCGTAAGGATGTCCTTTCCTGCGCGTGTGCTCATTGAGGGACTTGGCGTTACCTGCGCACCGAACACATGCATCATGGAGCGTCGGTAAGGCTTTTGCTCGTAGCTGATCTTTACCATGTAGACGGCGGCATCAATGCCAAACTGGCTGCAAGCATAGCTCAGGGCTGTACCCCACTGGCCTGCGCCGGTTTCGGTGGTAATGTTTGTGATGCCCTGTTCCTTGCAGTAGTACACCTGTGCCATTGCGCTGTTCAGTTTGTGGCTGCCTACGGGGCTCACGCTTTCGTTCTTGAAGTAGATGTGGGCAGGAGTGTCGAGGGCTTTCTCTAAACCGTAGGCACGCACCAGTGGTGTGCAGCGCCAGTTCTTGTAGCGTTCGCGCACGGGCTCAGGAATGTCAATCCAGGCATCCGTCTGGTTGAGCTCCTGTTTGGAACACTCTTCGCAGAAGATGGGGAAAAGATCTTCAGCCTTCAGTGGCTGCTTTGTGGCAGGATGCAGGAAGGGAAGAGGTTTGTTTACCATGTCGGCCTGGATGTTGTACCACTGTGTGGGGACTTTACTGTCAGGCAGAACGTACTTTTTGATTTTTTCGCTCATAGGGCAATGATGTTTAAAAGTGTTGATAAGAATACTTTCATTTGCGAAGTTATGAAAAAATAGTCAATCGTTCTTCTTCTTTCCTGAAATCTTTGTCACTTTGCCGGAGTTTCACGTCTTTTTTCTTAATTTTGTAGCGAATATTGCTGAGAATATGTCGAAACGCAAAGGAAAAGGTCCTGTTGCAGTTGCTGCTGTGCTAATGATCATTGTTGGTTTTGCACTGGCTTATTGGTGTTCTTCGTGGAAAGAACGTGCCCAAAGCCACGGCACAGAGATTGTGCGGAAAATTGAGGCTTACTCGGTTCAGCATGGCGAACTGCCCTCGGATCTTTCAGCGATAGGGCTAAAACGGTCAGGAGGTGAAGGCGAGGCTTATCGCTACAAAGGACGGAATTATGTTTATACGCCTTACCTGAGCGGACGTTTCCTTTTGGAATTCTCACTGGGCAATGATAAGAAAATGGGCTATGTTTCCCAATATCAGACGTGGACCACACAATACTACGTTGATGCCAAAACGGGAGCGACACTGCCGTGGTAATAATGATAAAATGTAGCAAGATGAATAAAGTTGGGAAGATGACAATGAAACTAATGGTATGGGGCATGGTGATGCTTGCCCTTTCTTGCGGATCAAACAAAAAGCCAAGCGCGGAAGCTCCAGTGGAAATGGCGAAGAGTCCAGTAGATTCCATTGCCGGAGTAGACGCACATTTGTCGCTTTTGGACATTTCGTTAGGAGAGAAGTTTAACAAGGAGGAATATTCTCGCACGCATTCCCTAACCTGTTCAGACGAAGGGGCACCCGAACATCGTGCCTTCTTTCGGTTGTATAAGTTCTATTATCGTCCCTGTTTATCAACAGTGGAAGTGCGCACCAATGGGAATAACGAGGTCTACGAGATAGAACTCTACCGAATCAATGGCTATGTGAAGTCCTTCTGGGATTCTTGTTATAATGCGCTGGATCCGCGCTGTTCTTCGCGAATGAGCGTGGGCGAGGTTTTTGCAAATGCCAGAAAGTGGAAATACAGAAACCAGACGGCCATCATGTCGATCAGTACGGCTTATGGCGAAGAATCGATGAGCATAAAGTTTACGGATAAGAATTTGAGAGAGGCCGTATTGGCAGAGTACCAGGAGGCAAAGAACAAAACGAACCAGACCAAGAAGTAAGGAAGCCTGAGGTGTAATGGCCGGACTGTTGCCCAGCATACTTTTTCTGAGCAAAATATCATTGCTGTCCATCCTGCATCTGGGTGGACAGCAATGTTGGTGGGAGGTGAGGAACAGTGGATGTGAATGTCAGATGCCTCCATCAAGCACCCAAAGTTGTTGCTTGTTGTCCTTGCGAAGGGCGAGGCGTTTGTTGGTGACCTTGCCGTCGGGAGTGGCGAGCTTGAACCGTACAAACACACCTGCATAGTCGTCTTCAATGATGGGTGTTGAGAACTGGCTTGCGCTGCAACCCTTGAACATCTCTACGAGTTTCGGCATCAGGCCTTGATAGTAGTAGAGGGCTTCGCTGGCTTTTTCAGGTTTTCCGGAGATGAGAGCGTTCATTATGCGCTGGGCTGCATGGGTGGCTGTTTCCTGTTGCAGTCGGTCAAGCCGCTTGCCGAAATTGAGCGTAGGACCTTGGGCCGAGTTCCAACGGCTGTCGTCGGAAGGAAAGGGGAGAGCAAGGAGCTGGGCCTTGTCAATGGAAACGTTGTAGTCCATGATGACGGATTCGAGCACTGTGGTCTTCTGGCCATCTTCCTCATGCCAAACCTTGATACTGCGAAGTAGCTCGTCGTTCTTGGAAAAGACCATTTCGAGTCCGTACTGGTTTTCAGCCTTGTTTATGGTGATGATGTTTTCGGTCTCTGTTTGCGTGAGCACGGTCCGCTTATCGTTGATGAAATGCTTCTTTTGCAGGTAGTATATGTGTTCGTGGGGCATGAGCAGGAGAAGGGCAAACTGGTCGAGGAATCCTGTATTTACGCTACCTACGAGGGGCGTGATGCCATCGCCGAAGAGATATTGGTGCTGGCCGTCGCATACTACAGTGCGTCCACCGTCTTTCTCTATTCGCCACAGGGCATCGCCGTCGAGGCTGACTTTCTTGATGTCGATGTTGATGAAGTTCAGTTCCGGATAGAAGTCCGCGAAGTTGTCATTGGGCTTCATGCGAGCCTTGAGCACATAGTGGATGCTGCCTACATTGCGCACATTGTCGATGGCCTGACTGAGTGTGAAGGCAGCATGGTCAGTGGCGCGCGCATTCTGGGAAAAGAAGTTGCTGATGCCTACGCCTACACCGAGCAGGAAGATGGCCACGGATGCAGCAACGCGGAGCAGTCGGTGACCCAGTCCGTTGGTGGAATGCTTTGGAGACATGGATTCCCATACGGGTGAATGCTTAGGTTGAAGCATGTCAACGTATTTCAGCATGGACTCGTATTCAGCGCGGCAAGAGGCGCATTCGTCCATGTGGGTGATGAGACGGGCCTTGACGTCGGGGGAACATTCTTTATCGAAAAGGTTGACCATTTGGTCTTGGAATTCTTTGCAGTTCATGATGGGAAAAGTTTTTAGAAGTTGAACGAAGGGGTGGACGTTGCAAGCATGTGGCTGCGGATTTTCTGGATGCCATAGAGGAAGCGCGACTTCACGGTGGGAAGTGGCAGCGACAGCGTGTCGGCAATTTCGGCGAAGCTGAGGTCTGCATAAATGCGCAATCGGATGACTTCGGCCTGTTCTTCCGGTATTTGTGAGAGAAGCCTACTGGCGCGTTGGTATTCCTCTTCAAACGTTTGTGGTTCTTGGTCGAATTGTGCCTTCGCCTCGTCGATGGCTACAAATATGGTTCGTTTTTGCTTTCGGAGTTGGCTGATGCAGAGATTGCCCAGACAGCGGAAAAGGTAGGCTTTGGGGTTGGAAGGAAGGTACGACTGAGGACGAACGCGGTACTCGTGGAGTTGTACGTAGACGTCTTGTACGGCATCTTCAGCGTCTTCCAAGTTGCCTAACAGATAGCAGGCGTATTGCAGTAGTGCAGGGCGATGTTGCTCAATGAGCTTGTCAATGGGAATCTTGTCCTGAACTGATGATGTGATATTGAACAGTTGTTTCATTTTGTCTAATAATTATCGGTTGGTTGCAATCAACAATTGTATAGACGCAATGGGGACAGATAAGATTTAAGATGGACTGGATTTTTAGAGTTTGAAAGGAATTTTCCGGCGAATGTCCTTATTGATTTGCTTGATTCCCTCACTGATAGCGTTATTGCTGGTAGATACAAAGAAATTGAAAGATTCAGAGATGCTCTGCAAAATGTTGCCCGGGCGTGCTGCTTTATCGCTTGAAACGATAGCCCGAAGTTGCTTGGGCACTATTTCTACCGTAACGCTTTTTCCTGCCATGAAAGGGTCGCCGTCGCAATGAATCACGCCTTCGTGCTCACGGTTGATGGTAAGTTTGCGTGACTTGAACATCTTGATTCTTCCCTTGTTGGTGAGCGTTCCGTTGAATAGCTGCAAGGCCAGCTGTGGTGCCTCAAGGGCAGTAAACGGCTCAATGAGCGTAATGTCCATTAATCCGTCACTCATGGAAGCTTCAGGGGCGATGTAGGCATTGTTTCCATATTGCGAAGCGTTGGCACAGGTGATGAGAAAGGCTTTGTGAGTGAACTTCTCCGTTTCGTCTTCTAAGGTATAGGTCTCGGGCTTGTAGCGCGTTATTTCCTTCAGTGTATTTTCCAAATAGGTGAGCATGCCACGGCGTATGGAAGCTGCAAACTGATAGCTGATGGTGGCATCGAACCCCATGCCGCAGGTGCAGAAGAAAGGGCGGTTATTGATTAAGCCATAGTCTAATTCATGGATGATGCATTCGTTAATCATGCGGATAGCTTTCGTATATTCCATAGGAATCTGGAGATGCCGAGCTAGGCCGTTTCCTGATCCGCAGGGAATGATACCTAACGCCGTATGGGTGTGGACAAGCGAACGTGCGATTTCGTTGACAGTGCCATCGCCTCCGATGGCTACCACAATGTCTACTCCATTTTCAGCCGCAGTAGTGGCCAGTACGGCACCGTGTCCGCCATAGGCGGTACAAGCGATGTCATAAGTGAATTGCTCCCGATCAATCAGGTTGTCAATATCTTTTAGGATGAGATCCTTGTTGCCGGTTCCTGAGATAGGGTTTACGATAAATAATATTGACTTTTTCCTTTTCATCATGTATTGCTTTCGAGTGCAAATTTACGATTAACTGTAAAATAGGCCAAGGGGCGGCGTCATGTTTTTTACCTCTCCTTGATAGGGCATACAATAAGGATGAAGGGTAAGCGTTATAATATAATGAAGCAAGAATTGATGCATGTTGCAGTTTAGATGTATTGGTAGCAGCAGTAAGGGCAATTGCTATCTGATCAGAAATAGTGAAGGATGCATTCTGGTGGATGCCGGAGTGGGGATCAGGAGAATCAGGAAATACCTGTATGAATCAGGAGTGGCATTAGAATCACTGAAGGCCATCTTTTTGACGCACGACCATGTGGATCATGCCAAAAATGTGGGTACCATTCAGCACATGGCAGCCAGAAAGGGGCAGTTCATTAAGTTGTACGCCACAGAGAAGGTGCTGGCTAGTGTCCATAGCAATCCGGCCATCAAAGTGAAGCCTTCAAGCGAAGGTATGCAACTGATAAGTTATGACGAGATGGTCAGATGCTGTGGTTGTGAGATTACTCCCTTCTCTGTTCCACACGACAGTGCCGATAATGTGGGCTACTTCATATCGGAAGGTGAGCATACACTGTGCTTGGTGACCGATGTGGGACAGATGACGGACACCATACATCAATACATAGACCGGACTGATCAACTGATTCTAGAGTCTAACTACGATGAAAAGATGTTGAGAGACGGACCATATCCCTATCATCTAAAGAAAAGAATAAGCGGTGGCAATGGTCACTTGAGTAACGTTGAGGCGGCCACCGTGATATGGCAGCACCGTGAGAAGTTGCAAAGAGTTTGGCTGTGTCACCTGAGCGAAAACAACAACACTCCCGAATCGGCAATGGGTACAGTTGAAGAACAATTTCTGGAGAACGGGTTGTTATTGAGAGACTTTGTAGATGTGAAGGTGCTCCATCGTACATTGCCATCTCCCTTATTCTTTCTCTGAAGAATCTGCCATGAGAAAGAAAAATGAAAGTGGAATGGAAAAAAGTTTCTCTTTTGTTTGGCGGTAATCAAAGAAAGATTTAACTTTGCACTCGCAAAATTAAAGGAGCGTCCTTAGCTCAGTTGGTAGAGCAATTGACTCTTAATCAATGGGTCCAGGGTTCGAATCCCTGAGGGCGTACTTTAAGGCTCCGTAGCTCAACTGAATAGAGCATCTGACTACGGATCAGAAGGTTCCGGGTTTGAATCCCAGCGGAGTCACAAAAGAAAGACAGTCATTATTTGACTGTCTTTTTGTTTTACGATATGCTTAACTATGGATGCTCAGTTTCGGATGATCGTGGCATTACGATCAGGGCCCACGGAAATAATCTTGATGGGAACCTTTACAAAATCTTCGATAAACTTGATATAGTTGCTCAAAGCTTCAGGGAACTGCGCTTCAGTTGTGATCAGGGTGAGGTCCTGTTGCCATCCGGGCAACTCTTCGTAGATGGCTTCGCAGCCTTCAGTGTCATATGGTAGATACTCCAACGTTTGGCCATTTTGCTTGTATGCAGTGCATACCTTTATGGAAGCGAAATCGTCTAATACATCGCTTTTCATCATAATGAGCTGGGTTACACCATTGATCATGATGGCATATTTCAGGGCAACCAGGTCCAGCCATCCGCAACGGCGATTACGTCCGGTAACGGCTCCAAACTCGTTGCCTATGCGACGAATGGTGTCGCCCGTTTCGTCGAAAAGTTCTACGGGGAATGGTCCTGAACCTACGCGAGTACTGTAGGCTTTGAAAATGCCAAACACATCGTTAATGCTTGACGGAGCGATTCCCAGTCCTGTACATACACCGCCACATGTGGTGCTTGATGATGATACGAAAGGATAAGTACCATGGTCCAGATCGAGCATGGTGCCCTGAGCTCCTTCGGCTAATACGCTTTTTCCTTCACTCAGATAACGATTGATTTCCACTTCGCTGTCGGTGAGTTGGAACTGGCGCATGTATGCAACACCTTCCATCCATTTCTGCTCTTCTTCTTCAATATCATATTCGTATTTGAGATTGTGGAGCAACGTTTCGTGACGGAGTTTCAGTGCTTGATACTTTTCTTCGAAGTTTTCGAGAATATCACCTACGCGAAGGCCCACTCTTGCCGCTTTGTCGCTATAGGTGGGTCCTATGCCTTTTCCGGTGGTACCTATTTTGTTTTTTCCTTTTAGGCTCTCGTAGGCGTGGTCTAAGCAGCGATGGGTGGGGAGGATGAGTTGTGCCCTTTTACTGATGTGAAGGCGTTGGCGGATGTCGTAGCCGGCTGTTTCCAGCTCCTTGGCTTCGGCCATGAAGAGGTCGGGAGCCAGAACGCATCCGTTGCCGATGATGTTGATTTTGTCGGGGCAGAAGATGCCGGAGGGAATGGATCGCAGTACGAATTTCTTTCCGTCGAAGATGATGGTATGGCCTGCATTAGGTCCACCGGCAAATCGGGCTACTACATCATATTGTGGGGTGAAATAGTCTACAACTTTACCTTTTCCTTCATCTCCAAAAACAATGCCCAAAAGGGCATCGACTTTTCCTGGTTTCATATGGGTTTGTTTATAATATCTTCAATGATTTGTTTCAAAGAACAAAATTAGGATTTTCTTGAGATATGGCGCTTTGTCAGAGCTTAAAATTGGCATTGTTGCAACAATTTGTTGACGCGGAGTTCCTCGCGTGAACCAATCTGGGCATATTTTATCACTGCGTTGCGCACTGCAACTGCAATATGCAGGTTGGAACTATGGAGTGCAACTTCAGCCTGGTCTACAAATTCATCTTCTGAACGGAAGTTGAGCGGTGCTCCCCTCATGAGCAGTCGAGAGAGGAGCAACCAGCCGCAGAGTTGAAACATTTCCCGTTCATCGGCAATCCACAAGAAAGCTTGCGTTGAGGCCTCGGGCATGCGCTGAAAGATGGACATGGTGGTGTATTGCGCTTCTTCCGGATAGTGCATTGAGTCAATCCATATGTCGGCTATTTCTGGCAGAAATGTTTTGGCTGGCTGAACGAGTCCGGCAAGCAAACGACATTCGCGGATATCTTCTTTCCAAAGTGCCTGTGCCAATTCATGGTTGAAACCTGTCTGTGAAGCAATGTCTACGAGCCGTTGCCATTCTATGCCGTAGATGACGCTATAATTCAAGCCCTTCTCCCTAAGCGATGCACTTACCGGGCCATTCATCATGGTTCGGAAGTCTTGCTTAAGGAGACGGACTTGTTCTTTTATGCTTTCTGACATTCGGTTAGTTGATCAGGGGAAGTGTAGCGTAGTCGCGGCTGTAGCGGAGCATCTGTGCATCATATTTCTCGTCGTAGGAAATCTTTACGTCGGTGATGTTGCCGTCAGTATCCTTTTCTAAGCTATATACGGGGTTGATAAATCCCTTATACGGACTGATGTTGAGTGTAGCATAGCGAGCCAGTACTTCCTCATGCAGTTCGGGATCAACTTTTACGCCATATTTTTCTACCAGTTCACGGGCTGCTTGGAAGTCGCCTTCGCTCTTGATGCGCTGCACCTCGGCCAGTAATTGTCCAAGCAATGAGCGCAGAGCCTCATAGTCATTGATCTTAACGTAGGTCTTTCCATTGTTCTTCACAAGTTCTATGACATTGGCTTCCTTTCCGTTTTCGTATGTCCAGTGGGCAATCCATGAGCGGTTGCGCATGTGGGCCTCCTCAATGTTGTGACCTGGTTTAATGCGAACAAGCTGAGTCATCAGTCCGTTCATCATGTAAGTATAATAGTTGGACTTATAGGCTTCCTGATCGGGCACTAAGCCAAGCTCTACCATTTTGGGATCGGCTAAATAATAGAGGGCAAAAAGGTCTGCACGTCCTTCTTCAATCGTGGAGCCATAAGCGCGTAGAGAGTCATCGCTCACACCAGGAAGCAGTCGGCCGCTACCGTGACCCAAACATTCATGCAGGTCGGTATGTAAGTCGTCGCATGCATCGCCATATTTTTCTATCAAGTCGCGTGTCTTCTGATCAATAATGAATTCTTTTCCGAATCCACTTCCGCGTGCGGCCTTGTTATAAGCATCAGTCAGGTTCCCAATGGTTACGCTTTTCGAACCATACTCCTTGCGAATCCAGTTGGAGTTGGGCAGATTGATGCCGATGGCGGTGGAGGGATAGAGATCGCCTGCCAATATGGCGGCTGTGATTACCTTTGCGCTGATGCCTTTACATTCTTCTTTCTTGAAACGGGGATCAACGGGAGAGTTGTCTTCAAACCATTGTGCATTCGCACTGAGCTTCTTGGTGCGTTCAGTGGCTTTAAGGTCCTTGAAGTTGACAATGGCTTCCCAGCTGGCTTTGAGTCCTAATGGATCTCCATAGACTTCCGTAAAACCATTGGTGAAGTCTACGAGGCCCTCTGTATCTTTCACCCATTCGATGCAGTATTCGTCGAACGTTTTGAGGTTACCCGTCTGGTAATATTCAATCAGTTTGTCAATCACAATCTTTTGCTGGTCAGTGTCGGCGTAGGGTTTGGCTTGTTCTAACCAGTAAACGATCTTCTGCAACGCAGGTCCATACAGTCCGTCGGTAGTCCATTTCTTTTCTACTAATTTTCCTCCTTCTTTAACGAGTCGGCTGTTTAAGCCGTACATTATGGGTTCCGAATCTTTGGGATCGCGCATATTCTCATAGAATTCTTCGGCTTCAGACTGCGTTACGTCTACGCCATAGTAATTGCTGGCAGAGGTCAGGATAAGGTCGTCACCGTCTTTTTGATTCACGCGCATGGGCAGTATTTCAGGATTGAATATCACTGGCATCAGTTCTTCCCATGTCTCGGAGGCTTTCTCCAATATTGCAGTTCCCTCTGGCAGTTCTTCCTTATAATCAATGGCATCCAGTTGTTCGCGCAACCATTCTTCGGTGAATTGAGGCTGAAACTTGGTGCTTCCGTAGTGATGGTGAATGCCGTTTGAAAACCATACTTGCTTGGTATATTCCTCGAAGGCCTTGCGGTTGTCGCTGTTTTTATCAGTCAGAACGTCCGAGGTATAGACACTTTCCAATAGTTTGCGAATTCGAAGGTTGTATCGACCGTTCTGATCCCAAAGAATGTCTCGTCCTACCAGTGCTGCTTCGTGCAGGTAGTAGATGAGTTTCTTTTGATCAAGAGTCAGCTGATCAAAACCGGCTACCTTATAGCGCAACATCTGAATATCGGCAAACTTCTCGTCAGCATAGTTGAAGTTGTCTGCTGACTGCTGTTGGCATGAAATGGCAAGAGATCCTCCAATCATCATGAGTGACAATAATTTAAATTTCATAGGGTTATTTACTTTGTGTTTTTATGTTTTTTCTGTAATTGGCCGGCGTCGTTCCAACGTATTCGGAAAATGCCGTGTAGTATGTTTGCTTGTTGGCAAAGCCGCACATCATTCCGATGGTGGCAGTGGGTATCTCATTGTAACGCTTGTCCTTCAGCATATAGAGCACTCGTTGAATGCGTAGCTTGTTGACGAAAGTGTTGAATGAGGCATGGTATCGAAGCGACATAATCGCCGATATGTACTTGCTCGTTATCTTTAAGTCCTTAGCTAATAGCGTTGCCGTGAAGTGGGGATCCAGATACCGCTCTTTTATCACGATTTCCTGGTTGATCATCGTGTAGATGTGTTCGGCTTTCTTTGGACTTAGCCGAGTGATGTAGCTTGGTGAAGAAAGGCTCTTGTTCAGACGATGTATGCCTGTTGGCAATGCCTTTTGGAGCTCAGTCAGTATCGTGGAATGCAGGTGGCCGTTTGTGGCTACGATGTGATGAGTGTCGGGCTGTATGGGATTGCCCAAAAAGTCAGTTACCATACCTCCGGCTTGCTCTACGATCAGTGCTGCTGCCGAGAAGTCCCACTGCTTGATGAAGGCTTCAAACCAGATGTCGAATCGTCCTGCAGCCACGTAGCACATGTCGGCGGCAGCTGAACCCATCATACGGATGCATGCTACGTTGTGATACATCACGTCGTACATGTGGCCACCTGTATGATAGTAGTCCAATACATTATAAGGTAGTTCCAACTGTGCGTAGGCATGTTGCATAGTTTCAACCTGGCTCACTTCGATGGGGTGTCCGTTCAGCATGGCTGGGGCTCCCTTATATGCGCTGAAACATTCGTCGCGGCACACTTCATACACAACGCCGATTAAAATCTCCTTCTCTGTCCTTAACGCTATGCTGATGCAGTAAGGAGCAATGTTGCGAATGAAGTTGGTTGTTCCATCAAGGGGATCGATCACCCATGTGTAGGAGGAATGTCCCGTTGGAGTAGGGGTGGCTTCTTCCGTTATAAATCCTGCTTCAGGCAGCAATTGGTGCAACTCTTTCACCAAAAATTGTTCGCACTCGCGGTCAACACGGCTTACATAGTCATGGGAATGTTTCTCTTCCACCCACGAAGCATCAAAGGAACAACTGGCTTCACGCAGCAGTTTGCCTCCCTTTTTGGCAATGGCGATGGTTTGCAGGCTGAGGAAAGAGAGATCCATTTATTATCGAATAGGAAATTCTGCAATGCGCAGGGTGGTGCAACCATAAGGAATGAGTTCAATGTCTACGCCCGGATTGTTGGTTCGGATCATCTGGTTGCTGTAGTTGATTGGCCCTACGCTGCCGTTGCAGGCTTGCCATTCTTCTACCGGATACCCTTTTGTGTGAATGATGATGGGGGCATTGTCTGTATTCCATGGATAAGCGTTGCCCACGACCTTTTTCTCAACGGTCATGTACTTGGGCAGCTTTTCATTACTGAGTTCGCTGCCCTTTAAACTGTAGTTCCATGGGGACGTAGATGTAACGGAGTAGTACCATTCACCGTATTGTTTTACTTCGGAAGGTTCAAATGAATGTTTCTCCCAGTTTTCCTGCATTTTCAGTGCGTAGACCAATGGACCGCGTTCTACTACGGCTGCTCCGTCAAACCATCTGGTGATGTGCACGTCAGCATTAAATTTCAGAGTAAGAATGTCACCATTCTTCCATGTACGTGTGATTTGGGGCATTGTTCCGGCTTTGGTCTCTATGTTTAGTGCTTCTCCGTTCAGTTCTACTTCGGTTTGCTTGCTCCATGTAGGTATGCGGAATGTGAAGGCAAAATCTGTCTCTTTTACCTTTTTGTCCATCGTAATGGTGAAGCTCACGGTTTCGTCAAAGGGATAAGCCGTATCCTCTTTGATGTTGACGAGGGTGCCATTGCCTAATGTTGTGCTCACTTGTGATGGAGCATATACGGGAGCAGCAATGCCTCCGTCGGGAGTCTGGAACCATAGGTGTTGCACCAGTTTGGGCCAGCCTTGATGCATGTTGGAAGTACAGCAGGGGTAACCGTTCAGTTGTCCAAACAGATTGTCGGTCGTTCCGTGAGGAGTCGTAAAGGGGCGCATCTCCCTGATGCAGGCTATTTGGTTGGTTTGCTGAAAGTATTGACGACCCATATAGTCATCGGATGCTTGAGTGGGCAGTGCATTGTAGGCCACGCGCTCCAACTGCTCAGCCCATTTTGCATCGCCCAGTATGCCTAATATGCTTTCTAAGGAGAACATCATTTCTACTGCGGTGCAGAGTTCCGATCCGAAGATGGGATTGCCATAGCGCAGCAGTTCGTCGCCAGCCCATAGTCCGGTGGGAAGTCCTATCGTGGTACGAATGGTAGCCATGGCCTTATCCAAAGCCTCCTTATATTGTGCTTCGGGAGCGTATTGATAGTAGATGGCCGGCTCCTTGAATCCCTGAGCCAGGTTCACGCAGTGCAGACTGAGCTGACGATACAGGTTGTCTTGCTTCAGCAGGAAGATGTCCGTCCAGTTATGCGTTTGCTGGTGGATGAGCTTGCCCAGTTCGAGTAGGAAATTGTCGCCTGTGATGTTGTACAGCCAGTATACTACTTGTAAGTTGTCACCGCCTCTGCGCTGTCCCCAGAAGGTCCAGTGACCCAGTGGTGTTTTGGGCAGTTCTTGAAGTTGATAGCGGAAGTAGTTGGTCATGAGCTTTATGACGCGCTCATCGCCAGTGGCGGTATAATATTGCTGAAGAACTTTTAGCATCACCATCTTGGGCCACCAGTCGTGGGCATTGTCGCGCTGCAATCCAAACTCATATTCTCTGTCCTCTTTTGGACCGAAATATCCGCTTTCGTCTTGCGATGCAATGGTCCACTCTACCCAAGGCTTGGTTTTCTCAATCAGTTCCTTGTCGTTAAGGATATAAGCTAATGGCAGCAATCCGTCTATCCAATATGGACCACGCTCCCATACGTCGCCGTCACCGCCTAACCATCCGTTACGAGGCCCCATTACAGCTGGATAGATTTCATCCAAATGGCCGGTGAGACCATTTTTCATTCTTTCTAATTGGTCTTTGAGCCACCCTTCGGCCTTAATTTCACCGAGGTTGAGCTCAATAAAGGGTTTTGCAGTCAATGGTGCACGGTTGGCGTAATGAGGAATTGTTTTCGCTTCTTCCTTTTTAGCCTTCTTTGCCGCTATCGTCACGGTGGAGATCAGCAGCATGCAGCAGGCCATGCATAGCGTTCTGCACTTGAGAGAAAATGGATTATACATATTCTTGCCAGCTTTTAATTTGTAGTTCTTGTTCCGTGAGTGCGCAGAAGGCGTCAATGAAGGCCTTTGCTAAGCGGATGTTAGTCATCAGTGGAATGTTGTGGTCAATGGCTCCTCTGCGGATTTTGTAGCCATTGGTCAACTCCCGTTTGGTGTGATTCTTGGGTACATTGACTATGAGGTCAAAACAATGACGGCTAATCATGCTGATTACGTTGTTCTCGCCCGATTCGTCAGGCCATGCCACGGCTTTGGCCTGTATACCGTTTTCATTGAGGAAATGGGCTGTTCCTTTTGTTCCATAGATGGTGAAGCCCTTTTCTTGCAGTCGGCGTGCCGGCTCCAAAAGGGCCACTTTCCCCTTTGCTTCTCCTGAAGAAATGAGTACCGTCTTTTGGGGTATGCGATAGCCTGTGGCTATCAAGGCGTTCAGAAGGGCTTCGTTGAAGTCATCACCCAAGCAGCCCACTTCTCCCGTTGACGACATGTCTACGCCCAGAACGGGGTCGGCATTCTGCAATCGGGCAAACGAAAATTGACTGGCTTTTACGCCTATGCGGTCAATGTCGAATTCGCCCTTACCGGCACGGGTGTAAGGGGCATCCAGCATGATGCGCGTGGCTGTTTCTATGAGGTTGCGTTTCAGTATTTTGCTTACGAAGGGGAATGAGCGTGATGCTCGGAGGTTACACTCTATTACCTTCACCTGACGGTCTTTGGCCAAGTACTGAATGTTGAACGGACCGGATATGTTCAGCTCTTTGGAAATCTTGGCTGAGATCTTCTTGATCTGGCGAATGGTGGAGAAATAGATTTCCTGAGCAGGGAATACCATCGTAGCATCGCCCGAATGCACTCCGGCATACTCTATGTGTTCGCTGATGGCGTATTCTACGATTTCTCCGTGGTCGGCTACGGCATCAAATTCTATTTCTTTCGTGTCCTGCATGAATTTCGATACCACTACGGGATAGTCCTTGCTGACTTCTGTGGCCATGGTGAGGAACCGGCCTAATTCCTCGTCGTTGTAGCATACGTTCATGGCAGCACCTGACAGTACGTAGCTCGGACGAACCAATACGGGATAGCCCACCTCGTGGATGAACTCCTTGATGTCGTCCATGGAGGTCAGGGCGCGCCATGCTGGTTGGTCGATGCCCAGCTTGTCAAGCATAGCTGAGAACTTGTCGCGGTTTTCGGCGCGGTCAATGTCTACGGGTGAGGTTCCCAGTACGGGCACTCCCTGACGGTGGAGTTTCATGGCCAGATTGTTCGGTATCTGTCCGCCTACGCTCACTATGATACCGCGTGGTTGCTCCAGGTCAATGATGTCGAGTACGCGTTCCAGTGTGAGCTCGTCAAAATAGAGACGGTCGCACATGTCGTAGTCTGTCGATACAGTTTCTGGATTATAGTTGATCATGATGCTCTTGTAGCCCAGTTTGCGTGCGGTGCTCGTGGCGTTCACTGAACACCAGTCAAACTCTACGCTCGAACCGATGCGGTAAGCTCCCGAACCCAGTACAACGACCGATTTCTCATTATTATAATAGTTAATATCGTGACCCTCTGCGGCGTAGGTCACGTACAGATAGTTGGTCAGTTCCGGATGTTCGCTCGCTACGGTGTTGATTCTCTTTACAGCAGGAAGAATGCCCAACTGCTTGCGGTATCTTCTTACTTCGAGGTTGGCTTTCTCCATGTTGCCTTCGGGCTTCAGGACGAAACGGGCTATCTGGAAGTCGCTGAACCCAGCCTCTTTCACCTGACGTAGGAGCGGTTCGCTGATTTCTTCCAGATTATTCAGGCTTTGCAACTGGTACTTCAGGTCAACGATGTGTTTCAGCCGGTCTAAGAACCAACGGTCAATCTTGGTGAGCTCCTCTATACGCTCCACGCTGATGCCCTCTTCTAAAGCCTGGGCTATAGCAAAGATGCGCAGGTCGGTGGGGTTGCGTAGTTCTTCTTCCACGTTGTCGAAGTGAGTATGGTCGTTGCCCACGAATCCGTGCATGCCTTGACCAATCATGCGCAGTCCCTTTTGAATCATTTCTTCAAAGCTGCGGCCAATGCTCATGATTTCACCCACTGACTTCATGCTCGATCCGATGAGTCGGCTCACTCCGGCAAACTTCGTGAGGTCCCAGCGAGGTATTTTGCAAATCATGTAATCCAGCGACGGAGCCACATAGGCTGAGTTTGGCGTTCCCATTTCGCCAATCTGGTCCAAGGTGTAGCCTAGGGCTATCTTGGCAGCCACGAAAGCCAGCGGATAGCCAGTGGCTTTTGATGCCAAAGCCGAGGAGCGGCTCAGTCGGGCGTTTACCTCAATGATGCGGTAGTCGTTGGTCTGTGCATTGAAGGCAAACTGAATGTTACATTCGCCAACGATGCCGAGATGGCGTACGCATTTTATGCTGAGTTCCTGAAGCATCTTTACTTGCTCTTCGGAGAGTGAGCAAGTCGGTGCGACCACAATTGACTCGCCGGTGTGTATGCCCAGAGGGTCGAAGTTTTCCATTGAGGCCACCGTAAAGCAATGGTCATTGGCGTCGCGTATTACTTCAAATTCTATTTCCTTCCATCCCTTCAAGGATTCTTCCACCAGAATTTGCGGAGCAAACGTAAAGGCGCTTTCGGCAATTTCGCGGAATGTTGTCTCATCGGGACATATTCCGCTGCCTAGACCGCCCAGCGCGTATGCCGAACGAATCATTACGGGGTAGCCCAGCGAAGTTGCAGCTGCCAGAGCGTCATCCATCGTTTCTACGGCGTGGCTGCGTGGGGTTTTCAGTTCTGCCTGGTCCATCTTCTTGACGAACAGGTCGCGGTCCTCCGTGTCCATGATGGCCTCCACACTCGTTCCCAATACTTTCACACCATATTCCTTGAGAATCCCCTCCTTGTAGAGCTCCGTACCGCAGTTTAGGGCCGTTTGTCCTCCAAAGGCCAGCAAAATGCCGTCGGGGCGTTCTTTTTTGATGATTTCTGTAACAAAACGTGTGGTTACAGGCAGGAAGTATACGGTGTCGGCTATGCCCTCACTGGTCTGAATGGTGGCAATATTGGGGTTTACCAGAACGGATCTGATACCCTCCTCACGCAGGGCCTTGAGAGCCTGCGAGCCAGAGTAGTCGAATTCGCCGGCTTGGCCTATCTTCAGTGCGCCAGATCCCAAGACGATTACTTTCTTCATTTTCTTGCTCATGATGAATCGGAGATATAAATGTTTTTGTTGTTTTTGACTATCTATATTTTGGAACAGGAGCCGTCAGAGCTCTATGATAGTTCCAAAGGTGCAAATTTAGACAAAATTTCTCAGACATAAGCAGCGGTTGTGGCTATTTTCTTTGAGCCGATAGTTTTGGAGGTAATTAGTTCATTGTTGTAAGAACAAATGGGATGTTTTAGGCAAAAGAAATCAGTTGCATTTTGACGTATGGATGATTTTGATTATTTGTGCTTGAAAAATTTCATAGTATTATACTTTTTGGAGAATTTGTGCATGTATTTTGATGCGATGATATTGTTTTTTGAGAAAATATATAGGAGATTTTAGTGTTTTATTGCGTTCCTTGTTGTTTTGTGACTAAAGATTTGCTCCATTCCGAACGGTTTTGGCCAAAACTGTCGAGGGAAAAGTTCCACGCCGTTCGGGATGGTCCAAACCATCGAGGAATTTTAACGAAAAATAACTTGCAAGTTCAAAAGTATCGAGGGAAATTAACGATTCCGTTCGGTATGGGCCAAAACCTTCGAGGGAAAAACCTCGTGCCGTTCGGGAAAGTGCAATTCCTTCGACGGATTTTCTCGAAACGTCATGTGGCGGAGCAAAAGTTATAAAGGAAAAGACCAAAACAGTGCGTTGCGATGCGATTCCCTTGAGAGAAAAGTTCGAAACAGGATGTGGCAGGGCAAATCCTTTGAGAGAAATGCCCGAAACGAGGCGTTGCAGAGCAAATCGTTCGAAGGAAGAGTTTGAAACGGACTGTGACGAGGCTAAAGGTTGGACGGAAATGTGCTGGGATGTAACTTTTTTAAGAAATTGTTCTGTCAGATGGTTTGATTCGGAATTTATAGCACTGAAACTTAGCTTATA
>JAFUHF010000006.1 GCA_017468985.1 Bacteroidaceae bacterium
CACATGTAAATTGGCATGTCCATGACCGAATCATGATTTTTACACGTGTAAATTGGCACGTCCGTGACCGAATCACGGTTTTTACACGTGCTAATTGGCATGTCCATAACCGAATCATGATTTTTACACGTGCTAATTGGCATGTCCGTGACCGAATCATGATTTTTACACATGCTAATTGGCATGTCCGTGACCGAATCATGATTTTTACACGCAATATTTGACCTTCCCACTTCTGATGTATGAAAATCACACTTAATATTTCGTTCGATGCGGTTTCGTCATTACCTATGCACTATGTAGATAGGACAGCAGAGTTCCGTTACAGATAATCGTCCCGTGTGTTTTGCCTTGCATCTGGCTAATGATACTTATTGTCAAATAAGAAACACGGAGATTTGTTATCGCAAGGCCTAAAGCCACGAATGCAGTAAGACGATAGCATGTTCTTGTTCTATATATTTAGAAGTGATGCTGTAAATCGCTATATCTCATATTCATCATCCTTTCTCTTTTGAAAAACATGCGATCTTATGTGATGTAACTGATTATCATCTGAAAAGTTTCAGAACATTGCTCTAAGCCACTCATCAGAAGGACAGACGTGGGGGGGCGTCTTTCCTTCCGATGAGGGCTTTTACATGTTACTGGTGATTACAGACTCAGGTTCTTATTATGATTTTACCTCAAGATAGCTCCGCAGTGCTTCTACATAGTCCTCAAAAGCCCGGAGACCAGCCGACGTGATACGACAGATGGTGCAAGGCCTCCTTCCCTTGAAGGTTTTCTCCACTTCAATGTAGCCAGCAGCTGAAAGTTTGTCTATCTGCACACTGAGATTGCCTGCCGTGGCTCCTGTCTGCTCCTTGATGTAGGGAAACTCTGCTTCCTCAACGCTGATGAGCAGCGAAATGGTGGCCAGTCGCAGTTCGGAGTGTAGCAGTGGATCTAATGGTTTGAACATACGCGTGAGAGTCTTATGCTTTGCGGTATTTCAAGTTCATGATGATGCCGGGCACCAGCAAACCGACAACGGCAACGAAAGAGATGACCTGCATATTCTGCTGTCCATATATTGTGGCAAGTACTGCACCACCGATGGCTGCCATTATGCCGCCTGCCTTGATCCAATTGTCCTTGAGCACAAAACCTGTTATCGTGGTACAGAGGCCCAGCATAATGACAATTACAGTAGTGACGGGGAAATGAATAATAGGCATCTTTAGGATTTCATCTGGTGCGTACTGTTGAGAAAAATAGTGCCATGCCCAGTGCTTAGCAGTATACATTACCAAAGGGATGGCCATGGAGATGATGCCAAACGAGAGCCATACATAGCCTACGATATCGCCAATGATGCTGCGAGGACGGACGTGGAACCGTTTGTTGATATAGTGATTAATCCCGAACCCCAGAAACATCATGGGAAACCAGAGAAAATACCAGAAGGGAGTGCCCGTATGCTTCACCAGCAGACCTACCAACCATGCAGTGAGGGCTACCAGTATGCCCCACGCTATCAGGGGCGATCCAGCATTCTTCACCATATCCCTGCGACTCTGCTCTATTGACTTGCGAATAATTTCCAAACTGCGTTCTGCAGTCAAATTGTTGTTTTCTTCCATTCTTTACTTTGAATTACATGTTACGATTAATGTTAAACTTCTCTTTGGCCTCCCCCTCCCTCCTGCAGAAAGTTCGGCTTCGGCCCATTGTGTTCGAATCACGATGCAAAAGTAAATAAGTTTATTTTATAAACCAAATTATAACGCAGATATTTCTCATCCATAATGCGTTTTTAACATTTCTCGTAAGGTTTGGAAAGAAAAGGAAATGGGAAATGCTCCTTGGCTCACTTCATTTTCTGGAAGATCTTGTCCATTGCTTGCAGATCAAGGGGCTGCATGGTAGGAAGACTGAGCGACTTTACCATGTTGAGCGTGTCTTGCTTGTATTTCAGAAAGTGTTTGGTCTTGATATGCTGCTGATAGGCTTCATCCATCTGAGATGTTGTTCAGCATTCCACTTGGGAAGAGGAAAGCCCTCGTCGAGTTGCGCATCGTGCTGCTGGAGTACAGTAACGAAGTCAGGGGTGATGATGTGACTATGCACATCTATCACGCCCTGTGCCATTGTTGTAGATGCAATCGCCACCATCAAAAACGTGGTCTTTAATCTCATTTCAATCTATTGCTAATCTCTCTTATCCTCCATTAATACCCACTATCGATGTTTTTCTGGTTATTTTCATTATAACGATGACCAGAGAGGGTGATGTTAGCGAGGCGGCTGTTGATGTCGCGCAGCGTGATGCCAAACTTTGTCGCAATCTTTACCTTGTCACGGATGGGTTGCAGGCCCTCGCCCACCAGCTCTTCGTTGGTGAAGGGGGCCGTAGCACTCTGCCGTGTCGAAGAATGTCACGCCTTCGTCGTAAGCTTGGCGCATCAACCGTATCATATCCTCCTTGTTGCGCGCGTCGCCATATCCGTGGCTCATACCCATGCAGCCCAGTCCAATGGCTGATAGGAGGTCTTGTCCTAATATTCGCTGTTGCATCTTTTCAGACTGACTTATTGCTGCATTTCACTGATGGCCTTGCCCGATTGCCAGGCGTGCCCTACGACTTCGCCCACAACTCGGTAGGTATGGGTGGATGAATCGTAGATAACGGGAAGCAGTTTGTCGAGATCAACGAGACCTTCCTCGTTCAGGATGCTCTCGTCAGCACTCATGTTGACTACCTCGCCAACAACTCTTGCGCCACCACCGCCATCTTCTTCCATCTTCACTACGCGACACTCCAACGTAAGCGGATATTCGCACACGATTGGGGCATTGACATTGGGGCTCTTGATGGCCGTAAAACCGGCCTGGGCAACTTTGTTCTTAACGTCATTTCCTGACACCAAACCGAAATAGTCGCTCTGTACAACGTTGTCCTTCGATGCAAAGCTTATGGTAAAAGCCTTGTTGAGGCGCAGGTTGTCGGTAGTTTTATGAGCAGAGAGGTTGACGCAGATTTTGTTATAGTCGCATTGTCCGCCCCATGCAGCCATCATGACGTCAGGCGTCTCGTCGGCATCGTAGGTGGCAATCATGATGGCAGGCAACGGAGTGATGACTGGATGACTGCCACCAAAATTCTTGCGGCCCTCTACGTCCTGCACGGCCTGCGTACGTTGTTCTTCACTGGTGTTTGCTGTGGCGGCTTGCTCGCCTTTCTGACCACATGCCGACATCACGGTCAAGGCGATGGTCAGAATGAATGTTGTCTTCTTCATTTTCTTTTTGCTTGATGGTTTTTCTATTATATATCTATATCGCCTTCCAATTTGTCGTAGTCATCATCGTTCACGGGCTCTAACCACTCTGTGCTGCTACCTTCTTGCACCTGAGTGTGCATGGCCAGATGCTGGAACCAAGAGTCGCGAGCAGCTCCATGCCAATGCTTAACGCCTTCGGGACTAGCGATGATCATGCCTTCGCGTAGCTCAACGGCTGGTTTGCCCCACTCTTGATACCATCCGCGACCATGCACGCAGATGAGCACTTGCACGGCTCCGTGGTGAATATGCCAATTGTTGCGGCAACGAGGTTCAAACGTTACGTTGGCCACGCCACCGTCCATGGGAGCGAGGTAGCTGTTGCCAATGAAATATTTCGCAAAAGCCGTATTAGGCTGGCCCACCAGCCACGGTGACACCGAGGAGGGTTGGCCTATGGACACTTGTTCTTTCAGCAAGTCACCTATGGCCGCAGCAGCACGGGTGCCCTCTTCAGCTCCCACACGTTCGGCCAACGTCGTGGGAATAGTGCGCAGCTGTTCGTCAGTAACACCCATGTTGCGAGCACCACCCACATGCGCACGAAGCTGTGGCTCTACGCCCGTGAGTCCACTCAGCGCACTCACTGTAACCAGTTCGCGCTCGGCATGGGTGAGATTATCGCGTGCGAAGATATCGCCAAAGAGGTGCGCCTTCAAGTAATAGTCTGTAGCTGGGCAGAAATTGAAGTCGAAAACGCGGCCAGAAACTTTTGTCTGTATGCGACTGCCCTCGCGAAGTGCGTCATAATTCTTAGGCAGAGGAGAGGCATCTTGTCCCTCCACGATGCTTTCGCCATTCGCCTTACGGCTGTCAATGACGCGAGCGAGCGTGCCCAGTGCATTGAGCGAACGGGGGAAGCCCGTATAGGCATAGAGGTGCGACAAAGCTTCTTTTATCTGACTCACGGTGAGTCCTGCGTCCAGTCCCTTGTTGATGGCAATGGCCAGTGCCGGCTGATCGCCCTTTGCTTCCAGACAGGCAATGGCCTCAAGGCATGCTGCCTGTTCTTTGTTGAGTGTTACGGTGTTCATATTTTTTGCATTGATAGTGGTCACCATGCAGCAAAGCATGATGGCGGTGATTAAGAGTTTATACTTCATTCTACACATTATTACTTATTACGATAAACGGTATCTCTTCTTGTTTTAATTCAGCGACAGCTTCTCTATCCATGCCATCACGAGGTCAGCAATCTGGGCATTGTTCTTCTCCTGAAACATAAAGTGGCTGTTGCCATGAATGTCCTGATCGGGAAGATAGATAACCGTGGCATCGCGATGGAAGTGGTACGTGGTGAGCGCAAGCCGCCGCTTGATGTAATCGAAGTCGAGCGCGCACACTTTTTGCTGCTCGGGCGTGAGCCAGATAATGGGATCGTTGAAAAGTGCAAGCGAGCCATTCGTCCAATAATTGCTCAGTGGGGTGGAGATGGTAATAAACTCCGGAGTAACATAAATGACATCAACCCTGAAGTCTGCACTCTGCCAGATGTTTTCCAACATATCGCCCCGACGGACAATCAGGCAGTTGCCAGCCTCAAACCGATAGTGATTGTTGTTAAAATCAAACGTACCATGTCCCTCATAACAGAGTGCATGGCAAAGATACCTCTCTAACCTGCTACTACCGGCATTGGTCAGTTTGTTGTCTACAATGATTTGATCTATTTGAAATGAAACCATTCTTCAGATGGCTATATGCCCATATTTCGGACACAAAGATACGGAATAAACTTGACATCAGCATAAAGATGGTCTCATACCTATTATATAATTAGGTAACCGACAGCAGAAATGCACGTGGTCCATGATGATCATTGGAATGTGTCATTCCTTCAAAATATGTGCTATTTTGGGCGCCCATGACCGAATCTTGAAAAATACATGTGCTCTGGAGCTTTCGCAATGGATTATTATATCAATGACTATTGTCGTTTAACGAACAGAATCTCATTATTCACACAAAATCGATAAAAAAGTTGGAAAATTGATTAGTAAATTGAATTAAATTCGTAATTTTGCAACGTTGATCACATCACAAACATGACAATGACAGCTAAATTTTGGTGGTGGCGCAACTCAGAATCCTAAAATTGTGAGTCCGCTTGTCGTATGCCAGAATAAAAGCTAAGAAATACGTAAGAAAAAAGACCTGCCGGAATCACGGCAGGTCTTTTTCATAAACAGAAAGAAGCATCTCATAAAGAATAATAAATAAGAATAAGGAAATATGAATACGTATAACGTTGACCAAAACGGTTATTATGGTGAATTTGGTGGAGCATTCATTCCCGAAGTGCTCTACAAATGCACAGAAGAACTACGCAAGGCATACGTGCCCATCATCGAAAGCGAGTCGTTTCAGAAAGAATTCCGCAGCTTGCTACGCGACTACGTGGGACGCCCATCACCCCTATACGAGGCAAAACGGCTCAGCCAAAAATATGGAGCCAAAATCTTCCTGAAAAGAGAAGACCTGAATCACACCGGAGCACATAAAATCAACAATGCGCTCGGACAGATTTTGCTTGCCAAACAAATGGGAAAACAGCGTATCATTGCCGAAACCGGTGCAGGACAGCATGGCGTGGCCACAGCTACGGTGTGTGCCCTGATGGACATGCCCTGCCGTGTGTATATGGGGCAGACCGACATGAAACGACAACGTCCCAACGTGGAACGCATGCGCATGTTGGGAACTGAGGTCAGTCCGGTAACAAGTGGCAACATGACACTGAAAGATGCCGTAAATGAGGCCATTCGTGACTGGTGTTGCCATCCGGCAGATACGTTCTACATCATGGGATCGGCCGTGGGGCCACACCCCTACCCCGACATTGTGGCCCGACTGCAAAGCATCATCAGTGAAGAAATAAAGCAACAACTACCGGAGAAGGTGGGACGCGACTATCCTGATTACGTGATGGCCTGCGTTGGAGGAGGTTCCAATGCCATAGGTGCCTTCTATCACTATCTGGACGATGAACGCGTGAAACTCATCGCTGCTGAAGCTGGAGGATTAGGATGGGAAACACCGGAAACAGCCGCCACCATTCACAGCGGAACGACGGGAATACTGCACGGCAGCAAGACTTTGGTACTGCAAACTGAAGACGGACAAGTGATTGAACCTTACAGTATTTCAGCAGGACTGGATTATCCAGGTATAGGTCCCGTACATGCAAATCTGGCAAAAACGGGACGTGCCACGGTTTATTCCGTCAACGATGACGAAGCCTTGAAGGCTGCATTTGAGCTCACCCGTTTGGAAGGCATCATACCAGCCCTGGAATCGGCCCACATCCTGGCCGTATTGCCGAAGATGAAGTTTAAGAAGGAGGACATCGTTGTGGTCAACGTAAGCGGACGCGGCGACAAGGACATGAACACCTATCTCAAGCACAGAAACATAGCAGAATAACGAAAAAACAGCATTTATGCCACAATACATCTACAACGCCAAGAGCAAAACCATTCTGTCGGACCGCTATACTCCCGTCAATACCTACATGAAGGTGCGCGACCTCTATCCACAAAGCTGTCTCATGGAAAGCTCAGACTATCACAGCGAGGTCAACAGCCGTTCGTTTGTATGTTTCAACCCCATAGCCAAAATATCCATTGGCCACGGCATCGCCACACTGACCTACCCTGACGGGAGCAGCGAACGACGAACCATCAGTGACGCCTATCCAGTAGAAGCCGCCTTCAAGGAGTTTACTTCACACTTCTGCATTGAAGACAACGAAAAGGGTTATTGCGGCATGTATGGCTACACGGCCTTCGATGCCGTTCGCTACTTTGAGCACATTCCCGTACGCGACGAAACGGCAGAAAAGAATGACGCCCCCGACATTCTCTACATATTATATAAGAACATCATCGTGTTTAACCATTATGGTGACACAATGGACATCATAGAGTTGCTCACCGATGGGGAAGAAGACCATACGGACAACATACAGACGCTGCTCAACAGTCCTAATGCGCCGGCATACGGATTCCATACTGTGGGCCCCTGCACCAGCACGCTCACGGACGAAGAGCATAAGGCTAACATCCGTAAGTGCATCAAGCACTGCCTGAGAGGTGACGTATTCCAGATCGTTCCCAGCCGTCGGTTCATACAGAAGTATGAAGGTGACGACCTGCGCCTTTATCGCGCATTGAGAAGTATCAATCCCTCGCCCTATCTGTTCTACTTTGACTTTGGAGGATTCAGAATCTTTGGAAGTTCGCCCGAAACCCACTGTTGCATAAAAGGCCGCAAAGCTTACATCGACCCCATTGCTGGCACCGTGCCCAGAACGGGAAACAGCGAACAAGACAGAGAAGGTGCTGAGTATCTGCGCAAAGATCCGAAAGAGAATGCGGAGCACGTGATGCTGGTAGATCTGGCACGCAACGACCTGAGTCGCAATTGCCATAACGTAAACGTTGAGAAATATAAGGAAATGCAATTCTACAGTCACGTCATTCACCTTGTGAGCCGAGTGGCAGGCGAACTGGACGAAGAGGCTGACGGAGTGAAGGCTTTCATTGACACTTTTCCAGCCGGAACACTCTCAGGAGCACCAAAGGTGGAGGCAATGAAGATCATCAGCCGCCTGGAGCCCCACAGCCGTGGTGCCTACGCTGGATGCATAGGATTCATGGGACTTGACGGACAGCTAAATCAGGCCATCATCATCCGTTCATTCGTCAGCCGAAACGGAGAACTGTGGTTTCAGGCTGGAAGCGGCGTAGTGGCCAAGAGCAATGACGAATACGAACTGCAGGAAGTCAACCACAAGTTGGGAGCACTACGCAAGGCTATTGCCTTAGCCGGAGAAGAATAAGAGAAACATTTTCCCTAAAACAGCGAGAAGCATAATGAAGAAGATCATCATCATAGACAACTACGATTCATTCACCTTTAATCTGGCCCATCTCGTAAAAGGACTGGGAGCAGAGGTAAGCGTAGTGCGAAACGACAAATTCAACCTTGAAGACCTACAGGCATACGACAAGATTATCCTTTCGCCAGGCCCCGGCATACCCGAAGAAGCAGGCCTGACGCTGAAAGTCATCGACCGCTACGCTCAAGAGAAATCCATACTGGGCGTATGTCTGGGGCATCAAGCCATAGGACAGCATTTCGGAAGAAAACTCACAAATCTCAAAGAGGTTTATCACGGAGTACAAACCCCGATCCACATTGTGAAGGATGACTATCTGTTCAACCAGCTTGAAAAAACACTGATGGCTGGCAGATACCATTCATGGGTGGTGAGTCGAGAAGGATGGCCCGAATGCTTAGAAGTGACAGCTGAAAGTGAAGAAGGTCAGATCATGGCCCTGCGCCACAAAACTTACGATGTGAGAGGCATACAGTTTCATCCAGAATCGGTGCTGACTCCCGAAGGAGCAGTAATGATAGAAAACTGGCTGAATCACTGACCATCATCAAGAACAATCTATAAGCAATAACAAAAACAAAACATAATGAAAGAAGTACTGAAACGCCTCATTGCCGGAGGCGAAAACCTGAAGAGAGAAGAGGTAAAGGACATCATGGTAAACATTACCCATGAAGCCTACCCCACGGAACAGATAGCCGCCCTTCTGATAGGTTTGCAAATGAAGGGCATCACGGATGACGAACTTCTGGGCTTCCGTGACGGCTTGCTGGAAACAGGCACCCCCGTGGACCTGAGCCCATACCAACCGATTGACATCGTAGGCACAGGTGGCGACGGCAAGAACACCTTCAACATATCCACCTGCGCCTGCTTCGTAGTGGCAGGAGCAGGATACAAAGTGGCCAAGCACGGTAATTATGCCGCTACCTCCGTTTCGGGCGCCAGCAGCGTACTGGAAAACCACGGCGTGAAGTTTCAGAAAGACCCCGACAAACTGCGTCAAAGCATGGAAGAAACGGGAATGGTATACCTGCATGCACCACTCTTTGCCAACGGCATGAAGTATGTGGGCCCCGTGCGCAAGGCTTTGGGCGTACCCACGTGCTTTAACCTGTTAGGTCCGCTGATCAATCCATGCCGTCCCACCTATCAACTCTTAGGTGTAGCCAACCTAAGCCAAATGAGGCTATACAACAGCGTATTGCAGAAGATTGATGTGGAATACGGCATTGTTAACAGCACCGACGGCTATGACGAAATATCCCTCACCGGTGCTTTCAAAGTATTGACACGGCACTCGGAACGCGTATGGAACGTTCAGGAAACAGGGCTGGAACAGACCAAGGCGGAAGATATCTATGGTGGAAAGACAGCAGAGGAAGCTAAGAAGCTGTTTGACAACGTACTAGAAGGCACCTCAACAAAGGCTCAGAAGGACGTTGTTCTGGCCAATGCCGCCTTTGCTATTCAGCTGATAGCTCCCGAGAAGGCACTGGAAGAATGTTTGGCAGAAGCAAGGGAATCGCTCGAAAGCGGCAAGGCCCTGCAGACTCTGAAACGATTCATTGAAATCAACAGCTAACTCACCTCAGCATGGCTACCATACTGGAAGAAATCACCGACAGAAAACGCCTGCACGTGGCCCAATGCAAAGAAGAGCTTCCGGCTCGTGAACTTTACAGTGAGGTGGAGAAACTAATGGATGAAGGACTGGCTCACCATTCCCTGCGCAATGCACTAACACATTCGGGAACCGGCATCATAGCCGAATTCAAGCGGAAATCGCCATCATTGGGATGGATCAAAGAAGAAGCCCAGCCAGAAGACATAGTACCGGCCTACGTGGCCAATGGAGCAACAGCACTCTCCATACTTACCGATGAGCCTTACTTTGGCGGAAAGCCTGAATTCATCAGCCGCATGAGGAAAAAAACTCCCATCCCCATACTGCGTAAAGACTTCATCGTTGACGAATATCAGGTATTCGAAGCAAAGAAGATTGGAGCCGATGCCATACTGCTCATTGCAACCTGCCTGAACAAAGAAGAATGTCGCAGTTTAGGGAAAATGGCCAGGGAACTCCGTCTTGACGTATTACTTGAGATACACGATGAGAGCGAGCTGGACTACATCGATGACTTTGTAAGCATCGTAGGCGTAAACAACAGGAACCTACATTTTTTTAAGACCGACATCAAAACTTCATTTGAACTCTCTGGACGTATTCCAGAAGAGTTTGTAAAGATATCCGAGAGCGGCCTCAAGACGGCAAACGACCTGAAGCTGCTGCGCGCTGCAGGCTACGAAGGATTCCTGATGGGCGAACGATTCATGAAAACACCTGACCCAGGAAAGGCCTTAGGACATCTGATAACTGAACTTACCACCAATAATCCATAAGGACAGCGATGATGACGGTGAAAGTATGTGGTATGCGCGAGGCTGACAACATCAGGGAGCTGGAAAGATTGCCTTTTCAGTGGATGGGATTCATCTTTTATCCCCGTTCCAAGAGATATGTGGACAATGTGCCACAATATCTTCCCCTGCGACAGAAAAGAGTGGGCATATTCGTTGACGCAACTGAAGAATTCATCACTGAACACGTTAGCCAATACGGACTTCACCTGCTTCAACTCCATGGACACGAAACGCCAGCCGACTGCCATAACATAAAGCAAGCCACGGGCCTGCCCATCATAAAAGCTCTGGGCATAGCCACCGAAGATGACGTAAGACAAGCCGAACAATATAAAGACACGGCAGACTATTTTCTGTTTGACACAAAGAGCGAAACCCTCGGAGGCAGCAGTCAGGCATTTGACCATCGGCTGCTGAATGCCTACACCTTAAGCACTCCATTCCTGCTGAGTGGCGGCATAGGCCCCGAAAACCGCGAGGAAGTGATATCCATCCGTCACCCACAATTCATGGGTATTGATCTCAACAGCAAGTTTGAGTTAAGTCCAGGCCTCAAGTCCGTTAGCAAATTAGAAGATTTTCTTTTAAACATTAATCATCAATAGATATGAACAGAATTGACCAACTATTCAAAAACCATCCTCAGAATAATCTCTCCGTTTACTTCTGCGCAGGTTATCCAAAGCTGGAAGGCGTAGTAGAAACACTGCAAGCACTCCAACAGGGAGGCATCAACATGGTAGAAATTGGTGTGCCCTTCAGCGACCCTATGGCCGATGGTCCCGTGATTCAGTCAGCAGCCACGCAGGCTCTGAAAAACGGCATGACCTTGAAGCAGCTGTTCACCCAGTTGCAAGACGTGAGAAAGAGCGTAAGCATCCCTCTTATACTGATGGGCTACCTCAACGTGTTCTATCAGTATGGTTTCGAAAACTTTTGCAAAAACTGCCAAGCCTGTGGCATAGACGGAGCCATCATTCCCGACCTGCCCTTTGATGTTTACATGAAAGACTACAAGCCTATAGCACAACGCTACGGCCTGCACATCATCATGCTCATCACTCCAGAAACCAGCGAAGAACGGATCAGACAGATAGACCAACACACAGACGGGTTTATTTATCAGGTTTCGACCAATGCAACAACGGGAGCACAAGCATCCTACAACGACGAAACCCTATCCTACTTTCGTCGCATCAGTAACATGAAGCTGCGTAATCCTACCATGGTAGGGTTTGGCGTTTCCAACAAGGCCACACTCGAAGCTGCTCAGACCTATGCAGCAGGTGCAATCATCGGCAGCAAATTCATCAAACTGCAAGAAAAGAATGATGATCCCTCTCGCGCTTTAGACGAGCTAAAGCAAGCCTTAGCAGAATAATAGCAAAGGCAAGCCTATAACACATCCCCTAAACAACCATCAGAACTGTTTAGGGGATGTTGGTTTCTGTGAAAAGATTATTCCACTCTTTCTCAACGATCACTGTCCACGTACTTGTCTGACTATCAAGCCTCATAATCGCTACAAGAAAGCACAACAGAAGCCTCTTGCACCATCAAAGGCACATCCAGCAAATGGAATTCCGAATGATGAGCATGAAGGATCACGATGTACATATTGGAAACAGACAAATGATAATGTTGCTGTAGAAGCAAACGGGCCATATTCATTTGGAGGGCCTCGCGATGGAACGACGTATCTGGAACATGAGCAATGGGAGGATGGGCATGGGATTTCGCGACGGAAGGAGAAAGAAGAAAACCATCATTGGTTTCACATCCCATTCTTTGACTACGCACCCAGTTATACATCACGTAACGTCCTTGTTCGTCTTGCGCAATAAGGTCAATGCAAGCAACCAAGTGATGTTCTTCGTCGTAAACAATCCAATGTACCCTGAAAGGACGTAAGCGAGCGGAGAGCCAGAATTGTTGGAACTGATTCATCTCGGTTATGATGGAAACCCAACGATTGACAGCCAGATGTTTGCCCGTGAACATAAAGTTATAGTTCATCTGGACTTGTTTACCCAAGATTCTCCGAGCAATTTGCTGGTGCATGAACTGTCCTACTTTTCGCGCCTCCTCATTATGAGCATTCCACTGCTCCTTTAGCTGTTCGGGCGACATTTCTGCATCATCAGCAAGCAATTCGGAATACATTTCCATATCAAAGCCAGGAAAATAATGCTCCACCACCTCCTGAACATAGAAATAGGGGACATCATCTACCCAATATCTTTGCGTATCTGAGAGGAAAACAATCTTGTCATCCCTCTCATATCGGTTCAGCACATTACATGACAACTGACCGCCTCGAACATCTGGAGCCTTTCTCTTTCCATGAAGAAAACGAAAGTTTGTTCTCCATGCATAAAGCAATACAAGGAAAACGAATACCAAAGAACCTATGAAAGGAATCCACATTATATTCGAATATCGGAAAAGCGTTCAAGAAATCACTCTTCTCACTTCATGGGAGAAAATGATTCATAGGTACCGTCACTATAAAAGACACGGATTTCCTTAATTGTCCGTTTCGGAAGATCAATATTTTTGACACTTTTCAGAACGGTCTCTAAATGGGGCATCACGTCCGCCATGGAAGATGGATAAGCAGAAGAGGGATCAGACGGTTTGTTGGTATTCCTCTGAGAAGAAGCAAACAAATCACCAGAGGGAAGTACTGACGGCTGCGATGAAGCTTTTTGATTTATATCTGATGTAGAACCATCGGAGTACATTTCACCTTCACCAAACAACAACCAATTAATATTGATATTTGGAAAGGATTGATGAATGGCCAACGTGTGGTTATTCGTTGCACGCGTTCTGTTATTAAAAATACTCGAAAGTGACGCAGCTGATATACCGGTCAACTTCGCAAAATCTTGCTGCGACATCTGGCTATCTTCCATGATCCTCTTAATGCGCATGCCTACATTCTCAATTTGATCTTCCATTTTGGGACTATATTGATGTTTTACGTTTGAGTTTACAAAGTTAAAACAATATTTTAAATCCGAAATCAACCTACGCAAGAAATCAAAAGCATGAAATTTACATTTACAAACTTAAAACCACCTGTAAATCCCTTGCCATTCTCTTCAAATGCATTAAACACTCATTTCACAAACATAAATCCAGGCTTTTATTTCGAAACTCTTGATTTAACTAGAACATGAAATGCACTGGCTACCAATACTTCATAAACGCACCAATGTTCTTTCATTCTCAGCAATTCAGAAATCTAAAAACCACTTTACATATTCAATCTTATTACGAATGTACTCCAAAACAACATTTTATACCATCCGAAAGCAACGGATCATCCCCCTCCTATCTCTTTGAACGACGAAGGAATAATGAAGCTTTCGTTTTGAAAATAAACACAATTAAACTGAATATCATTCTTTTACCAAAAAAGATCAAGCGATTTAAACTATTGTGGTTTAGTTTTTCGAAATCGTGTTTTATGATTTAGATTTTGAAATCTACAAATATAAAAGTCAATAGTCTTACCACAGCGTTCTCTGTTTTGTATTTCACGCGGTATCGATTTATTTTTCTAAATTCATAAACGCAAATTGTGTTATTTTGTTAAAACTAAATTTTGGGGTGACGATTTGGCTGAATTTTAAACAGAATGTTTTACTTTGATGGGAGGCGAAACCTAAGCCTTTTAGAACAAATCTCAGAGGGAAGAAAACCATGAAAATCGCTTATTATAAATACAATTCGCCCCATTTTTTGTGCTCAAAAAATGGGGCGAATTAGCATCAATTCCGACTTCGTTTAATGCAGAATAAAACAAATTAGCTCTTTCAGTAGGTCACCGGAGGGAACTTTTGAACCCTCTACTCCCTTGGATTTTCCATCTACAACTCTTATTTCATTCAAAATTTGCAGCACTTTTTTTCCTGAGTACTTCTGGAGTACAGGTATCACATTCCTGCGAACCTGCCAATCTTGCATTCCCAGAAATAGTGCCAGTCCCCTCTCCGATTGATCAGGAGCATAGTAGGCCTGCATTGCAACAGAAAAAAAACGGGAAAGCATTGGTAGTACAACCTGTATGGGATTTGCCTTCTGATTATCGTCAAAATATTTCGCAATTTGCTGGGCCTTAAATGCGTCTTTTCTTATTAGCGCGTCCTGCAACTCAAAATAATTAAAATCTTTACTGATTCCAATATTGCTTTCAACAATCTGAGGCGTTATTACCATCTGCCCTTCGGGCATTGCGATCATGAGTTTGTCTAGTTCCCCATAGAGACGCGAAAGATCGGTTCCGATGGAATCGGCTATGATGGATGCTGATTTATGGTCCACAGAGAATCCTTTTTGAGCCAAATAGTTGATCACCATTCCTGGCAGGAGCGATTCCTTGGGCTTAACCGCTTCGAATACTACTCCCTGTTGTTGTATGGCTACAACGAATTTCTTTCGCCGATCCACCACCCCATTCTTATAAGTGATGATTAAGATGGTGGTAGGTTGAGGGTTCTGAAAATAATACGACAGGTTCTCTAAGTTCTTCATGTGCTGTGCTTCTCTGAGCACCACCACCGAATATTGCGCTCCCATAGGATAACTCCTGGCACTGTTGATCACATTGCCGATTTCGGCATCCATGCCATAATAAGAACTAAGATTAAAGGCTTTTTCGTCTTCAGTCAGTACATTATTGATTATAGCATCGCATAATTGGTCGATGTAATAATTCTCCGAACCCATCAACAGATAGACTGGCTTGAAGACTTTCTGCTTGATGTCGCGCATCAGGTCCTCGTATCCTATCGTTTGAGATGCTTTTGCCAATGCCATGTCGTTACCAATCGAATTTCAGATGTTTCAGCGTCTCGGAACCATAAATAATCGTCTGCAAAGACTGTATTCCCAACTGTACATGCCGCCGTGCATACTCTTTCGTTACTTGTCGATCGCTTTGCAGCGTTTTTACACCTTCAGGCTTCATAGGATTATCCGATACCAACAGAAGCGCACCGATGGGAATATGGTTATAAAAGCCTACACTGAAAAGAGTGGCACATTCCATGTCAACTGCCATTGCTCGTGTAGTCAGCAGATACTCTTTAAACTTCTCATCATGCTCCCACACTCTGCGATTGGTGGTATAGACGCTACCCGTCCAATAGTCCAGGTGATTGTCACGCAATACGGTTGAAACGGCTCGTTCAAGCACGAAAGCCGGCATTGACGGAACCTCGGGAGGGAAATAGTCGTTGCTCGTTCCCTCTCCTCTCACAGCTGCAAGAGGCAAGATGAAATCACCCAACTGCGTTTTCGGAGAGATACCGCCACATTTGCCCAGAAACAGACACGCTTTTGGTCTTACCGCGCTAAGTAGATCCATCATCAGCGCCGCATTGGGACTACCTATACCGAAGTTGATCATCGTTATTCCACGGGCATTTGCCGAACGCATGTTGTGCTCATAGCCTGCGGTGGGAACTCCGCTTATATCGCAAAACAGATCTACATAGTTATTAAAGTTGGTGAGCAGAATATAAGGACTGATTTCGCTGAGCTCCAGGCCTGTATATCGAACAAGCCAATTTCCTGTTATTTCTTGCTTGCTTATCATATTTTTTGTACTTTTGCTTTGGTAAAGTCCCAAAAGCTTTGATTTGCAAATTTAATAAATGTTTCAGATAAACCTGCCACCATACGAAACAAATATCAGGCAACAGAATGGGAGATCCCAGATTTTCGACATCCTGCGCAGGCGCTACGTTGCACTCACCCCCGAGGAATGGGTGCGGCAGCACTTCATTCATTTTCTCATTGACCACAAGGGCTATCCTTCGGCGCTGATGGCTAATGAAATTTCTCTTTCCGTCAACGGCATGTGGCGACGCTGCGACAGCGTACTGTTCAGCAAGCTCAACAGCCCTCGCATGATTATGGAATACAAGGCACCGTCCGTTAAGATTACGCAAAGCGTTTTCTCTCAAATCAACGCATACAATCAGGTGCTCCGCGTTCCTTACCTCGTGGTCAGCAACGGCATGCAGCATTACTGTTGCTTCATTGACTATGAGCAGAATGCCATTCGCTATCTCACTGATATTCCTGCCTACTCCGATCTCAAACCATAGTTTCTATACCAACAAAACATCCGAGACTCAAGGTTGAGGTCTCGGATGCTTCATTATTAGGTCAGCTATCTTGCTGTGCCTTGCTACTCTCTATGCTTCCACCTGATCTTCTCCGTCCTTCTTAAGGGCGCGACGGCGGCGCGTCTTCTTCGGTTCTTCTACGGCCTTGCTGATTTCCACGCCTGCCAGTTCAGGATCGATCATGATGCGGCCGCAATATTCACATACGATGATCTTCTTACGCATTCTCACGTCGAGTTGGCGCTGTGGCGGAATCTTGTTGAAGCATCCGCCACATGCATCGCGCTGTACGTATACCACGCCCAAACCGTTGTGGCTGTTCTTTCTGATGCGTTTGAAGGCTGTAAGCAGACGAGGCTCTATTTTTTCTTCAAGTTCTTTCGACTTTTCTCTGAGTTCGTCTTCCTGAGCCTTGGTTTCACGAACGATTTCGTCAAGCTCTGACTTCTTGGCCTCTAGGTCACCCACGCGCTGTCCGCGCTGCGACTGACTTTCGTTAATGCCAAACATGCGTTCCTGCCTCTGATCAGCGGCTTCGCGTATGCGCTTGTCGCGGAGCTGGATCTCCAGGTTCTGGAATTCTATTTCCTTGCTCAGTGCGTCATACTCACGGCTATTTCTTACATTGTCCAGATGAGCCGTGTTCTTGTCTATCATATTCTGAGCCACAAGCTTCTCTTCTTTCCACTTGTTGATGTTGGCATCGATGGTTTTAATCTCATCTTGCAACTTCTCTATACGAATCGAAAGACCTTCTATTTCGTCTTCCAGATCCTGCACTTCAAGAGGCAATTCTCCTCTCATGGTACGGATTTCGTCTATTTTCGACAATACTGTCTGCAACTCATAGAGCATTTTTAACTTCTGCTCCACCGACATTTCCGATGGGCTTAATACTTTCATTGTTTCGCGTGCCATTATAACTTATTTCAAATAATAAACAGGGTTGGTCTTCTGCTGAGTGATTCTTACCTTCAGCTCGGGGAGTGCTTTCTCAAGGATGGACTTCAGGAGGTGCTGCGTAAACTGTTCGCTCTCATAGTGGCCTAACGTGGCTATCTGTATTTGCTGTTCCTGTCCGAAGTATACGTGATAGCGCATTTCGCCTGTCAGGAAGGCATCAGCCCCCCATGCTACAGCTTCTTTCAGCAGAAAGTCGCCAGCACCGCCACAAAGGGCTACTTTCCGTATGCTTCTCTGCAACAATTCGTTGTGCATCAGGCATTCTACGCCAAACATATCCTTCACTCTCTTCAGAAATGCCGCAGCCTCTTCAGGTTCTGGCAGCATGCCTGTCACGCCGCTACCGCTCTCGTCCGTATGCCGTTGCAGAAAGTCTACGTCCTGCAGCCCCAGCCGGCACGCCATCTCAAAATTCACACCACCACGGGCATTGTCCAGATTGGTGTGAGCCGAATAGATGGCCACATCGTTTTTCAGCGCCATCCTCACTATGCGTTCCGGTTGAGACGAGTCCGTCAGGTGCCGCAGAGGACGAAACATTACGGGATGATGACTCACCACGATGCCGCAACCCTGCTCCACCGCTTCTTCCACTACAGACTCGGTGACATCTAAACACAACAATGCCCCTGATACTTCCGCCTCTGGCAGTCCCGTCTGCAAACCGGCATTATCATAATCCTCTTGCAGGGGCAGAGGCGCGAAACTCTCAAGGGCTCTGACGATATCCTTAATTTTCACTCCTTGTGATATATTCGCTGCAAAATTAATAAAAAGTCCTCATTCACACTCTCTTTTTCGTCATTCTTTTATCTGAAACAGAGCCTGCTCTTACCTAAAAACAAAATTAATTGCTGCTTTTGTAACTTAAACTTCCATTCTTATGGCATGCTCCGACAACTTCGTTCAGTACATTCTTGACCAAACCTCAGAGGCAGGCTCCATTCATGTCCGCAAAATGTTTGGTGACTACGGGCTCTATTGCGATGGCAAGATTGTGGGTCTGATTTGCGACGATTTGCTCTTTCTGAAAGTGACGGACCAGAGGCCTTTTACTCAGCAATCCCATACTCCGCTCACCCTATGATGGTGCCAAGCCCCATTTTCTAATAACTGACGTTGACCATCGCGATTTGCTCTTCCGGTTGGTCAGAACACCTGCGATATCCTACCCATGCCTCGCATCAAGAAAAAGGCTCACTGAGCCAAGACAGTTTTCCCTACTTATTCTCCAGATATGCTCACATCGTTACGGTAGATCTGCTTTGAGTCTACGTATTCATACTTAAAGTCATCGTTCGAGAGCGTTTGCAGTGTCAGGTTGGTTTCTTTCCTGAAGCGTTTACGCGCCTTCAGATACTTTTTCTCAGCATCCTTATAACTATCGGCATAATAGGTTGCACAGATGTAGCCATACTGCCCTTGCAACTTAAAGAACAGGGAGAGTTGCTCTGTATACATTTCCAGATTGGCCACTGCCTTATTGGGCATCAGGGCCACGCGCTCCATCGGAAATATGGCCGTCATCACTGAAATGGAGTCACCATAATTCTTTGCCACACCAAAAAGATACATGGTTTTCTCCATGGCCTCGTTTGCCGTCTTTTTCTTTTTGGCAGCCCATATGGTTCCTGCACCTATCAGTAGGCAAAGCAACATCAAGACTATACGTTTTTGCATCATCTCCTGTTTATTTCATTATTTAGTTGGCAAAGTTACGAAAAAACGAGTGATAAGAGAAAGAGGTATACATTTTTTCTTTCCTTTCCTAACGAGTTCCATACTGCAACCCTTGCATCGCGTTTTACCCATTGGGGATCTTTTGAAAAAAGGACCTTTTTCTGATTTTTTCCCAAAAACGCCTGATGCACCTCTCTCTTCTCTTTCTTATTCTTGAAAATCTGGCCGCTTAATGAGCGTTTCAGACCGTTGCAAATAAAAAATCTGGCAAGATGCCTTTTCAAGTTCCTTGCCAGAAGTCCGAAGGAGTCGTTAGAGCCTTACTTGCCCAACATGCCCTTGAGAAGTTCGGGTTCATTGGTAGTGATGAACTCCACGCCTTTATCTATAAAAAACTGAAGATTCTCCTTCTTGTCTACCGTCCAAACATTTACCTTCAGACCCAAGCGCTTAAACTCTGCGAGCCACTCAGGATGCTTAGACAGGAAGATGTTTTCGTTATAGTCAGGACCGGCAGCGCCAATTTGCTTGAGTTCCTGCGGTGACTTGTCGCCATTCAGGTAGTACACCTCAGTGCCTTTCGGTGCCTTTTCGATGAGACGCAAAGTAGCGTTGTAAGAAAAGGCTATGTAGTCCACTCTCTTGGTGAGTTTGTATTTCTTTACCAATTCCAGCACCTTGTCCACGCAGAGGTTTTCACGCCACATGTCTTTGTGGGTCTTGATTTCAATCACCAGGCGTGTCTTACCTTTTTTCACCACCTGAAGATATTCCTCCAGGGTTGGCAGTTTTTCTCCGTTGGCCAATTTCAGGTTTTTCACCTCACCGGCATAGGTTGCCGTCTCCAGCACCACACCGTTATAGGAAGGATCATGGTTCACCACCACTACGCCGTCCTTGGTCAGCCATACATCAATCTCTGAACCAAAGCAACCAATGCGATCAGCATTCTGATAGGAGCTTAAACTGTTTTGGGCCGAACCGGGTGCCCTCCAATAGCCGCGATGGGCTATAATTTCCGTGTCAGCCATGGCGCTTACTGAGCACAGCAGGGCCACAGAAAGGAATAATTTTTGTATTTTCATCTTTATAATAGGATTAAAATTGATGGGACAAAGATAATCATTTTCTTCCTAATGGCACACTCTTTTCTGCAATAATCGCGCATTGACACGAAGTATGGCGCAAAAATGGACCTATATCTGAACGGCCCGTCTGCCAAAGCGAGAACGAATGCGATAGGCCAGATTATAGAGCGGTTGCGTAAGATTATAGGCAGGATAGAGCAGGAAGAAGGAACCTTCGCCCAGCTTTTCGGTGGTACGGCTGAAAAGATACTGATCCACCAGCCAAACGAGCACCGACAACCCTGCCAGACCGAAAGACAGCAGGTAGGCCGACACCATGACATACCAAACGAGCAGTCCCACCGTGAGCAGTAGGGCAAGATACATGCAGGCCGTGGAAACACCCCACCTCAGTCGCTCATTCTTTGCCCTTCGGCTCAAATATCTGGTGCTACGAAGGCTCTGCAAGCGCTGTTTTTCCCAATCGCCCACATATTGCGGCAGCTGCACGGCTATGGTGGCCTCCGGATGCAGCAAAACAGTGGTTCTTCCCTCTCGTGCCAGACCATCGGCCAAGAGTAAATCCTCACCTCCATGCTGATGCAGGCCTGAAGCAAAGCCCCTGCCGTCGGTAAAGGCCTGCTTGCGCAACATCATGCCGGAAAGAAAGCCGCCCACGGCCCTTCCCTTGCTCCTTGACGCCGCAGCATGGAAGTAACGCAGTTGCCTCAGAATGCGGTCGAGCGTCCAGCGGCTGGCATCCAGAGAGCCATCGTTTTCGTAGTTGCTGTAGCTGAGCACCATGTCGTAGTCATCGCTCACCGCCTTCGCCATATACGAAAGCCAATCTCTGCCGGCTGGCACATTGTCGGACGTAAGCAGCACCACCCACTGGCTCTTGGCCGAACGAATGCCCAGCGTGAAGGCCAGCTTCTGCTTACTCACTCCCTGCACCGACTCGGGCATGAACGTATGGCGCACGTGGCCATACTTATTCTCCATGATCCCCACCACCTCTGCCACGTCCAGTCGGGCCACGTCGTAGACCACAACCACCTCGTAATGGGCGTATGACTGCGTGGCAAACCACTCCAGGTGCTGCTGCAAGGCCTGATCGTCACCCGTAGCTACGACCACCACGGAGAGAAACTCCTCACCTCCCATCTCGGTTGGGAGATAAAGGAAGTGTTTGCCCCTGAGGCGATAGACGGGAAAGCGAATCAGCATGTAGGCCAGCAGGCAAAGCAGTAAAATGGCTGCAGCCACATGGGGAAGATGAGCAGTGATATATAATAAGGTATCATTCATGATGGTTTCGTTATTGCGGCAGCAGCTATTTCTCTATTGCCCTGCCCTTCTTCTAAATTCGGCGCACACAATGGCCGTGGCCATGGCCACATTCAGGCTTTCCACCTTGCTCTGTCCCTCGGGATAGCCCGGAATGAGCAATCGGCGGCTCACCATACGGGCAACGGCTGGTCGGATACCCTTTCCCTCGTTGCCCATCACGATGATGCCCCTTTGTTCCAGATGCTGAGCGTAGAGATTATCCCCGTCCAGAAAGGTGCCATAAACGGGCACTTCGCTGCCAACACTGGCGAGCATCGGTTCAAGGTTTTCGGTCCTTACCTCCACCCGTGCCAAGGCTCCCATAGTGGCCTGCACTACTTTGGGACCATATACGTCGGCCGTTTGGGGCGAACACCATACGTAGTGGATGCCAAACCAGTCTGCCAGTCGCAAAATGGTGCCCACATTACCCGGATCCTGCACATCGTCGAGCGCCAGACAGAGTTCACGGGCCGGAACGTCTGCCTCCCAGCCCGATTCGCGAGGCTTTTCCATTACAGCGAGCACGCTTTGCGGATGTTGCAGCAAGCTGACGCGCCGAAGCTCCTCCTCGCTTACCTCGTCCACTTCGCGCAGGGAATGAACAAGAGCCGCGTTTTCCTTCAGCCACGACGAGGTGGCCGCCACGTAGCTCACGCGAAACTTTTGCCACAGTTCGGCCACCAACTTGGGACCTTCTGCAACGAATAGTCCCAGTTGGTCGCGCTCTTTCTTCATGGCGAGGGCGCGCACGCTCTTCACACGGTTCTTACTCAACATGGCACGTAGCTATGGTATCTGGAAGTTTCCTCACGAAATCAGCGACTATGATAATCATGAATGAGGGTAAAGGCATTCAGTCCTTATTTGCGCTTCAATGCCTTCCTGTAAGTCTTGGCATCGGCCTGATACACCTTCAGGAGGCGCTCAGGTTCGTCGGTAGTGATGTAGTTGAAGCCGTTGTTAAGGAAATGGCGCATTTCCGACTCCTCGTTGACCACCCAAACGTTGAGGTGTGTCCCCATCTGCTTAAACACGGGCAGCCACTCGGGGCGGCGGTGGTATTGCTGGTCTTGATAGTCAATGCAGCGCAGGTCATTTTTCTTCATATTCTCTGGTGTGGCCTCCGGATCGTCCTTTTGCCACTTGCCCAGGTAGGCCACGGGCAAATCCGTCACCTTACGAATGGCAACGCCGGCTGGAACATAGCCCACGAGGTACTCCACCCACTTCTTCGCCCTCATGTCTTCCACTAAGGCGTTCACAGCCAGGGCGAGCTTCACCGTGCGAGGCTTATCCTTCACAAAAGTCTTGATGTCAATGATGAGTTTGGTCTTTTTCTGCTTCATGGCTTCGGTGATATACTCCCGAAGGGTGGGAACCACTTCGCCATTAGCGAGCAACTGAGCACGTATTTCGGAATAAGGCGTCTCTTCAATGTATTTCCCATTGCGTTTGCTGTCGTGGAAGATCACCATAGAGTCGTCCTTGGTAAACCACACGTCACACTCGCTGCCATGACAGCCCAACTTGGCTGCATCGCGGAAGGAAGCCAGCGAATTCTGAGGGTTCCCTGTGTTCTTCCACGCTCCACGGTGGGAAATAACGGGATTCTTGTTCCAGCCTTCGGCATTGCTGCCTACGAAAGCTGCGATCACCATGCAAACGACCATAATACCTCTTTTCATTACTTTATGGATTAGTGGAGTTAGTAAAATGTCTTATTCATTGTAGAGTGCAAAGTTACGATTAACTGACCAAACGGCCCGAGAAAGCCCTGACTTTTTTCGCCCAACGCCGCAGGGCCGGCCCATTGGGCCATTTGAGGCGCGTTTTGCACTCCATCCGCCGATGGAAAGGAAAAACTTTCCTTTTCTGTTGTCCCATCGCACGCTAAATCGTAACTTTGCCACTTTAAACGATGTATTTATGGGTTTATTAGTCAAAGCCAGAAGTGCAACGATTGCCGACTTCACCCTGCAGTTCAAGGGCGGCATACGGAAAGAGCATCCGATAGAGCTTTTGGAGTCGGTACTGCCTGCAGAGTGGTTTCCACAGAGCGGAGTAATGATCACCTGGCCCCACGCAGCCACCGACTGGGCCCCCATCATGAAGGACGTTACTGACTTCTACGTAAAACTCTCCTTCCACATCTCAAACTCAGAGGGACTGCTCATCGTAACGCCCGAGGCCCAAGCGGTCCACCATCTGCTCATTCAGCAGCTACCTGCGAAAAACCTGAACAACATACGCTTCTGCTCCCTCCCCACCAACGATACGTGGACGCGCGACCATGGTCCCCTTTTCGTAAGGGAAGAAGGGCGGTGGAAAGTCAAGGACTTCGGTTTCAACGGCTGGGGCAACAAGTTTCCCTCCGCGCTCGACAATGCCATCCCCCTCGGAGCCTACCGCCAAGGGTGGCTCAAGGGCGACTACGTGGACTGCCTCGACTTCACACTGGAAGGCGGCTCCCTTGAGAGCGACGGAAGGGGCACGCTCATGCTCACCAGCCACTGTCTGCTCCATCCCAACCGCAACCCATCCCTAAATCAGGAAAACATTGAGTTCAAACTCCAGAAGGAACTCCATGCCCACCGCCTGCTGTGGCTCCATCACGGCCACCTGGCCGGCGACGACACTGATGGCCACATCGACACGCTGGCACGATTCTGCCCCGACGATACCATCGTCTACGTAAAGTGCAACCAAAAGCACGACGAACATTATGCAGAGCTCAGCCTCATGGAGCAAGAGCTGATGGACTTCCGCACGGCCGGTGACCGGCCCTACCGCCTCTTGCCCCTTCCGCTTCCCGACCCCATTTTCTGCGACGGAGAACGACTTCCGGCCACTTACGCCAATTTTCTGGTCATCAACAACGAGGTGCTCATGCCCACCTATGGCCAGCCCGACAACGACGAACAGGCCCACGCCATTCTGCAGCAGGCATTCCCCACTCATGCGGTAACCGGCATTGACAGCCGTGTGCTCATCAAGCAGCACGGATCGCTCCACTGTTCCACGATGCAAATTCCCAAAGGCATACTCCAGATTTAATACCTTATTATATATAATGAGAACGCTCACCATTGGACTTATTCAGCAAGCCAACTCACAACACACCGCCGACAACCGTTCGCGCCTTGCGGCAAAGATCAGAAAGCTGGCCCACGAAGGGTGTCAGCTCGTTGTGCTTCAGGAACTCCACGACTCCCTCTACTTCTGCCAGACTGAGAACGTAGAACGCTTCAACCTGGCCCAGCCCATTCCGGGCGAGGCCTCCAGTTTCTATGCACAGATAGCAAAAGAGTGCGGCATCGTGCTTGTAAGCTCCCTCTTTGAGAAGCGCAGCGCCGGTCTCTACCACAATACGGCCGTCGTACTGGAGCGCGACGGAACCATAGCCGGCATTTACCGCAAGATGCACATCCCCGACGATCCTGCCTACTACGAAAAGTTCTACTTCACCCCGGGCGACACTGGTTTCCTGCCCATTCAGACCAGCGTAGGCAAGCTCGGCGTTCTCGTATGCTGGGATCAGTGGTACCCTGAGGCCGCCCGTCTCATGGCCCTGCATGGTGCCGAAATCCTGATCTACCCCACGGCTATTGGCTTCGAAAGTAGCGATACGCCCGACGAGCAGCAGCGGCAGCGCGAGGCCTGGATCACCGTTCAGCGTGGCCACGCCGTAGCCAACGGCCTTCCAGTCGTGGCCGTCAACCGCGTTGGCCGCGAAACTGACCCTTCAGGGCTCACTCAAGGCATCACCTTCTGGGGCAGCAGCTTTGTTTGCGGTGCACAGGGGGAGATCATCGCCCAGGCCCCCACGAGCGAGGAAGCCGAACTCACGGTCAGCCTCGACATGGAGCGCACAGAGGCCGTCCGCCGCTGGTGGCCCTTCCTCCGCGACCGCAGAATCGATGCCTACGGGGAGATTATGCAACGTTACTGCGACGAAAACCCCAAAAGTTGACAAATTCATATATTTTCGACAGATTTTCTTTCAAATTGACACTAAAACAATCGAAAAATCTCAAAAATTCAAATAAAACAATATTCATTTTTGACATCCATCAAAATAAATTCTTAACTTTGCAGGTGAATTAAGGTTTCACACAAAGAAAAAACAGAAGAATGAGTAAAGTTCACTTCACCAAAATGCACGGAGCAGGCAATGACTATATCTATGTAGACGTCAGAGAGCAGGAGATTCCTGATCCATCGCATGCAGCTCGTCTTTGGAGCCGTCAGCATCAAGGCATAGGCAGTGACGGACTCATTCTCATCGCCCCATCGAGTGTAGCGGACTTCCAGATGCGAATGTATAACAACGACGGTTCTGAAGGACTCATGTGTGGGAACGGCATCCGCTGCGTGGGCAAATACGTGTATGACCACCGGCTCACCTCGTCTAAGGAGATCCGTATCGAGACCCGTGCCGGAATCAAATCACTGAAGCTGCACACTGATTCTACCGGCCACGTACTGAGCGCAACGGTTGACATGGGCCAGCCCATGTTCCACCAGCCTTCCCAGCTTGCCACATCGGGTGGAGAGATGGTTGAAGGAGTGATCTATGCTCATGAAAAGACCTATCAGGGTACCTTCGTTTCGATGGGGAACCCTCATTTCGTTGTCTTCGTGCCCGACATTCGTCTCATAGAGATGGAGAAGGAAGGCCTGGCCCTCGAACATCATCCCATCTTTCCTCAGAAGTGCAACATAGAGTTTGCGCAGCTCCTTCCCGACGGTAGTCTGCGCACGCGCGTATGGGAGCGGGGCTCCGGCATCACCCTGGCCTGCGGCACCGGGGCTTGCGCCACAGCCGTGGCAGCCTCATTGACGAAGATCGCCGGTCGGTCATCGAAAATCGTGATGGACGGCGGCGAGCTCAGCGTGGAGTGGAGGGAGTCTGACAACCATGTATACCTCACGGGGCCGGCCACCACCGTTTTTGAGGGAGAAATTGACCTGTAACACCAAGAACATGACCCAAATCAACGCCCAATTCCTGAAGCTCCGGAAGAGCTACTTGTTCATAGACATCGCCAACCGCGTAAATGCCTATCGCGCGGCCCATCCCGAGGCAAACATTATCAGCCTCGGCATAGGCGACGTCACGCAGCCGCTGGCTCCGGCCGTCATCGAAGCCATGCACAAGGCCGTGAGCGAGATGGGCGAGAAGGCCACCTTCCGCGGCTACGGTCCTGAGCATGGCTATGCCTTCCTTCAGGATGCCATTCTGGAAAATGACTTCCTTCCGCGCGGCATCCACCTGGAGCGCAACGATATTTTCATCAACGATGGGGCCAAGAGCGACACGGGCAACATTGGTGATATCCTCAGCCAGAACAACAGCCTCTGCCTCACCGATCCCATCTATCCCGTTTACGTTGACTCCAATGTGATGGGCAGTCGTGCCGGCCATTATTCCGACGGTGGATGGAGCAACATCACTTATTTGCCCTGCAATGCGGCCAACCACTTCTCGCCAGAGCCTCCAGCCGGCCATGCCGACATCATCTACCTGTGTTATCCCAATAATCCCACCGGAGCAGTGATCACGCGCGATGGGTTGGCCCAATGGGTGAGCTATGCGTTAAGGCACAAGAGTATCATCATGTATGACGCCGCCTACGAAGCCTACATTCAGTCTCCCGACATCCCCCACTCCATCTATGAAATAGAGGGAGCCAAGCGTTGCGCCATAGAATTCCACAGTTATTCGAAGACGGCAGGTTTCACGGGCCTTCGCTGCGGCTACACTGTGATACCGCAGGAGCTCACCATGCTTTCCGACGACGGGGCAGAAGTAAGCATCAATCAGTTGTGGAACCGGCGCCAGAGCACCAAGTATAACGGCACCAGTTACATCTCCCAATGCGCCGCAGCAGCCACATACACCCCTGAAGGCAAGCAGCAAGTCAGGAAAACCATCAGTTACTACATGACGAATGCCCGAATCATGCGTCAGGGCCTCAAAGCCTGCGGCCTGAACGTCTACGGCGGCCAGGATGCACCCTACATCTGGGTGCAGACCCCGGGTTCCATGGGCAGTTGGGACTTTTTCCAGGCATTGCTTGAGGGTCCCCACCTCGTTTCCACCCCCGGAGTAGGCTTTGGCCCCTCCGGTGAGGGCTTCATCCGGCTCACGTCATTCGCGAGCAGGGAAAATACAGTCGAGGCCATCGAAAGAATATCAACTTGGCTCTGATTTAACCTGTGAGAAGGCCATTTACCTCTCTCGCGCGTAGGTTGCAGCAGCCGTAAAACATTAATTTATATGTCAAACTTAAGATTTAAAGTAGTTGAAGAAGCTTTTCAGAAGAAGGCTTTAGAAGTTAAGGTGCCCACAGAGCGCCCGAGTGAGTATTTCGGCAAATATGTCTTCGACAGACAGAAGATGCTAAAGTATCTCCCCCTTGATGTGTTCAAGAAACTCCGTGACGTCATTGAGAACGGCGCTTTTCTGGACGATTCTGTGGCCGATCAGGTGGCTGCCGGCATGAAAACATGGGCCATAGAGCATGGCGTAACCCATTGCACTCATTGGTTCATGCCTCTGACCGAAGGCACAGCCGAGAAACACGATGCTTTCATCGAGCACGACCTCAAAGGAGGCGTGATCGAGGATTTCAGCGGCAAGCAGCTCGTGCAACAAGAGCCCGACGCCTCTTCTTTCCCCAGTGGGGGTATCCGAAGCACCTTCGAAGCTCGCGGCTACTCTGCCTGGGATCCCTCATCGCCTGTCTTCATAGTGGGCGACACGTTGATGATTCCCACGGTGTTCATCTCGTACACGGGTGAGGCTCTCGATTACAAGGCGCCGCTCAAGCGTGCACTCCTTGCCGTGGACAAAGCAGCGACGGACGTGGCCCGTTACTTCAATCCAGAGGTGAAACATGTGCAGGCCAACCTTGGGTGGGAGCAAGAATACTTCCTGGTAGACGAGGGGCTGTATGCTGCAAGGCCTGATCTGGAGCTGACAGGGAGGACGCTTATGGGACACGACTCTGCAAAGAACCAGCAAATGGAGGACCACTATTTCGGGGCCATTCCAAGCCGTGTAGCAGAGTTCATGAAGGATCTGGAGATTCAAGCCCTGGAGCTGGGAATCCCGTGCAAGACCCGTCACAACGAAGTAGCCCCCAACCAATTCGAGCTGGCACCTATTTATGAGGAATGCAACCTTGCGGTAGACCACAACATGCTCATCATGTCGCTTATGCGCAAGGTAGCACGGAAGCACGGCTTCCGTTGCTTGCTCCACGAGAAGCCATTCAAGGGAATCAACGGTAGCGGCAAGCATTGCAACTGGTCACTCTCTACGGACAACGGTATTTTGCTCCACGCACCGGGCAAAGACGAGAACTCCGGCCTGCGGTTCATCACTTTCGTGGTGGAAACCCTGATGGGCGTCTATCGTCACAACGGTCTGCTCAAGGCATCCATCATGTCGGCCTCCAATCAGCACCGTCTCGGAGCCAATGAAGCGCCGCCAGCCATCATATCGTCGTTTCTCGGCCGTCAGGTAAGCGAAGTGCTCGACAAGCTCGAACAGGCTTCGCCCACGGAGCTCTCCAAGCTCAAGGGCAAGCACGAAGTCAGGCTCGGTATTCCCCAGATTCCCGACCTCTACATCGACAATACGGACCGCAACCGCACCTCTCCCTTTGCCTTCACCGGTAACCGCTTCGAGTTTCGCGCCGTCGGCTCCCAGGCCAACTGTGCTGCCTCCATGCTGGTGCTCAACACAGCCGTGGCCCAGGCTCTCACGAGCTTCAAGAAGCGCGTCGACGCCCTGATTGCTGCCGGCACGGAGCAGACGGAGGCCATCCTCACCATTCTCAGGGAAGACATCAAGACCTGCAAGCCCATCCACTTCGAGGGCAACGGTTACAGCGAGGAGTGGAAGCAGGAAGCACGCCGCCGCGGCCTTGACTGCGAAACGAGCTGCCCCGTCATCTTCGACCGCTACCTGGACGAGGAGTCGGTAAAGATGTTCCAGGAAATGAACGTCATGAAGGAGTATGAACTGAAGGCCAGAAACGACATCAAGTGGGAAACTTTCACCAAGAAAATCCAGATTGAAGCCCGCGTCTTCGGCGACCTGGCCATGAATCACATCATCCCGGTAGCCACCAGGTATCAGAGCATGCTCATTGACAATGTGCACAAGCTGGCCAGCGTTTTCCCCAAGGACGAAGCCGATGCCATCAATGCCGACAACATTGCCATCATCAAGAAGATCTCCAAGCATACGGGCTTCATCATTGAAAACGTGCAGAAAATGATCGACGCACGCAAGGTGGCCAACAAGGTGGCCAGCACGCGCGAAAAGGCAGTGCTCTACCATGACACCGTGGCTCCCTTCCTCGAAAGCATACGCTATCACATCGACAAACTGGAGCTCATTGTGGAAGACGAGATGTGGACCCTTCCAAAATACCGCGAACTGCTCTTCATCCGATAGTCGTTTTGCCCTTTTAGGGATTCTTTTCATAATTTCGGTAAGTGCGGCACAGGGTGCCGCACTTTTTTTCTTGCCGAACGGGGGTTGGTGCTCAGGATTTTTTGTAATTTTGTAGATATGGAAGCCATCGAACACATTATTATTGACCATACCCTCCAGAAAATAGGGTTGCCCGAGTATGCCCCGTACCTTTGCCACGCCTATTGCCATTCGGGCTACGCCACTTTCACTCACAATGGCAAGCTTCACCGCTTCGAGGCCGGCAATTGCCTCATCATTTCGCGCAGGGGAGACTTGTTGCTCCATCTTCAGGAGAGCAGTGACTTCAACGCAGACGTGATCTACGTTTCCCAAGCCTTCATAGAGCTGTCCACCCCTGCGAGCAACTACGGAATGCGCGGACATCTCATGCTGTTCCATAATCCCATCATTCCGCTCACCCCCAGCCAGCAGAAGCAGTGTGAGGCCAACTTCCGCAACATCATGGAACGCCTGGCCGACACCCGTCACATCTTCCGACGCGACGCATTGCGCAACGCCGTGGAGTGCATAATCATTGATTTCTTCGATTTCCACGCGTCCATCTATGGTTCAGAAACTATCAGCTCCACGTATCATCAGATCATGGAGCAGTTCATCGAAATACTGGAGCGGGGCGACTATCGCAAGCATCGTTCCATCCCCTACTACGCTGACCTGCTCTGCATCACGCCTAAGTATCTCTCTGAAGTGTCCAAAAAAGTGAGCGGCATGTCTGCGAGCTACTGGATCACCCGTTATACTGCGCTGGACATCAGTCGGATGTTGCGAAACCGCCAGCTCACGGTCTCCGACGTATGCCGCCTCTTCGATTTTTCCTCGCTCTCTCACTTCAACCACTTCGTGCAGAAGAATCTTGGGGCGCGCCCAAGCGAGTTCCGACTGTAGGGCATCGTTTATTTTCTGATTTATACAATTTTGTCCGCTTTTTTTATAGCATCCAGACCATGTAGTTACGATAACTTTGCAGCGTAATTCTAAATTCATCACATTAAAACAAACCAACCTACCATGGACTTCCGTGTTCAAGACCGCGCAGAGTTGAAAGCATTAGTAGACTACTACGCAACCGAGAGTGACAAGAACAACCAGGACTGCTACACCGAGATTTTCCGTCCCGACATCAAGCTCAACGTATACTTCGGAGGCCAGCTCGGGATGCAGGCTCGCGACGTTCAGGACATGATCCGTCAGTACAAGGCTTTTGGCGCCGCCAAGGTGTCGTTCCACATGAATGGACAGCAAAACATTGACTTCGTTGACGATACCCACGCCACCGGCACCTGCTATGCCCTGGCCACACTCGTCACCGAGGACAACGGACAGGACAAGCTCACCGTTCATGCCGTGCGCTATCAGGACAAGTATGTCAAGATCGACGGCAGATGGTGGATTGCCGAGCGCGAGCAGTTCTTTGAATGGACAGCATTTCCTCCTATGGCTTAATCAGCATCGGAAAGGCAGGTCGCAGGCCATGCCTTCTTCTTTTTATCCTTTAAAAATCATCACATGTCTAAAATCCTTATTGCTTACTACTCCCGTCGCGGCGAAAACTATGTGAATGGCTCCATTCGCCAGCTTGCGGTGGGCAACACAGAGGTGGTTGTCCAGAAAATCAAAGCCAGAATCCCCGACGCCGACGTGTTCCAGATTGACACGGTGAAGAAATACAGCGACTCCTACATGACGTGCATTGAGGAGGCCAAGCAGGAGCTGCGCGAGCAGACGCGGCCCGAAATGAGCCATCCACTTTCCAGCATCGATGCCTACGACACCATCATCTTGGGCTATCCCAACTGGTGGGGCACCATGCCCATGGTTTGCTACACTTTTCTGGAGTCGTTTTCCTTCCGGGGCAAGACCATCGTCCCCTTCTGCACGAACGAAGGCAGTGGGTTGGGCAGTTCCGTGAGGTTCATTCGCAAGCTCTGCCCCGACGCCACGGTGCTCGACGGCGTGGCCATCCACGGCGCTGAGGCATCGTCGGCCGACGCCGAGGCAGCAGAGATAGCCAACCTGGCTTTGGGGAAATAAAGTGCCTGAAAATCACTGCCCACCCCTTCATCAACGCTATTCATTCTCAAAAACCTACCATCATGAAAGTACTCCTGATCAATGGCAGCCCCCATGCGCGCGGCTGCACCTTCACCGCCCTTTCCCTCGTGGCCGCAGAGCTGCAGCGCGAGGGCATCGAGACCGAAATCGTCCACATTGGCCACAAGGACATCCGTGGTTGCATTGGCTGCCAGAAGTGCACGGAAAAGGGCCAATGTGTCTTCAGCCCCGACCTCGTCAGCGAGGTGGCCCAACGCTTCAGCGAGGCCGACGGACTGGTGATTGGCTCCCCCGTCTACTATGCCGGCCCCAATGGCACGCTCACGGCTTTCCTCAACCGCCTGTTCTACTCCACTCCCTTCTCCAAACGCTTCAAGGTGGGGGCCGCCGTGGCTTCTGCACGCCGCGCCGGTACTGGAAACACCCTTGACCAGCTCAACAAGTATTTCCAGATCAACGAAATGCCCATCGCCTCAAGCCGCTACTGGAACGAAATTCATGGCAACACTCCCGAGGAAGCCCTTCAGGACGAGGAGGGCGTGCAGATCATGCGCGTTCTGGGCCGCAACATGGCTTTCCTCATCAAGGCCATACGCTCCCAGCAAGAATCGGAGGGCCTGCCGCCTGAAGAGCCTCGGCGCATTAATACCAACTTCATTCGCTAAGCTCGCCCGAGGGAGCAGCATTGCTTCTCAGCCGCCAAGAAATGCCGAACGACTCTCGTTCGGCTTATTTTTTGGGGTGAGCAGGGATGAATGAGGCTCGTTCGGAGGTACTCAGAGGTTGAGAAGGGATGAATGAGACTCGTTCGGCCTTACTCGGAAGCAGAGAAACGCCGCATGAGTCTCGTTCGTCAAGATTCATGCGGCGAGTTGGGTCCTCAGAGGACCGATTGGGGTTACTCGGCGGCGGAGTCTGTAAAGTCTATGGTTTCTTTAGGCTTCTCGGCATGGTCGGCCGTGAAGTCGATGGTCTCTCGGGGCTTCTGCGGCTCCTGGGCTTCCGGCTCGGGCTGCGGCTGAGAATGCTCAGCCTCCTGGGGCGCCTCTTCAGGAAGCGGTTCTTCCGTCTGCTCGGTCTGGGTCTCCGGCTCGGACAACGAGGCTTGAGGCTCCTGCGGCTCAGAGGGCTCGGCAGGAGGTGCGTCGTCGGTTGCAGGCTCCATGAGCTGCCTGCGCACCTTGCGGAAGGCTATTCCGGCTATGAGTTCAAAGAGGGCATAGGCTATGCTGGTGCCTCCCAGCAGCTGATGAACCACGGTGGGCTCCAGTTCGCGATACAGGAACACGAAAATTCCTACCAGCATGATCAGCACGGGCACTATGAAGAAGAACAGGGCTACGTTCTTCACCGTGCGGAAGCGAACCATGCTCACGGCAGACGAAACGCCGGCCAGCACGAGGAATGCCGCCAGCACATACTTCATGTAGTCCATGAGGGCGGAGGCAAAAATGATGAGCAGCAGGCCAAACAGGATGCTGCCTAAGCCCAGTATGGGAAACAGGGGGCGGAGCGACTGTCCACCGTCCTTCTTCAGACGGAAATAAGCCCCAAACGACACCAGTCCGGGAATGAAGAACAGCACGCCGATCACCACCACGAGCCACTTTGTGGTATTGTCAGGAAAGGCAATGAGCAACGCCCCGATGAAGGCGGCACAAAGGGCACGGAAAGTGATGGACTGTATATGTTTCATGATGATAAAGCGATGATTCAGCAGGCGAAAGTAGTGATTTTTTCCTTCACAGCCAAGTTTGGCGCTGGAAATTGGGTGTTTTTTCGTAATTTTGCACCCAGTAATGCTGTGCCACCCCTAGAAAGCCCCTCCATGATCCATTTACTCATTGCACGCCACGGCGAGACGCTGGAAAATGCGCGCCGAATCCTTCAAGGCCAGTTGCCCGGCCACCTCAGCCCTCTCGGACGCGAGCAGGCCCTCCGCCTCGGAGCTCAGCTGCAGGGCGAAAAGCTCGACCTCATCGTCAGCAGCGACCTCCAGCGCGCCATGGACACCACCCAACTCCTCAACAGCCTGCTCCACCTGCCCGTGGAGCCCTGCTCACTGCTCAGGGAGCGCGACTGGGGACCGCTCACCGGTGTATGCACCGAAGAACAGGAAGTCAGGCCCGACGATTTTCCTGAAACGGTAGAGTCGCAGCCGCACCTCATGGAGCGCGCCCACCGGCTCATTGCCTATCTGCTGGCCCATCACGACGGAAAACGCCTGCTGCTCGTGGGCCATGGCTACTTCAACCGCTGCATTCTTGCCGCCATAGAGGGCCTGACGCCCCACGACGTACCCCGATGGGGAAACACCGAGGTGCGCCGCGCCCAGATAGCTCAGCCCGATGAACCAGAGCCCCAACCTTCCCTGCCATGAGTCGTGAAACCTCAGCCAGCCCCACAACGGGGCGCGAACGCTACGTGATTCTGGACGCCACGCGTGGGTTTGCCCTTGCAGGCATCTGTCTGGCCAATTTCCCCGAGTTTTCGCTCTGGACCTTCTTGCCGGACGAGCTGCGCGAGAGCATGCCGTCGGCTCAGACCGACGCAATAGTGAGATTCATGCAGTACTTACTGATCGACGCCAAGTTTTATACCATATTCTCGCTGCTGTTTGGGTTAGGATTCGCCTTGTTCATAGAGCGCGCCATGCTGAAGGGCCGCCACGCCCTCCGGCTGTTCTGGCGCAGGATGCTGTTTCTGGCACTCATCGGTCTGGTTCATCTGCTCTTTATCTGGAGTGGCGACATACTGCTGCTCTATGCCTTGGGCGGCATGTGTTTGCCCCTGCTGCGCGGTCTGAGCGGCAGGAACATGCTCCGTTTGGCCGCTCTGCTCCTGCTGCTTCCCATAGCCATTGATGCTTTGGAACTCTGGGCTGGATGGGAACTCTCGTCACCCATGGAACGGGCCTGGTGGAGCCACGCAGAAGCGAGGGGCATCAATGAGGGAAATTTCCACACGTGGCTGCGCGATGCCACGAGCTACGCTCAGGTGTGGGACTTCCTCGTGCAGGGTGCTTACGAACGCATGTATGAATTCCTGGACGGCCACCGCCTGCTGAAGGTGCTCGGTCTGTTTCTCATAGGCTACCACGTGGGCCGGCAGAAGCTCTATCAGAACCTTCCCTCGCACCAGCAGGCCATAAAGAAAGGCACGCAGCTGCTTCTGGGCGTGGGGCTCCCCTGCTCCACCCTCTATGCTTGGAGCTGCACTCACGGCCACCCTTGGGGCACCATCGTTCACTCCATTCTCTATGCCCTGAGCGCCTATCCGATGGGCGCGGCTTATGTGGGACTCCTCGCGTTGCTCTACATCAGGCATGAACGGAGCCGCCTGTTCACCGTGCTGGCTGCACCTGGGCGCATGGCACTGAGCTGCTACCTCGGACAATCGGTGGCAGGGTGTGCACTGTTCTATGGCATCGGCTTAGGATGGGGAACCACCATGGGACTCACCGCCGTGGAGTTCACGGCAGCGATGGTGTTCTTTGCAGAGACGCTGCTCTGCCTCCTGTGGTTGACGCGCTACCGTTTTGGACCGGCAGAATGGGTCTGGAGAATGCTGACCTACGGGCAGTGGTTGCCTCTGAAGTGAACTAAACAGACGGTTGGGAAGCGATTTGCCGCAACAGACTTACGGCCTCTTCTATCGTAGTGATGCCCTTCACTACCATGCGGCGGCGTCCCTTTACCTCACCCAGGCTGCAGCGGCGCGACTCGCTCTGCAGAAACGACAGGCTGCGGCCGAAGGTTGTGCTCTGGTAAAAAGCGCTGTCGGGGTTTGAAACGAAGTAAAGCGCCAGCTGACCCTGCCTGAGCAGGAGTCGCTCAATGCCTAACTGGCGTCCCAGCTGGCGGAGCACCACCACTTGAAGCAAATCAAGCCCCTCAGCAGGCATGGGGCCAAAGCGGTCCTCCATGCGGCTGCGGAAGGTAGCCACCTCAGCCTCCGTTTTCAGGCCGTCAAGCTCTCGGTAGCAGGCCATGCGCTCTGCGCTGCCCGGTATGTAGGTCTCAGAAAGGTAGAGCGGAAGGTCGCTGTCCAGCACGCAGTCGTCCACAAAGAGGTCGCCTCGGAGCTCATTCTTCTCCTGCGCCTCGTCAGCGTAGAGCTGGGAGAACTCCTGCGTTTTGAGCTCACTGACCGCCTCGCTCAGGATCTTCTGATAGGTTTCGTAGCCCAGGTCGGCTATGAAGCCGCTCTGTTCAGCCCCCAGAAGGTTTCCGGCACCGCGGATGTCGAGGTCCTGCATGGCAATGTGGATGCCACTGCCCAGGTCGGAGAAGTTTTCGATGGCTTCCAGGCGGCGACGGGCGTCGGGCGGCAGCAGGCTGAGCGGCGGAGCCAGCAGGTAACAGAAGGCCTTGCGGTTGCTGCGGCCCACACGGCCCCTCATCTGGTGGAGGTCGCTCTGGCCGAAGTTATTTGCACCGTCAATAATGATAGTGTTGGCATTGGGAATGTGAATGCCATTCTCAACAATGGTGGTGGAAAGCAGCACGTCGTAATCATAGTTGATGAAATCCATGATGATCTGTTCGAGCTTTTCCGGGGGCATCTGGCCGTGGCCGATGGCCACCCGGGCATCGGGTACGTGCTTCCTGAGCAGGTTGTCCAACTCCCCGAGCTTCGCTATCCGGTTGCACACGATGAACACCTGACCATTGCGGCTCATTTCAAAATTCACTGCATCGGCTATCACCTCATGCCCGAACGGATGTACCTCCGTATGGATGGGATAACGGTTGGGCGGTGGAGTCTGCAGCACTGACAAATCCCGTGCACCCATGAGTGAGAATTGCAACGTGCGCGGTATGGGAGTGGCGGACAAGGTCAGGGTATCGACATTCACGCGCATCTGGCGGAGTTTCTCCTTTGTGGCAACGCCAAACTTCTGTTCTTCATCGATGATGAGGAGTCCGAGATCGTGAAATTCTATGGTTTTACTGATGAGCTTGTGCGTGCCAATGATAATTTCCGTCCGCCCCGACTTGAGCGACTCTCGGATCTGCCGTGTCTTCTCCGCAGAACGGGCGCGGCTCAGGTAGTCAACGGTTACAGGGAAGTTCTTAAGCCTCTGCGAGAAGGTTTGATAGTGCTGATAGGCCAAAACAGTGGTGGGCACCAGTACGGCCACCTGTTTACCGTCCGTGGCAGCCTTGAAGGCAGCCCGGATGGCGATTTCGGTCTTTCCGAAACCCACGTCGCCACATACGAGACGGTCCATGGGGCGCTGGCTTTCCATGTCCTTCTTTACTTCCTGGGTTACGCGGAGCTGGTCGGGGGTGTCTTCGTATAGAAAGCTCGCCTCAAGCTCATGCTGCATGTAGCCGTCGGGGCTGAAGGCGAAACCGCGCTCGCTGCGCCGCTGGCTGTAGAGCTGGATGAGATCTCGGGCAATGTCTTTAATCTTCTTCTTGGTGCGGTCCTTCATTTTTTCCCACGCACCAGTTCCGAGCCTGCTCAGTTTGGGCGGCTGGCCGTCGCGGCCTTTGTACTTGCTGACCTTGTTGAGGGAATGAATGGACACATAAACCACGTCGCCCCCCTGGTAGACGAGTTTCATCATCTCTTGTTCGGCGGCGCCCTGTTCGACGTGTACCAATCCGGCGAATTGTCCGATGCCGTGATCCACGTGCACGATAAAATCGCCGGGTTCAAACTGCTGCACCTCCTTGAGCGTGAGTGCTACCTTGCCCGTGCGGGCCCGATCGCTGCGCAGTTGGTATTTGTGGAAGCGATCGAACACCTGATGGTCCGTATAGAGACAGATCCGCAGGTCTTCGTCGCGAAAACCGGCATGCAGTGTTCGTTCCACGGCCTCGAAGCGTAGATGGGGCCGCATCTCTTGAAGGATCTCGCACAGGCGTTCGTGCTGTTTGGGGCTGTCGGCAAGGACATAGAGGCCATAACCCTCTTGGGCGCTGTCTGCGAGAGAGGAACTGAGCAGTTCAAAATTCTTGTGAAAGAGGGGTTGGGGGCTTGTATGGAAGCTGATGCGCGTGCCCTTGGTGCGTTCAGGCCTTGTACCCACCACAATCTGGACAAACGCCCCTGCTTCGCGCTCAAAATCCTCGCCGGAAAGCAAGAGCATGTCTGGCGAGAGCACCTCAGAGGCCTCAGAAGCTCCGGCCTCGCGTTCCACCTGGGCCTGGGCAGAGAAACCGGCCTTGAACGTCTGTCGAACTACGTCGGCCACATAGCCCAGACCGTGGCTCACGAGGAGGGTATCGTCAGGAAGGAAGTTGAAAAGCGAAACGCGCTGTCCGTCCACCACCGACATTTCAGGAATAATGGTGGCCTCGGAGAGTTTCTCCTCTGAGAGCTGGCTCTCAATGCTGAACGTGCGTATGCTGTCCACCTCGTCGCCAAAAAAATCGATGCGCAGGGGCAGTTCGCCGGCATAGGAGTAGACATCAAGGATGCTGCCACGCACGGCAAAGTCGCCCGGCTCGTAAACATAGTCGGTGCGCCTCATGCCGAGGTCTACCAGGCGATGTTCCAGCCAGGTCATGTCTACGTTCTGGCCCACACGCACACTGATGGAGTTGGCCTCCACCTGAGCCTTGGGTGCCACCTTCACGGAAAGGGCGTCGGGATAGGTCACCACAAGTATGGGCCCTGCAGAAACGCTGCTCAGGCGGCTGAGCACCTCCGTACGCAGTATTTCGTTAGCGGCGTCGGGTTGGCCATACTTCACACCGCGGCGAAAAGCCGAGGGAAAGAACAGCACGACCTCCGTGCCCAGCAGTTGAGAGAGATCGCTGTATAGGTAGCCGGCTTCGTCCTCGTCATTCATCACCATAAGGACATGATTCTCGTCACACGCGGCGGCAAGCACCAAAGCAGGGGCTGAGCCTTGCAGTCCCTCCAGATAAACGGGGACGGCAGTGCCTGCCCCAAGCACCTTGCGCAGCGCTCTGACGCCGGCATGGCGCTGATACTTCAGCATGAGTTCCGAAAGTTCCATAATCAATATGCCATCAGCGCTTCCCACCCTTGCCCAAACGACGGACAGGAGGGAAACCACTCCTTATCATAAATGGAAAGCCTTGGGACGTTGCAGGTTTTCTTCATACACCTGGCCAAAGGAGTCGGTCACCCTCACGGTGACAGGCGTAGTTGCCTCAGAAGCCTGAGCCTTGAAGAGATGGAGCGTGCGGTTGGTGGCAGAACCGGCGCCCACCTTGTGCTTGATCTGATAAATGGCACGGTCGTAGGCAAGTGTATGAGCAGGATCTTCATCGCGGATGCGTTCCACCTTGAGCGGACGTCCGTTTTCGAGAATTTCCACCTTCCAATCGTCGTCGTAGGAAAAGACGTTGACATAAATCAGGTTATCATCGACGAGCCCATAGTTGGTGCGCTCAGGATACTTCTTGACAATGGCCTTCATGGCCGGGTCGGAGAGATAAAAGTCGCGGACAGCGTTCATGTCGTATACTCTCATCTGCGGATGGCCGTTTTCAGCCATGCTGTGGTATTGCCAGCGAAGTTTGCGGCCCTTGACTTCCCAGAGCGAGTAGCCGCCGGGGCTTCCGTCCTTGCAAAGGTGGCTGCCGGTAAGATGGCCGGTGTTCCACCAGGTGGCACAAACCGCGGCAATGTTGTGCTCCGTGGTGTTGGGATACTCACGGGGGTGGGTGGTATAGTTGTAGTGCGTATGGCCGCTCACCACGTGGACGGTGCGGAAGGCTTTGAGCTCATCGAGCAGGCGGAGCGTGGAATGAGAGGCCATTTTGTCGGTAACGGTCTCGAAATCATTCGACAAACGAGTGACGGGTATGTGGAGTGCTACGATGATGGGGGTCTTCTTATCCTTGATGAGCGAAAGATCCTTCCGCAGCCAGGCTAACTGCTCCTCGGTGATGAAACCGTCGTAGTTGCGGCTGCCTGCCACCCCCTGGGCATACGTTCCTCCGGTGTCTTCGTTCTTGTAATAGATGTCATCCAGCACTACGATATGGATTTTTCCCAAGTTAAAAGAGTAGTAGTTCGGACTGATCATGTCGCGCCAGGGTGCACTGGAGAGGAAATCCGTTTCCGGACCTCCGGGAACCGAAGGGTCGTTGTCGTGATTGCCAATCACGGGCCATAAGGGAAGATGATATCCCATCGTTTTACACGTCTCGAGGAAGTCGTGGAGGTTGTAGGAGTTCTGTGTCCAGTAAATATCCCATGTCAGATCGCCGAGCAACATGGTATAGACGGGTCTGCCCTTCGCAGCAAGGCGTTCCTTCTCTAAGTTGGGGATAAACCAGCGCTGAAACTGGTTGAGGTCCTCTACCCTATTGGCTAAATGCGTGTCAGCACCGATAAGGAAGTTGTACTTATTGTTTCTGACCCTACGGAGACAGAAGTCGTGAACCTCCTTAACGTTTTTGTCGGGCGTAAAAAGGCGGCTCCAGAACTGAGGAGAGAAACCATCCTTCATTTCAGGCTCGTAGCCCTTTGGAAGGGTGTAAAAAACGTATCCATTACGCTTGTCAGACTGTAGGGCATAGCGTCCGTCACGGTCAGTGAGGACCAACTCATAGCCGTCGCTCACGGCCACACCGGCCACACCCTTCGAACCACACACGATGCGGCCCGTAACGTTTTGTGCACCGGCAAAACCAAAGGAGAACCACACCAATAGCAAGGTGAGGCCCATGGAAAGATTATTGGATTGTTTCATTATTCGGATGATTGTTAATAAACTGCAAAAGTAACACTTCTCCGCCATTTTCAGGCACCATGAGAAGGCCTATTTTAAGGCTAAAAAGGCGCAAAATGAAGCCGGAAGCCCCTCTGTCGTCCCCTCTACACGGCCAAGGGGAAAAGGCCAAGAGCATTTCGGGTGGTCTGAAGGGCCACCTCGTCTGGTCCGACACTATAGAGTTGAGCCAGACGGGCAATGATTTCAGGAACGAAAGCCGACTCATTGCGCTTGCCCCGATGGGGAACGGGAGCCATGTAGGGCGAATCGGTTTCGAGCACTATGCGACTGAGGGGCACCTCGCGGAGAGCCTCAGGAAGCGCTGATTTCTTGAAAGTCACCACTCCGCCAATGCCTAACATGAAGCCAGAATGGCTGAGCAAGTCACGGGCTTCGGCGGCCGTGCCCGTGAAACAATGGAACACACCGCGCAAACCGCTGCCGCGAAACGGTTCGAGGCAGGCCATGAGGTCGGCATGGGCACTGCGCGAATGGATCATGAGGGGCAGGTCATACTTCAAGGCCCAGCCCACCTGAATGCGGAACACCTCCAGCTGCTCCTCCCTGCGCGAGGCATCCCAATAGAAGTCAAGCCCCACCTCGCCAATGCCGATGAAGGGATGGGAACCGGCAGAGAGCAGCTTCTCCATCTTGGCCAGCTCAGAATGATAGTCGCCCTGAGGAATGTCCTCAGGATGGAGCCCCAGCATGGGGTAAAGGAACCCGGGATAGCGCTCAGAGAGCTGAGAAGCTTGGAAGGCCGACTGCATGGTGGTGGAAGGAAGGAAAATCTTATGGGCACCGGACTGGCGAGCCCGGGAAAGCACCTCATCTATGTCGGAGAGGAATTCTTCACCGTAAAGATGGGCATGAGTATCGATGAACTGCATAAGAGGGAACAAAGAAAAGGGTCAGAATGCCCTGTTGAACAGAGAGGAGGCAAAACTCCAGAGCGTAGCCTTGCGGTCGGCAGGCAGGCTGACCTGCTCCAACAGCTGACGGGCCTCGGAAAAGTATTGCGCCACGCGCTGCTGGCAGAGAGGGCCTATGCCCAAGGCATCGTAGAGGGACGTGACGGCCTGAATCTTCTGCTCCGCATCGGGGTTGGGCTGATTGAGCCAGCCCAGCAACTGCTGCAACTGTCCGTCATCAGCCATGCGAAGGGCAGAAATAAGCAGGAAGGTTTTCTTATTGCAAAGAATGTCGCCACCAATGCGTTTGCCAAACAGTTTGGCATCACCATAGACATCAAGATAGTCGTCCTGGAGCTGGAAGGCCAGCCCCACCTTTTCACCAAAGCCGTAGAGCAGACGGGCATCGTCGACAGAAGCTCTCGCCAAGATGGCACCCATCTTGGCGGCGCACCCGAGGAGCACGGAAGTCTTGAGGCGGATCATTTCCAGATATTCCTCCTCCGTAACGTCGAGGCGCGACTCAAAGTTGACGTCGTACTGCTGCCCTTCGTCAATCTCAAGGGCAGAATCCACGAAAACCTTCATCACCTCAGGCGCAAACTGGGCTGGAACGCCCTGAATGAGCTTCATGGCCAGGAGGAGCATGGAGTCGCCGGAGAGAATGGCGGTATTGGGATCCCACTTGCAATGTACGGTGGGCTTTCCGCGACGCACGTCGGCGTGGTCCATGAGGTCGTCGTGAAGAAGGGTGAAGTTATGATAGGTCTCAATGCCTAATGCGGCCGGCATGGCCGTCTCGATATCGCTGCGATAGAGGCCGTAGGAAAGCAGGAGGAACAAGGGACGGATGCGCTTACCCCCGAGCGAGAGTACATAGCGTATGGGCTCGTAAAGACCGGCAGGCTGACAGGGCATCGGCAACTGCGAGAGAGCCTGATTGACCATTGAAAGGAGCTGCTGAACAGTCTGGGAATCACGAGCAGAAGATGACTCAGGGGAAAAAGTAGATGAAAAATTCATACGGAGGAGGATTAATCTATTTCAAACACGATGGGAAGCGTGACCTGGGCCCGAATGGGGCGTCCATTCTTCTGGGCAGGGAGCCATTTGGGCATCATGGCCATTACGCGCATGGCTTCATGGTTGAGCGCGGCTGTGGCACCCCGAAGAATGCGTACGTCGGCGATCTGCCCTGATGGCTCAACGATAAAAGCCACTTCAACAGTGCCTTCCTCGTGGCGACGAACACATTCAGGAGGATAAATCATGGTGCGCTGCAACCAGCGCATGAAAGCAGCAATGCCAGTTGGGTAATGAGGGATGGAGTCAAGGATAATGCCATCGGTCTGTTCCGTGTCGCGAGCAAGGAGCAAGTGTTCTTCCTGACGCAGAAGGTGTGACGAATCGACGGGCAAGTCTTTGATATCCTCTGGAACAAAGCTGAAATCGTCGGGATGGAAAGCTACGGCCAGTTTTTCCTTATCGGGAATCTGGATTATCTCTTCTTCGTCAGCACGGACCGTGAGTTGAGGCTCCACCTTCTCTACCGGCCGACGCACAGGACGTGCCTCCTTTAGCCTCACACCTTCAAAGCGGACAATATTCTCTACCGGATCGGGACGCTTCACGGGAGCATAGCGGCGATGGAGTAACTCCATGATGAACGAAGGTACTGCAAAGAGCAGAAACAAAGCGCACACCGTGATGATGGCAATTCCAAAGCGATGGCCCGTCTGGGCACGCATCACGTATGCTCCATAAGAGCGATTGCGACGCTCGAACACCAGCTCACACCATCCATTCGAGAATAACTCGCTTCGTTTCATTCCTGATTAGCGTTCAAAGAAGAAAAAATAGTGTCGTTACACCATAAAACCGCTCTTTTCACGTTATAAGAACAGTGGTGAGCGATTTCTCACTGCAAAAGTAACGCAGTTATTCTAAAAATAGCGTACCTTTGAAGTCAAAAAATGATAATTGCATGAAAAAAGGTGGCATTTTCATCCTTTTTTGCCTGTTCTCTTTCGCCATCAGAGCACAGGAAAGTGCTTCTGTATTCAATTTTCTGAAAATCCCGGTATCGGCCCACACTGCGGCACTGGGCGGAGAAAACGTATCACTGAAGATTGACGATCCTACCCTGATTTTTGGCAATCCAGCAACTGCCGCCCAGATTAATGATATGTCGTTTAATCTGAACTACATGACGTATTTGTCTGACACCAAGGTGATGAGTGCGAGTATCGTAAAGGTGTTCAGCATTCGTCACACCGTGGGACTCACCGGACAACTCTTTAAGTACGGATCCATGGACGAGACAGACGAGGAGGGCAACGTGCTCGGCAGTTTTTCGGCCAAGGACATGGCCGTTTCAGCCTTGTACAGCTATACCATGGGTAACGGACTGGTGGGCGGAGCCACGATGCGCCTGATTCACTCCAAATATGCAGAGTTTACATCCACGGCCATCGGAGTTGACCTGGGCTTGCACTATTATAATGACAAGGACTTCAGTGCCGGACTGGTATTGAAGAACATCGGCCGCCAGATTTCCTCTTTTTACGAAGACGAAACCGAAGCGCTGCCCTTCGACCTCCAGATAGGACTCACCCAAAAGATGGAACACGCCCCGTTCAGGCTCAGCCTTACGCTTCGCGACCTTACGCGATGGAGCGACCACTATTATTTCAACCCTGAAGGAAAGAACAGCCTGAGCAGGAAGCTTTGGAACCACGTGGTAGCTGGCATAGACTTCATACCCATCGAAAAGGCATACCTCGCATTGGGCTACAACTTCAGGAGAGGCAACGAACTGAAGGCAGCAGGGGCCGGCCATGGTGCAGGATGGAGTTTTGGCGGCGGTTTGCAGCTCAGCTCACTGAAGCTCGGCATCTCTTATGCAAAATATCACGTTGACGCAGCCAGCCTGCTCTTTAATATCACGTATAGTTTATAAACCCACCACTCATCCTTCCATACGATCATGAAACGCATCACTATCGCCATTGACGGCTACTCTTCTTGCGGCAAAAGCACGATGGCCAAACAGCTGGCCAAGGAAATAGGATATATTTATGTGGACAGCGGAGCCATGTATCGCGCTATCACACTGCTGGCTCTTCGCAACCACGTATTCGCCACCGACGGAACCATTGACCATGAGCTACTGCGCACGTTGCTCAAGGAGGCTAAGATCAGTTTCAGGCGCAACGAAAAAAGCGACGTGGCCGAAACCTACCTGAACGACGAAAACGTAGAACGCGACATCCGCACCAAGGAAGTTTCAAGCCATGTAAGCCCCATTGCCGCCCTGCCTTATGTACGCGAAGCGTTAGTTGAGGAGCAGCGCCGCTTAGGCAAAGACGGCGGCATCATCATGGATGGTCGCGACATTGGTACCACGGTGTTTCCAAAGGCCGAAATGAAGGTGTTCGTCACAGCCTCGTCCCGGATCAGGGCACATCGACGCTACGACGAACTGAAGCAGAAGGGTCAGGAAGCTCCCTTCGAGGAGGTTCTCAAGAATGTGGAAGAGCGCGACTACATTGACTCCCACCGCGAAGTTTCTCCGCTGCGCCAGGCCGAAGACGCCGTAGTGCTCGACAATAGTAACCTCACCCGTGAAGAACAGGCAGCATGGCTCATCACCCTTTATAAGGAAAGAACCGAAGCATGAACATTCAGATAGAGATCGATGCTGCTTCAGGCTTCTGCTTTGGCGTCACTACAGCCATCAGCAAGGCTGAGGAAGAACTGGCCAGAAGCCACAATCTGTACTGCTTAGGCGACATCGTTCACAACGGCATGGAGGTGGAACGCCTGCGGCGCATGGGCCTGCAAACCATTGACCACGATCAGTTCTCAAAGCTGCAGAATGTCAAAGTACTGCTCCGTGCTCATGGCGAACCTCCCGAAACTTACGAAACAGCTCGCCGCAATCACATCGAAATCATTGACGCCACGTGTCCGGTGGTATTGCAGCTTCAGAAAAGGATAAAGCGCGAACACGAGGCCAAAGGCGATGCCCAAATTGTAATTTTCGGAAAGCCCGGCCATGCCGAAGTGCTGGGTCTCGTGGGTCAGACGGCCGGACAAGCCATCGTGCTGGACCAGCCCGAGGATGCCAGCCACCTGGACTTCAGTCGTGACATCCGACTTTTCTCACAAACAACAAAGCCGCTCAGTCAGTTCAAGGAAATAGAGCAATATATTATGCAGCACATCCAGCCGCCGGCCACTTTTCGCTGCTTCGACACGATCTGCCGCCAGGTGTCGGGCCGCCAGCCTCGCCTGCTGGAGTTCGCAGCGCGCCATGATGCTATACTCTTTGTCTGTGGAAAGAAAAGCAGCAATGGCAGTGTGCTTTTTCAGGCTTGTCGCAGCGTGAATCCCCATTCGTTTTTTGTTGAAAGCCCCGAGGGAATAGATTTCGCATGGTTTCAGGGCGTTCAAACGCTGGGAATCTGCGGAGCCACGAGTACTCCCAAATGGCTCATGGAGCAATGCCGTCGAGCCATCCTTGAAGCATAGGATCTTCCTAAGCTATGATTTAAAATAATAGTCTAAAACTTCCTGCGCAGCCACAAAACTGGTCTTCTGCGCCAAGGCCACAGATTTCTCAGCACCTTGCAAACGAGCCTCTATGTCCGGGCGGTTAAAGAAATGACTCCTCAACTGCTCCTCAATGGTTTCGTACATCCAGTAGCGGTTCTGTTCGCGCCGGCGCTGTTCGAAATAGCCGTTCCGCTTCACGAAGTCCACGTATTCATATATGCTGTCCCAAAGTTCCTTGATGCCCAGGCCGTAAAAGCCCGAGTAGGTTGTCACCCTCGGAGCCCATCCGCTGGGAGGCAGGGGAAAGAGGTGAAGCGCATTGCGGTAATAGGAAGCGGCAATCTTGCATCGCTCCACATTGTCGCCGTCACACTTATTGATGGCTATTCCGTCGGCCATCTCCATGATGCCACGTTTAATGCCCTGCAGTTCGTCGCCCGTTCCGGCCACCTGAATGAGCAGGAAAAAGTCTACCATGGAATGACAAGCTGTTTCGCTCTGGCCCACTCCCACGGTTTCCACGAATATCTTGTCGTAACCGGCAGCCTCGCAGAGGATGATGGTCTCTCTCGTTTTTCTGGCCACACCGCCCAGGCTTCCGCTCGAAGGGCTGGGACGTATAAAACTCTTGGGGTGCACTGAGAGCTTCTCCATACGCGTCTTGTCACCCAGAATGCTGCCTTTGCTCCTTTCGCTCGTAGGGTCAATGGCCAGCACGGCCAGTTTGCCGCCATACTGCGAAAGCACATGAATGCCAAATTCATCAATACTCGTACTTTTACCGGCTCCGGGAACGCCGCTAATCCCCACGCGAATACTCTTTCCTGCATAGGGAAGACAGCGTTCTATCACGCTTTGAGCCATCTCCTCATGTTCCCTTCGGGTGCTTTCCAGTAGAGTTACGGCCCTGCTCAGCACTGTCACGTCGCCTTGCAGAATACCTTCCACATATTCATCCACCGTAAGCTCACGCCTGCGACGCGGCCGACTCAGGTTCAGGTAAGGATTTACGCTGCCAGGACTAAGCGTTCCGGTTTGCACACTGAGGCCTTTATATTCACTGCTATTTTCAGGATGTTCCATGATTAGTCTTTTCTGCCAATGTTTTCTCTACGAGCCTACTTTTCTTTTCCCATTCTCACGTCAATGATCATCTTAGAATGCTTCGGATCGTTGGTGATCATCAGCACACGCAGGCGGCTTCTGCTTTGTTTCATGTATTTGGATAGAACAGAGATATGAAGTTTCTGAGATCTGCCGGGAGCAATCTTCATCTGTCCCAACCTCACGTTCACTGCAGGATGAAACACTTGCAGCGACCTGATTTCCAAGGATGATTTTCCCACGTTCTTTAGTATCAGCGAACCGCTCACCTTGCTCTTTCCCTTCAAGGGAGGGAGGTCAAGTTCCGTCCGGTCCATCTCCAGCATTGGCGCCAAGGCCGACTGAATGACGCTCGTCGTATCGAATGGAGGCAGTATTACAGACGAAATATCCACTTCATTATCCGCGCCCACCTTGTCACCAGGAAAGCGGCTCAGGTAAACGCGCTCTTGCTTTAGCCCGTAATCCTCCATCATGTCAGAATTGAGCATCACATAGAGCTTTCCCGTTCTGCCCGGAAGCAATTTGTCCGGCTCAGCCCAGCTCGAAAGATATTTAGGCAGGTGCATCAGTTCGGGATGGTAGAGCGTTTTTCCACCGTTCTTCACACTAATCACCTGCAGGGGCCGGTCACCGCGGCTCACGTCATCAAATTCCAGATTGTCCGTACTGAGCCATATGTCGCCCACCCTATAAGGAAAGTCACCCGAATAGTCATCCTTTTCCGTCACCACGTCTCCCGTAATCTTTACTTCAATGGGTTCATTGCTCAGCGAGGTAAAGACTCTCACGGCCTTCTCGAAGCGCCCCAACAGGTCGGCCCTGTAGGTCAGCACAATTTCAGCCGTTCCTCCCGTACTGATGGCATCTCGCGGCCACTGCGCCTTCATGAGGCTCGTTGATGTCAATACATTGGTTATCTTTATGGCCTCCTGCGAAGTGTTCTTCAGTTCCAATGTAGTCCTTCCTTCTCCATACCATTCCACCTGCCCCATACTCACTTCCCTGGGAAGCAGACCTGTCTGCTGAGCCGAAAGGGCCATAGGAATACACAACAGCCAACTGATAATATATGACTTATATCTCACTTTATTTTTGCTTTATTTTAATGTTTGCAAAGTTACAATAAAATTGAGAATTGAGAATTGAGAATTGAAAATTGTGAACCAGAAAAATGACAACCGAAGGTCACGAGCACCGAAGGAGCGCAGGAGATCGAAGAAACGAGCACCGAAGGAGCGCAGTAATTGAAGACCTTTTCTTTTGGCTTAACGAAAACGGTTTCCTATGATGAATTCACAAAGCTCGTCATAGAGGGCGCGATCCGCGGCATCATGAGACGTAGCCAGCTGAGTGAAGGCGTTGGAACCTGAATAGAGTGCAATGGAGCCTACACCGTAAAGCCCTGCATCCTTATATTCTTTCATGTAATGTCGTACCCTGTTCTGAAGGGGCTGCACATCGGCAGCAGTAAAAGTGAGTTTTCCGAAACCGTCAGGCCCCATGACCCCGGGGCCCATCTGGGCCGCAACGCATGAATACTCGAATTCCAGCTCCATGCCCATGTCGTATTCATTGATGGCCGCGATGGTCTTTGCAAAGGGGTGCGGTTCTCCCTGAACCTTGTGATCCCAATACCAGTTTGGCTGCATCCATGTCTGATCTATTCCAAGTTTCTTCCAGTATTTGTAACCAGGTCCCATATGATATGGAATCCAGTAAAGTCCCTGGCCTCTTGCATGGCAGTGCTCTGAAAGCGCCGGGACAATGATGTCCCAATTCTTATACTTGCAGTTTACGTCAATGTCCCAGGGAAGGTAAATCTCTTCTGAAGTGATGTAGAAGCCGGAAAGTTCAAGATACTGAGGGGCAAGCTCTGCAAACATCTTCCTGGCGCTGTCAATATACCAATAAAGCGCCGTGAGCCTGTCTTCCACCTGGGCAAAATCAAGTCCGTCCCCCCAGTAAACCGTAGGAGACTGCTTGTCAGAGAATGACTCGAACATAATGGCATCCGGAATGCTTATTATCACGCCGCGCCTTGATGGTGGGTTGCCTATCCTTGAAGCCACAGAAGAACAGGCTTTTTCAAGCTCTGAAATGCAACCTTCCGGGCCTAACCACAGATCCAGTTGGTACTGCCACTCCGTCTGGGTTGCGGATTTTCCCGGTCCCAGCACAAAGGTGCGGTCATGCATCCAGTCTGACCCTTCAAGAAAGAGGAAACCTTCAAACAGCCACTGCTCCTTCCCGTCCGGAGCCTTCCAGCTCACGTGAGGAGCAAAGCGAGCGGCGTCCCATATATGCGGTGATCGGTGCCAGTAACCCACGAGGGTAACGTCCGAGAAGTAGCGTGGCTCTTCGGCGAGTCCGTCACCTTCTTCGCTGGGCGCAGGACTCTTGCTCCCGAGAGCGCAGGAGGTTAGCAACCCCATGAGGGTGACAATAGCTGTAGTGAGTAGTTTCATTTTCTGAGCATTTCTTGACTTCATAAAATCCAAAGCACTTTAGTTTACTTTATTAA
>JAFUHF010000062.1 GCA_017468985.1 Bacteroidaceae bacterium
AATTATGAATTCCTCTAAACTGAAACTGGATGTTTCAAGCCCAATGAACTCTCGACTATCCAAATTTTTAAACCATAGCATTGTATTTACAAACAACACTAACTTTACGATGTAATGGTCTTGTGGAAAGGGGAAAGATGCTGTCAGAAAGTTTATCACCGAAACGCTGTTTACATTCTGCTTGAAATTTTCCTTTACGGTAGCATCAATCCTAAATTGGTCATCATCAATCTCAAATACGTCATTCTCCCGCTTGAATACCTGTTTGTTATTTGCAACCAATGATTCTGCAACTAGCATACCTGAGGCATTTTTAGAATAGCGATACTCTAATATATCGTTCCCAAACTTAAATACATACTCGAACTCAACAGGTGAATTAGGATTCCCTATATACACATAATTGGAAAGGTAATCAGCTTTCTTCCACTTGACAGAAAGATGATATTCTATATCAAAGATTGCCAATGCAAAATTTGACTTACCAGAACCATTTGGTCCATAGATAATACCATTCTTAATTACTCCATCTTTAACAGCGTATGTGTTGAAAGAGTAATTGCTGGGATGTGATAAGTCCCATTCTATTTTTTCGGCAAAACCACGGAAGTTTTTTACGGCAAATTTGATGAGCATAACCTTATTCTTTTAATTTCTGGGTCAAATATACAATAAAGTTTTTAATTTCCGTAATTTTTTTACGGAAATATAACATTTAAGTGATGTTTTTGGTGGTTTTACACCTGTTTTGACCTATTGAGGCCCAATTCCAGTGCAGAAATAAAGGTTTCCTGTATGATAACAAATGGATAAAATACTCTGTGAAACTCTATAAGACTGTTTGAGCAAAAATAGCCAACTCAAGCCATTTGTTTACGCATTGTTTACGCAAACATGAAAAAAGCACTTGCGAGAAACTCGTAAGTGCTTGATTATTAGTGTGGACCAGCCAGGGCTTGAACCTGGGACCTCCAGATTATGAGTCTGTTGCTCTAACCAACTGAGCTACAAGTCCAATCATATTAGAAATTGGCTGCAAAGTTAGCAATTAATCTTTGTTTCAACAAACTTTCAATTTAAATAATTACTATTTAACCAAAACTTTATAGGTTCTTTCGTTTGTGCTTACCAAATATGTGCCAGGAAGTAACGCTGTATTCTTCTGTTTTGTAATTTCTCGTCCTTGCAGGTCAAAGATCTGGTAATCGTCGGTTCCTGTTACAACAATCTTATGATCTACTGATTTAACAGTAACGAAAGGTTTACCAACTATAGATATTCCTGTTTTGGTACCATCGGCATTCAACACTTGCCATGCATATGGCGTTCCCTGAGCTCTTGACACATTAATCTTTGGTTTTTCTGTCTGCTCCGGAGTAGCTGCACTTAAATATCTTTGCTTTCCGGAAGAATCTGTATACCTGATTAGAAACTCATCTTCACTGATAGGAACAAACTCAAATGCCTTTGTCGAATTTTTGGTACTTGCGTAACTGAAATTCATCAACGCCCCCACCCATTGTGTTTCGTTCTTAATAAAGCGCATAGAGCGTTTATTCTTTATATAATATGCTCCTTCATTTGCGGCATCTGGAATAAGTTGCCATTCTTGATATACGTTATCCAATGAAGATGGCGTTAGCACATATGTATAGTTACTTGTTCTTGAATTATGAATATTATCCTCTAAACATCTGCCTTCGTATTCAGGTGCTGCACTCTTTATGCGATAGAACACCTTTTCTCCCTGACTGTCAGTTTCTTGAAACTGCTGTGCAGAAACAGCACTGACGCCAAATAAGATCAGTGCCTGAAAGCATTTTCGTAACAACTTACTTTTCATCGTCTTCGTCACTTGGAATTATTTTATGGCAAAGTTACGAATTTTCCAAAACAGAAAAAAAATTCAGTCGAAAAAAGCACCGGCATAAGGAGATATACCGGTGCTTTTCTTTGAAGATGTCAGTTTTTCAGCAAGAATTGCTGTACTTCCATGTCCGCTAAATCCTGAATCTGGGGAACAATTCTCGTAAAATGATCTGCCGCAGAATGCTTATCAAGGGCATCCTGATTTTGCCATGTTTCGAAGAACAACATGCTCTTGGGGTGAGTCAGACTTAAATATAAGTCATAATTGATGTTGCCCTCATCTTGTCTGGAGTATTCCACAAGTTCTTGTGCCATCACAATCACTGTGTCGAGGTCTTCTTCCAGCGCCTCTACCGGACAATTCAGACGTATAACTCCTTCTGTTTCCTTTCCCGTGAATTGCTGAATATCCATACTTTCAGCTAATTCCTGAATCTGTGGAACCAAACGAGTAAAGTGAGAAGATGCAGAATGAGCGTCAAGTGAAGATTGGTCTTCCCAAGTTTCATAGATCATCAGCGCACTGGGATCTGTAGCACTTGCAAGAACATCATAATCAATGTTACCCAGATCCATCAACGACGAATCCACCAATTCTTTGCTCAGTTCAATCACCTTGTCTCTGTTTTCAGCATTCACCTTTATCAGACAATTGATCCTAATTGTGTTTCCTCCTTCGTCTTCAGTTTGCTGTGGCTTTGGATTACAAGCCATACCCGTGGCCAACAAGATGGCCATTCCTAAGAATAACTTTTTCATTTTAACTACTGATTTATTTGATTTTAACAACTTATTTCACTATTCTTCTCGTGAGTTTCCAACTATATAGGGCCCAAGTAATCGCATAGCTGATTACAAAGGTAGCCATCACCATTGCTATTATACGCAAGGCATAAGGAAGTCCTTCAATATTAAACCAATCGTAGGTTATCTGAACAAATGGAAAGTGACATAAATAGACGCCGAACATCATGGAAGCCATTTTTGAGAGCCATGGACGCGATTTCACTTTAAGTTTCATAAAAACAATGAATACACCAAATGCTTGCATGGCCACGTTCAGTCCGCACATATACCAAGGAATCTCCAGATACTTATAATCACCCGGAAAGAGCTGATCGGTCAGTGCATATCCCACCGAAGTCCCCACGTAGCCTGCCAAATACACGGGAACAGCCACCAGAAGCGTCTTGTTCCACCCCCATTGCAATGGATATTTTTTCAGATAATACGCAAGCAACATATAACCCAAAAAGCCCGAAAAATAATAGAATGAACCATAGAAATTCCAGTCGCATTCCCCAAAGATTTTTCCGAATCCCATCTCTCCATCCAATCCTGCCACCGAAGCTAATATTCTTATATAAGGTATAAGCAGGGTTACTCCCCATAACATCAAAACGGTCCTTAAGTCCTTCTTCGAAGCCTGCAAGAGCCACGCATTAACAATAGGCAATACCAGATATAGACCTATGAGCATATACAGGAACCAAAGCGGCGTTGTATCGAAGTTAAAGTTCAGGAAGAAAGTCAGCATTTTATGGCCCATTGCCGATAGAGTATAACTACTGACGTCAATAATGGGATTCTTTGTCGTTAAGCCGGCTGTCCGGAAGTAAACATAGAATATTACAGGCAATACCAAAGACCAGAAAATGAGTGGCACAATCACTCTACCTATGCGTTTTGCATAATAGTTTCTCAAAGAAGTTCCGGCCTTAATTGGCAGTAACAACCAGCCCGAAATCATCACCATCAGCACCACGCACGGACGCCCTATGCTTTCCAAGTAGAGCCCCCAGTTGAAGGCACTTCTGTTTTGAGCAAATTCAGCTATAAAATTGTCACAACAATGCGAAAATACCACAAAAAAAATAGCCACAATTCGCAATACGTCTATCCAGCCTACATTTTCTTTCTTTATCCAGTCTACCATAGGTCTATTGGGGATATTCTGTCCATTTATCTGCTCCTGCACGGTCTTATTTGATGTTTTACGCTTGCAAAGATAGTCAAAATCTACATTCCGACTGCTAATTCCATACAGAAAATCTGTTATAAGCTCTTTAACTAAGAGAGTTATGCCTCTCATCATTCATTTGGTATTATAACACGTACCAGTTGGCATGCCCGCGATCGAATCATGGTTTTTACACGTGTTAATTGATATGTCCGTGGCCGAATCATGGTTTTTACACGTGCTAATTGGCATGTCCACGACCGAATCACGGTTTTTACACGTGCTAATTGGCATGTCCACGACCGAATCACGGTTTTTAAACGTGCTAATTGGCATGTCCGCGGCCGAATCACGGTTTTTACACGTGCTAATTGGCATGTCCGCGGCCGAATCACGGTTTTTACACGTGTAAATTGGCATGTCCGCGACCGAATCATGATTTTTGCACGTGTAAATTGGGGCTACGTGCCTCATATAATGACACACACATGTCATTCGCACTATATGTTTCTGACAGAATTTAAAACACACGCGAAATTTTATAGCAACATCCAAGATAAGTCCATGCAGGCCACATCATTAATCCCAACGGAAACACTGCAAGCTTATAGCCATTAGAATTTATACGTATGATTACTAACGACATAGGAGTAGATAATGCACTATTTTCAAACATTCCATACAGATGTTTTTCAGAAAACGGACCTTGATGCACTATCATTTTTTGAGAGATTGTAAGATTATTTAGAATTAAACGCCATTATAACTCTTATTTATTTGTATATTTGCAGATGATTATCGTTTTTTAATTACATAAATCACTCAATGATAAAGCATTTCTGCCACCTATTCAGTTTGTTTTTGGCCGTAAGCACAGCGGCCATAGCCCAAATGGAAGACCCCGTAAGGTTCGAAACAAAGGCCAATCGATTATCGAATGATCTTTTAGAACTTACATTCTCGGCCAAAGTGGATAAGGGATGGCATGTTTACGCCACCGATATTGGCAGTGGTGGACCAACAGAAGCTACATTTCATTTAGACTCTTCGAAAGGAGCCCAACCCGACGGAGCCCTCCAATCCATAGGCCAAGTAAAGGAAGAAGTTGACCCCATCTTCCAAATGCCTGTACGTTATTTTGAAGGACAGGCCACTTTCGTTCAGCGCATCAGGCTAACGCAGCCTGAATATGTCATTCAGGGATATTTGGAATACGGAGCCTGCAACGACCAGAACTGCCTTCCACCGACTCAAGTAGAATTCCAGTTTTCAGGTAAAGACGGGCCTCAGACAAGTGCCGAAGAGAAAGATGAAATCACCGACAAAAATTTTTCTGATTCAGAAATAAAAACCTTCGATTCCGATGAGGCATCCGCCGTAAAGGCAGATAGAGCCAACTTCGAGGCCCAAATCTATGCACCAGTGATCGATCAGTTACAATCCCTGGGAGAGCAACAAGGTCGAAATCGTGGACTGATAACTATTTTCCTATTAGGTTTTGTTGGAGGACTCCTTGCGTTGCTCACTCCATGTGTATGGCCCATCATACCCATGACAGTGAGTTTCTTTCTCCATCGCTCATCTTCCCGAAGTCGTGCCTTGCGTGAAGCCTCCCTCTACGGACTGAGCATTGTGGTAATATACTTGCTATTGGGTCTGATCGTCACCCTCCTTTTTGGAGCAAGTGCACTGAATGCCTTGAGCACAAATGCCCTATTCAATTTGTTCTTCTTTGCACTCTTAGTATTGTTTGCCATCAGTTTCCTCGGTGGATTTGAGCTCACACTTCCCTCCTCTTGGAACAATAAGATCAATCAAAAGGCCGATTCCACCACCGGCCTGCTGAGCATATTCCTCATGGCATTCACCTTGGCTTTGGTTTCCTTCAGTTGCACTGGGCCAATCATCGGTTTCCTGTTAGTAGAAGTGTCTACAATGGGCAGCATTGTGGGACCAGCCATCGGCATGTTCGGATTTGCATTGGCTTTGGCCCTGCCCTTCAGTCTGTTTGCCCTTTTCCCGTCTTGGCTTAAGAAAATGCCCAAAAGCGGTGGATGGATGAACTGTGTAAAGGTCTCTTTGGGATTCATTGAACTGGCTTTCGCATTGAAATTCCTGAGCGTTGCTGATTTGGCCTACGGGTGGCACATTCTTGACCGCGAAACATTCCTATCACTTTGGATTGCTCTGAGTCTGCTGCTTGGACTCTACTATTTAGGACTAATCCGCTTTGCCGGCGATGAGAAGAATGATCACCTGAGCATTCCACGCTGCTTCTTGGCCCTTTCTTCATTTGCTTTCGCCATTTATATGGTGCCCGGACTCTGGGGTGCGCCCCTCAAGGCCATCAGTGCCTTCTCGCCACCCTTGTCCACACAGGATTTCAATCTTTATAAGAACCATGTAGAGGCAGCATACAATGATTATGAAGAAGGGCTGCATGCGGCGCGAGCCACTGGCAAGCCTATGCTCATCGATTTCACCGGATTGGGATGCGTAAACTGCCGTAAGATGGAAAACAGTGTATGGACAGACGAACGAGTGCGACAACAACTCACTGACGACTTTATTCTGGTTTCCCTCTTTGTGGATGACAAAACCCCACTGCCCAGCCGTCTTGAGGTGGAAGAAAATGGCACCCAACGCATATTACGCACCATAGGTGACAAGTGGAGCTATCTGCAACGCCATAAGTTCGGCGCCAACACTCAGCCGTTCTACGTCATACTCAACGAAGAAGGCCAACCACTCAATCATTCCTATGCCTACGATGAAAATGTAGACCACTTTCTTCTTTTCTTACAAAAAGGAAAGGAAAATCATCGTAAACACTAATTATGAAACAGAATCATTAACTCAATACACTCAAACCAACTATGACATCATTATTAAAAATCTTGGGATTCAATCCAGAGCAGCATTCCACTAAGACTGAAATCTTGGCAGGACTGACAACATTCTTAACGATGAGTTACATCCTGGCAGTCAACCCTCTCATTTTGGGGGACGCCGGAATGGACAAAGGAGCCGTGTTCTCCGCAACGGTAATTGCGGCCGCAACTGCCACATTAGTGATGGCCATCTATGCCAAGCTTCCATTTGCCTTGGCTTCAGGCATGGGCCTCAATGCGTTTTTCACCTACACGCTGGTTATTGTCACTGGATTTACCTGGCAGCAAGCATTGACAGCCGTATTCGTTGAAGGCATAGTATTTATTCTGCTCACCATCTTCAAGGTACGCGAAGCCATCGTTAATGCCATTCCTGTCAACTTGCGTTATGCCATTTCCGTAGGTATCGGCCTTTTCATTGCCTACATTGGTTTGAAGAACGGCGGAATTATTGTGAGCAGTGACGCTACCATCACAACGTTAGGCCCATGGACAGCCACTTCCCTCATTGCCATCGCCGGCATCCTGATCGGAGCCGTATTGTTAGCACTAAACGTAAAAGGTGCCTTGTTCTTCACCATCATTGCCATGACCATCATTGGCATTCCCTTTGGCGTGACGAAGATACCTGAGGGCTTCACACTCATTAGTCTGCCTTCATCGCTGGAACCCGTGGCTTTCAAACTTGACTTCTCCCGATTTATCTCATTAGATATTAATTATTTAGTTGTCGTATTTACATTGCTTTTCATGGACTTGTTTGATACGTTGGGTACCCTCATCGGAGCTTCTACCGGAGCCAATATGGTTGACGAGGATGGTCGCGTACCCCGTCTCAACAAGGCATTGATGGCTGATGCCGTAGGTACCACCGTAGGTGCACTTTGCGGCACATCTACCGTTACTACTTATGTGGAAAGCACGGCTGGAATTGCTGCCGGCGGTCGCACGGGACTCACCTCCTTTACGGTAGCCATCCTTTTCCTCGTGGCCTTATTCTTCTCACCGCTATTTCTGATGATCCCATCCGCTGCCACAACGAGTGCATTAGTGTTAGTGGGCGTCATGATGATTAAGCCTATTGTTAAGCTCAATCTTACCGACTTTGCAGAAGCAGTTCCTGCCTTTATCACCATCGTAATGATGCCCTTCACTGCCAGCATCTCTGAGGGTATCGTTTTGGGAATGCTCTCATTAGTGGTGATCAAACTATGTAGTGGCCGCGGACGTGAACTCTCCATTGTGATGTACATTCTGGCTGTATTCTTCATCCTGAAGTATGTTGCTCCGATGCTTTAAACTCAAACACAATCATCAATACATTTCATTATGAAAAAACTCTTTTTCTTTGCAGCATTGCTGCTCACTGGCATGAGTGCCTATGCACAAAACGTGCAGTTACACTACGACATGGGGCATTCCATCTATGACGATTTGGGTGGACGCCCCAACGTTACCAGTACCGTGGAGATGTTTAAGCCCGACAAGTGGGGTAGCACCTTCATGTTCACCGATATTGATTATTTCAGTGACGGTTCAGCAGGTGCTTACTGGGAAATCTATCGCGAGTTTAATCTCACGAAGAACAAGCAATGGGCTTTCCACATGGAGTATAACGGTGGGTCTACTTCTATTGAACACACGGCCATTGCCAGTCGTTTCCAGCATGCGTTCCTCGCTGGTGGTGCATGGAATTGGGTAAGCCAGGACTTCAGCCGCAATTTCTCCTTTCAAGCCATGTACAAATATTACTTCAAAGGTATGGGAAGCGGCGCATTCAATGGCTTCCAGACCACGGCAGTCTGGGGACTCAACTTCGCTGGTGGTCTTTGCACCTTCTCAGGCTTTGCTGACCTTTGGTATAATCCAAATGTAAATGGTAAACTCATCTTCTTGAGCGAACCACAGTTCTGGGTGAACTTCAACAAGCTTCGCGGCATGGACGGTGTAAACGTTAGTGTTGGAACCGAGGTAGAATTGAGCAACAACTTTGTATTTAATAACGTAGGCATTAACAATTCCTTCTACGCCATCCCCACATTGGCCGTTAAGTGGACATTCTAAGCCTATAGATACATTTCCTAAGCTTCATAATCAAGGTGTAGGTCGGGCATAAAGCCCAAACCTACACTTTATTTATATTGTATTTTCCATCCACATCTGCTCTTGAGGTCACTTTTCCTTTAAAAAGCAGGGCGACCAAACGAAAAAGACGTCGCTAAAATAGTCGAAACTCCAATAAAATGCGTACTTTTGCGGAAATGGATAAAAAACTTACCGTAATCAAAGTAGGTGGCAAAATCGTTGAAGAAAAAGAATCCCTTAACGCACTGCTTCAGGAATTCGCCACCATCAAGGGGCCAAAAATACTGGTTCACGGAGGCGGACGCACCGCCACTGCCTTAGCATCGCAGTTGGGCATTGAAACAAAAATGGTAAATGGCCGGCGCATTACCGATGCCGATATGTTGAAAGTTGTCACCATGGTCTATGGCGGACTTGTCAATAAGCAAATCGTAGCTCATCTCAATGCTCTCGGCATATGCGCTCTGGGACTTACAGGGGCCGATATGGACATCATTCGTTCCCATCGTCGCGAAAAGGGCGAAGTGGACTATGGATTCGTAGGTGATGTAGATTATGCTAACGGAGGTTTGCTTTCCTTGTTGCTTCAACAGCACATAGTGCCCGTTATGGCACCCCTCACCCACGACGGCTCCGGGCAAATACTCAATACAAACGCTGATACCATTGCTGCAGAAGTTTCTAAGGCCTTGGCTTCCTTTTATGAAGTCACCTTAGTTTATTGCTTCGAGAAAAAAGGCGTTTTGCGCCATCCAGATGACGATGACAGCGTCATTCCTCACATCACCGCTTCCTCATACGCCCGTTTGAAGGATGAAGGAGTCATCCAAGACGGCATGATTCCCAAACTTGACAACAGTTTCGCCGCACTTCAGGCCGGAGTAAGCAAAGTGGTAATTACTCGTGTAGGACAGATAGGAAATCCCCAACTTGGAACTACAATTGAATTATAAATCATTAGTATAAAGATAACAATGAAGAAATTATTGCTCTTGATGATAGCCATTTGCTTGGTTTCATCAACGCGTGGGGCCGTTGACCCCCAAAAAGTGAAACCGGTAAAGAATGTTATCCTCATGGTAACTGACGGAACGTCTATCAGTGCCGTATCATTGGCCCGATGGCTGCAGTATTACCAAAACCCCGACATGCCGAACCTCAATCTTGACCCCTATCTGTGTGGAACGGTGCGCACTTCGTGCTCCGATGCTCCCATTGGCGATTCAGCACCCACTACTTCTTGCTATGTTACGGGCCACATGAGTCGTTGCAGTTATGTTGCCACATTCCCACCCGACAGAGGCAAAGACAACATTGACATTATTGACGGTAGTAAGGCTTATGGCCCTATGGCTACTCTGCTTGAGGCCGGCAAACAGCTACAGGGGAAATCAGCCGGCATGGTTTTCACCTGTCAGTTCCCCCACGCCACTCCGGCCGACTGTTCTTCTCATTATTATAACCGCAGCGCCTATGACATCCTTTCGGAACAGCAGGTTCACAATGGTTTAGACGTTGTCATCGGCGGTGGAAACAATTATCTCAATCAGGAACAGGAAGAATACCTCAAGAATCACGGCTATTCTGTCTTCAGGAATGATAAAAAGGGAATGGAGACCTGCACCAACAACAAGATGTGGGCTCTTTATGGCGGCGTAGACATGGAATACGACATTGATCGCAATCCAGACCAGCAACCATCATTGGCTGAAATGGCCAAGATCGCTCTCGACAAATTATCGAAAAACAAGAAAGGCTTTTTCCTGCTTATCGAAGGCAGTAAGGTTGACTATGCTGCCCATTCTAACGATGCAGCCGCAATTGGTCCAGAGTTTTTGGCCTTCGACCAGGCTTTCGGTGTGGCACTCGAATTTGCCAAGAAGGACAAAAACACTGTCATCGTAGTGGTTCCCGACCATGGTAATAGCGGTTTGAGTATCGGTTGTTCACGCTGCGGCGATTACTCTCACCGTTCCAAAGACAACCTTTTTGGTCAGCTCTCTAAGTACAAGCGTTCTGCCGGCGTGCTTACCAATCTCGTAAAAGAGCAGCCTTACGAAAAGCTGCAAGACGTGCTTACCCAGTATGAAGGACTCGAACTCACTGCAGACGACGTGGATCGAATCGTTCACGCCAAGGATTATGACAACAGCCCCATCCCTAAGGATGCCCGAAAAGGCGGAAGCCTCTACAGCATCTTGAAAGATATCTTGACGCTGCACACTTGCTTGGGTTGGACCACGGGTGGACACACCGGAGAAGAAGTTTTCCTGGCTTGCTACAATCCTCACGACATCCGGCCGCTCGGAATGTCTACCAATGTAGAGTTGGGTAACTATCTGTTAGCCTGCTTCGGACTTTATGGCAAGATGGATCAGTTTACGGACAAGATTTTTACACACCATGACGTAGCTTTTAAGGGCATGGATTGGTCTATCGAAAAACCCGAGAAAGGTTTCCCCGTACTCACGGTGAAAAATCCTTCCAATGGCAAGACCATGACCATCCGGGCGCATGGAAACCTGGCTAAGGTAGACGGTAAGGAGATCGAGATTGCTTCCGTCATGCCTTACGTTGACCGTACGGACAAATTCTATGTGCCAAACGACATGGCCAAATACCTGAAATAGTCTCCATTCATACATATCAAAATCCAAATTCAGCATTTCCCATGAAAAGAAACTTCATTGCTGCGGCAGGAATGGCCGCTATGATGGCCTTTACGGCCTCTTGCACTGGTGGAGGAAACCAGAGCGCCTCTGCAGAGTTCTTCTCCCCCTACCAACCCACTGATCTCCGCCTTCCGGCCGTGCCCATCGTGGTCAACGACCCTTACCTTTCTGTCTGGTCTCCTTACGACCACCTCACCGATGGCAGTACGCGCCATTGGACGGGCGAGCAGAAACCTCTCACCGGTTTGCTCCGCGTGGACGGCGAAACCTATCGTTTTATGGGTACCGCACGTGAATGCATGGAGGCTTTACTCCCTACGGCAAGGGAGGCAGAGTGGCGTGCACCTCATACCACCGTTCGCCAGACCAACAACGAATGGACCAAGCCTGATTTTAACGACCACAACTGGAAAGAAGGCCGCGGAGCCTTCGGTTCCGACAGTCGCAGCACCTTCATCCGCTCTTATTGGAACGGTGACAACACTGATGTATACGTGCGACGCACCGTGGAGCTCTCATCCGACGACGTAGCAGGTGAGCTTTATCTGTTTTACTCTCATGACGACGTATTTGAAGTCTTCATTAACGGCATAAAGATTCTTGACACAGGAAACACATGGAAACGTGACCAAGTGCTCAAGATTGAAGGCGAAGCTCAGGCTGCCTTACACGAAGGAACGAACGTTATTGCCGCTCACTGCCATAACACATACGGCGGAGCAGAGTTAGACTACGGTATCTACCGCAACGTAGTGGCAAATCAGCTTTCAATGAAGCAAGCCGAGCAAAAGTCAGTGAGCGTAATGGCTACATCCACTTATTACACCTTTGCCTGTGGCCCTGTAGAGCTTGATGTGGTGTTTACGGCTCCCATGCTCATTGATGATTACGATTTGTTGTCCACCCCCATCAACTACATCTCATACCAAGTGCGTCCCACGGACGGAGCAGCTCACGACGTGCAATTCTATGTAGATGCCACGCCCGAATTTGCCATCAACAAGGGCAACCAGCCCACTGAAACCACCGTCATTGAGCAAGGTGGCGTTCGCTATCTGAAAACAGGAACCATCGAGCAGCCCATTTTGGCTAAGAAAGGCGACGGAATCTGCATCGACTGGGGCTACCTCTACCTTCCTGCCATCAATGGCAACGTAGGCATTGGCAATTACGTCGCCACAGAGCAGCAATTTGCCGCAAGCGGAACCATTGACGAGTCCGAGAGCCGCATCGTATCCTCCAAACTCTCCGAAATGCCGGCTTTGGCCTATGTTCACAACTTTGGCAAGGTTACGACGCCCCAATCCAGCTTCATGATGGTAGGATATGACGAAGTGCAGGACATTGAGTATCTTTTTAAGCGCTATAAGGCTTACTGGGCCCATGGGGGACAGGTCAGCATCTTCGATGCCTTCTCCAAGCTGAGTGGCAATTACTCCAACATCATGAAACGCTGCCGCGACTTTGACCGCACCATCTACGAAGACGGCATCAAGTCCGGCAACAAGGAGTATGCCGAAATCCTGAGTGCATCATACCGCCACGTTATGGCTGCCCACAAGCTTTTCGTCAACGACGAGGGCAAGCTCTTCTTCTTCTCAAAAGAAAATAATTCCAATGGCAGTGTCAATACGGTTGACTTGACTTATCCAGAAGCCCCACTCTTCCTGTGCTACAATCCAGAACTTCAGAAGGCCATGATGACCAGCATACTGGACTATGCTCAAAGCGGACGCTGGGTCAAGCCGTTTGCCGCCCACGACATGGGAACCTATCCCATTGCCGACGGACAGACCTATGGAGGCGACATGCCCCTTGAAGAATCGGGCAATATGCTCACGCTGTGCGCCACAATCTGCGAAATTGAGTCATCGCCCAAATATGTGGAGCCCTATTGGGATGTGCTCACGCTTTGGGCCGACTATTTGGTAGAAAATGGTCAGGATCCGGCCAACCAGCTTTGCACCGACGACTTTGCCGGCCACTGGGCCCACAACTGTAACCTCTCCGTGAAAGCCATCATGGGCATCTTGGCCTACAGCCGTCTGGCTAACCTTCGCGGCGACAAGGAAACGGCCCAAAAGTATGAAGAAACGGCCAAGCGAATGGCTCAGAAGTGGGAAGAAGATGCACGCGACGGCGATGACCACTACAAACTGGCCTTCGACCGCCCTGACACGTGGAGCCAGAAGTACAACATGGTGTGGGACAAGCTCTGGAACACCAACATCTTCCCCAACGACCCCATGGCCACCGAGATCAACTACTACCTCACCAAGCAGAACGTCTACGGTCTGCCGCTCGACTGCCGTCGCGACTATACGAAGAGCGACTGGATCATGTGGTCGGCTGCAATGGCCAAGGATAAGGACACGTTCTTACAATTTGTGGCTCCTCTCTATAAATATATCAACGAAACGGAGAGCCGCGTGGCCATCAGCGACTGGCACGACACCAAGACGGGACGCTACCAGGCCTTCATTGCCCGTAGCGTGATAGGTGGCTACTGGATGAAGGTACTCATGGACAAAATGCAGCACTAAGCGTTTCTCTGGATGACCCACTAGGGGGCATGAAAGTCCGCTGAAGGGGATGAGTTTGCGGCAAAATGTCGGTCAAGATTTCTCAGCACAGCTCTTATGGAGTGCCATGCAGAGATTTTCCGGCACCAGCCTCGGGCTCATCCCCTATTCATGGCTCCAATTAGCCTAATGAATAAAATGGGAAGCGTTTAGGCTTTCTGTGAATAACATTTTGTAACTTTGCCATCATAATCACATATCATAATATCAAATCCCCATCACAATGAAACTACGTTTCCTGTTTGCCGTCACTCTCATGGCCCTTCAGGGGCTCTGTTTTGCAGCTTGGGCTCAGTCCACAGAGATTCAGCTGAGCACTGATAAGCTTGAATTTGACGGCAATGCATCAACGAAGGAAGTAAAAATCCTCAAAGGAAAGAACTACATGCTCTTTAGCGCTGCCGATTGGATGGCCTGCACCGAAAAGAAGGGCGGAGTGCTCGAAATCTCCGTAAAACCCTACCAGTTCTTCTATCCGCGCGAGGCCAGCGTTATACTTACGTCAAAAAAGACGAACTATTCGAAGGTTCTCACCGTGCGTCAGACCGACGGGCTCAACCGTCCGGCCGTCAAGACCAAGCCTTCGGGCAGCGGAATGCTGTTTCTCATGGACATGGACCTCTCCAAGAGCAAGCCCTTCTTCATGAAAGAGATTGGCAAGAACAAGTCGGCCGACGGCCATGCCGTTAAGCTCAAAGGCTCTGCCTATGAGTCCGCCATTGAAACCCATGCACCCACAGCACTCCATTTTCGCCTGAACGGTGCCAAGCGGTTCCTGGCCGAAGTGGGCATTGACGATGAAATCATGACGCGTAACGAAACCACCATTCACGGTCACGCTTCCTACGAAGCTTTGGTTGACGGCAAGGTGGTGAAGCAGGGCAGCTTCAACCTGCTCGACCCCGAAGCCGTTCAGATTGACGTCAACACCGAGGGAGGTAAGTTCTTCACGCTGCGATTCCTTGAAGGTGAATCCACCTATGGCGACCACATTGCCTTGGGCAACGCCCGTTTCGAAGTGAACGGCGAAAAACCCGTCATGGTCACCGAAGAAGAGATGAAGGAGCCCGAACCAGCTCCCGTGACAGCCTCGGCATGCCCAGGATGCTCTGCCGAATGCAAGGACTGCGCCCTGGGCTGCAAGGAATGCAAAGCCTGCCGCACCAATTGCAAGGAAACCTGCAAGAACTGCAAAGCCGACCGCCATTCCAAGGCCAAAGCCACGGCCCCTGCCATCCATAAGTACACCAAAGCTCCCGTAAAACAGGTGAAGTAAGGCCTTTCCAGCCAGATTTATAACATTGACTATTAACCAACAGTAAAATAAACAATGAAAAAGACGATCAAAACCCTCGTTGTGGCCCTTACGCTATGTTTTGCTGCCACCACTGCTCAGGCTCAGGTAGATTTCGGCATCGTTGGAGGCCTCAATCTGAGTAAACTGTCCATCAAAAATGCTCCCGACCTCTCATCCGACAACCGTTGCGGCTTCTATGTAGGTCCGAAGTTCGAAGTGACTCTCCCCATCGTGGGACTTGGCGTTGACATCTCTGCACAGTACTCACAGCGCAGGATGAACGCCGAAGTTGACGCTAACGGCGTGGCCTCATCCACTTATTACAAGTCCATTGAGATACCTCTCAACGTACGTTACGGCGTAGGCCTCTCATCTCTGGCCTACTTCTTTGCCGCTACCGGTCCGCAGTTTGGATTCAACGTAGGCGACAAGAATTGGTCGCTCAGCAACGTCACGGGCAACTTCAATGACTTCCAACTGAAGAAATCCAACCTCACATGGAACATCGGCATTGGTGCCAAGATTCTGAAACATTTCGAAATTGGCGCAGGCTACAACATCGCGCTCAGCAATTTTGCCAAAAGCAACATTCAGAACCTTGCCGGCGTGACCGTGCCCACCAACAATGCCAAGCTGAAGAGCAATTCCTGGCAAGTTCAGGTAGCTTACTTCTTCTAAACGCTCCATGAGTCTCAAAAACAAGATAAACCACTCCAACCCATTTCTTTTATGGCGAATAAGAGAAATGGGTTTTGCTTTGCTTCTTCTGGCAGGGTCGTCAGCATGCAGCAAGCATCATGACGAGCTGGCGGATGTCCCTGCCGAGCGCACGGTGATCCTCTACTTCTCTGCCGAAAACAGCATAGCCACTTTTGGCAACACCGATGTCAACGAAATCAAGCAAGGCGCCAGTTATTTGAAGGAAGGGCAAAAGATGGTGCTCTTTTTTGACTACGGAGGCACCTCCAGCATCTACCTGTTCGACCGCCATACCCCTTCTTCGGCCTCCCCGGCCTACACCTTCGCCACCAATCAGGACGCTTCCGACCCCCATACGCTCCTGACCGTGCTCAATTGGGCAAAAGTGCATGCACCTGCCATGGAATACGGCATGGTATTCTGGAGTCACGCTGACGGCTGGCTGCTTCCCTTCAATACGGACTATGAGGCTTCCACACCATCCTCGTCAGCACAGTCTAAAGCCCTGAACGGCCCCTCACGAAAGGCGCAATCGTTCGGAATCGACGACGGTTACCCTCGCCGTTTCCCCACTGACATGGGAACCAACATGAGTATCCCCGACCTGGCTGCTGCATTGCAAAACAGCGGTCTGAACTTCCGCTACGTCTACTTCGATGCCTGCTCCATGCAGGGATTGGAGGTAGCCTACGACCTGCGCCATGCCACAGACTACGTTATAGCCTCCCCCATGAGCACGCCGGCCGATGGAGCCTACTATATTGATCAAATTCAGAAGGGGCTCTTTTCTGCCGATCCAGCCGACATCGCCAGAACCTACATGGACGATGTCAAGAGCAAAACCGGAAATACTTACGGTACGTATGGGCAAGGCGCAGTGATAGCCGCCCTTAAGACAGAGCTCTTAGACTCCCTGGCGCACATAACGGCCCTTATGCTCAAGCGCAATGGCGTAGGGGCAAACTATGAGTATCCCACGATGGACGGGGTGCAGGCCTACTGCGCTTATTCGCCCCAAATCTTCTATCGCCCGGACTATTTCGACGCCGCTCAAGCCATGCGCAAACTGCTCAGCCCAGCCGATGCCGAAGCCTGGTGCCAGTTGTTCGATCAAATCGTGGTCTACAAGGAAGGAACCTCCTACTTCTATGCCTTTGCACCCTACAATTCCGGTTATTTCAGCTTACAAGAAGGCTATTCGGGCGTCAACCTGTTTGTGCCGCAAAAGAAATATACCGATTATGCCAACCTTTGCCTTTACGGCGACTTAAACGAAGCCTTCAGGTGCACTTCCTGGTACAAAGCTGCCGGATGGCAAGATCTGGGCTTCTGATCAAAGCCTCTTTTGCCCCAAAAGGGAAACCATTATTCCCAAAAACGCCTTCATTCTGCCTAATCGCATCACCTCAGGCCCGAATAACGCCTCCATTCTGCCTAATCGCATCTCCTCAGGCCCGAATAACGCCTTCATTCTGCCCAATCGCATCACCTCTGACCCGAATAACGCCTCCATTCTACCTAATCGCATCTCCTCAGGCCCGAATAACGCCTCCATTCTGCCCAATCGCATCTCCTCAGGCCCACAAAAAATGTTTTCTCGCCCCATCAGCCCCACACCATAAGCCTGTCAAAAAGAGGCAGGCCCCGAAAGACCTGCCTCAAACCATGAAATAGAAAAAATTATCTTTATTTCTTATTCTTCTACAGCATCCGTTTCGGGAGCTTTATCAATCAAATCCATGAATTGATCGAGTTTCGGGGTGATAATGATCTGCGTGCGGCGGTTGCGCTGCTTGCCCAGTTCCGTGTCGTTATCCGCAATGGGATTATATTCGCCACGACCGGCTGCAGAGAGTCGACGGGGATCAACTCCATAGTCATTCTGCAACGATTGCACCACCGAGGAGGCACGCAGACAGCTCAAATCCCAATTGTTCCTGATATTGGTTCGGCTGATAGGCACAGGATCAGTGTTTCCTTCCACCAGCACGTCGTAGTCCTTGTAATCCTTTATGATTTTAGCAATCTTACTCAGCGTTTCGCCGGCACGACTGTTAATTTCGTAACTGCCCGACTTGTAGAGCATGTTATCAGCCAAGGAGATGTATACCACTCCCTTGAGCACCTTGATATCCACCTCTTGCAGCTCATCGCGACTCAGGCTACGCGTCAAATTGTTCGTGAGAACCATATTCAGTGAGTCACTTTTCGACTTTGCGTCCACCAGTTGCTTTATGAAGCGGTTGGAAGCGTTAATCTCGTCAACGAGCTTCGAAATGTTCACTCCTCCCTGCGCATTCTGGCGCAAACTCTGATCAAGCGATCCCTGTAACTTCTCAAAATCGGCCCGGAGGTCCTTCACACGTTGCTGTTCGCTTGCCGTGCGCTGTTGTTCAAGGCTAACGCGCTCCTGTAGGTTCTTTGTGTTCACATTACACTCTGCCAAGTCTACACGAGTGTCCTCATAGAGCTGTTTGAGCTTGGCGTTCTCTGTTTGCAATGCCTGAAGCTGTTTTTTGCTGGCGCAACTGCCCATTAACATCGTAATGAGCGTTGCAAATAATAAAATCTGATGTTTCTTCATATTCTTCTTCATTTTTTTACCCCTAACGAGAGGCTCTATGATAATTTCGAGGCGCAATTTACGCATTTTGGTACTACTGCTGGATGGTTTACATCAAAAAACGGTCACTCTTCAACTTGTTTTAACTATTCGGTACCGTTGAAGTTTCTTTTTTCGCAGTTTTAGGCTGCTGTTTGCTCCAGCGATAGTATCGCTCCAGCTCCTTGTCAGCCATTTTCACCACATATCCCAGAAGGGCAATGTCGTCCAAGAAACCGGCGCCGGGAATCCAGTCTGGAACGAGGTCGAAAGGCGTAACAATATAAATAAGGAGCGCAACGACCATCAGTATCTTTGCTTTGCTGTAATTTTGGTACTTACCGGAGGCGATGTCCTTTACATAATAGTAAAGTAGGAGCAAATCCTTGAACACGGGGGCCAGTGAACGGTTGCGAAACAAGTAAGCCACCATGCCCAGAAGGTCGTGCATCTTATCTTTGTCTGCCAGATACTCCTTTGCCTCGCTAAACCAGCGGCCTCGCACAAAGTTTTGATAAACTTGGCGTCCTGTAGCAATGGGATTGTAATTCTTCTTCAGTTTCATGGATCATGACACCTTTTTATAGCCCAATGGTATCAATTGGTGTGCCAAAAGTAGGAATAAAAACTGATAAAAGCAAATAATGAGGTCCTATTTCTTTGTTTGAGTCACTTTCAGAGCGTCGGCAGGGGCCTTCTGCGACGGATTTCGTCCGGGTCGTGGCAGCTGGCGGACGGGCCTTTTGGTCAAGGTGCTGTCCTGCTGCGGCTGAGCCACGACTTTTTCCTTTACCGCAGCCTTGGGTTCAGGCAGAGGAGGCAGTGGAGCCTGCTCTGCCCCCTTGGGCGGAGTGGGAGCGGCAATGGTGTCAGATGCCTTGCGCAGCACAGCTTCGGGTTTGAGATTTCCGTTCTCATCAAACATACCGAAAGTGGTTTTAAGCACGCTGAACTCTGTTCTGCGGTTCAGCGCATTGCAGCTGTCCTGCTGATCGGGCGGAAGCCGCTTGATATATTCTTCGGTAAGCGTATCGCCGGCGTTAAGGAAGGGATACACCTCGGCAAATTTCTTCGTAATGACCTTAGGATTGCGCTTGCCGTAGCCTTTGGCCACCACGCGCTGTTGGGAGATGCCATGAGTGATCAGGTAATTCACCACCGACTCTGCCCTCTGCTGCGAGAGCTTATCGTTATAGGCATCGGTGCCGCGATAATCACAATGGGAACTCAGTTCGATCACGATGCTCGGATTTTCCCTCAAGAGGGCAGTGAGTCTGTCCAAAGCAGGAAGGGATTGAGGCAGGATGTCAGCCTTGTTGAACGCATAAAACACATTTCTGACCAACACCGGAATGCTTACCGAGGGTAAAGGAAATTGTAGCGTAGTGTCAATGTTTCCGGCGTCTTTTGGGATGAAAAGCGTGTGACGGTAATTCATGTAGCCCTCACAAGCCGCCAAGAAGAGGTAATGCACTCCCGGGGTGAGGGATTCAGAGAATGATCCGTCCAACTTGAGACCTATTTTCTTATTTGTACCGTCATCGCCGATCATGAACACTTGTGCTTGGGGCAATTCATAACCATCTTGCTCGTAAACCCATCCCGTCATGGTCCTAATAACCTCTGGACATTCGAAAGTATAGATCTTGTCCCACCCTCGACGGTTTGTTCGGTTCGAGGAGAAGAAGCCGCGGTTGCTCATGCCGTCAAAAGTCATCCCGAAGTCATCGCCGTGGGAATTGACGGGATAAGGCAGGTGCTCCACGTTCCAGCGCTTGGACGCCGTGTCAAGACGGGCACAGTAAATGTCAAGTCCCCCGAGGCCTATCTTTCCATCGGAAGAATAATAGAGGTCGCCGTTGGGCCTGAACGTTGGAAAACGCTCATTGCCTGGCGAATTGACCGGGGCACCAAGATTTTCGGGCATACCGAATCCGCCACCATTCAAACTCACGCGCCAAATGTCCGTCCCCCCCATGCCGCCGGGCATGTCGGAAACAAAATAGAGGTATTGCCCGTCAGGCGAAACCGCCGGATGGGCATAATTGGACAACGTATCGTTGGAGAAGGAGCAAAGAGAGGCTTCGCCCCAAGTAGCATCGGAGCGTGATGACTTATAGATCTCTGCAAGGCGCGGATACTGAGCATCCCAGCGGCAACGGGTGAAGTACATGGTCTGTCCGTCAGGGGTAAAGGCGCAAGCTCCCTCATCATAGACGCTATTCACCTTGCCTTCAACCGAAACGGGCTTTTGCCAACGCCCCTTTTCGTCCTTTTTGGCAAAAAAGAGATCGCCATTCTTCATACCGGTAATTCCGCTGGCGTCGTCGCCAGTAGCTTCGCGCCGAGTGGAGGAGAAGAAGATCTGATCATCGCCCACGAGCACCGGACTGTAGTCATCGTAGCGTCCGTTGAAGAGCCGGTCTTCCCTCACCGTATAGTCAGAGCCCCGTTCCCTGATGGCCGGAGCTGCAGCGCTTGACTGCAAGCCCACCTGAGCCGCAGCATCGCCCGGAAACTGCTCCAAGAAGAGCTGATAGTACTTTGTCGCCTCCTTGTAGTCGCGCGTGGCGCGCGAAAGTTCGCCCAAGTAGAAGTAAGTCAGGGTGTCGGTGTATTTATAGCGCGCCGCATTGCGGTAAGCGGCCAATGCCTTTGAAATGTAGTTGAGTTTCCGGTTGCTCTCAGCCACCTTGTAGGCTCGCATGCCTCGTTCGTCGCGCTTTCCGGGCGGCGTCTTGGCATAGGCTTTGGCATATTCAAGCGAAGCCTCATAGTATTCGCCAATGGCATAGAACTGGTCGCCCTTCTTCAGATGTTTGTCTGCGCCACACGAAGCCAAAAGCACTACGACAGCAATGTAAAGAAATCGATTCATCATATTTCATAACTGAGAAACAGCCGAAATATTGCCTCAGAACATCATAAAATCTCCCCACCCATTCGGTAGGGACCAAGGAAAAGAAAAAGGAGCAGGAATCAATCCTTTTGGAAGGGTTGGCGAAAAGAACAGCCGTTGCGGTATTCCGAGCAGCCGTAGGCTGACTTTCCCTTGATAATGTGACCCTTATGGCAGAGCGGACAAGACTTTCCCACCAGCTCGTCGGCCGGCTGTGGTGCTGTCTTCTTGCGCGAACGGGGCGCAGCCTTGTCGGGGGTGGATTCCACAAAGCGATGGGTATTGTCGCTGAGCACCTGGTTGACGATTCCCGTAACCATGGTTTTCAGATCGTCGATGAAGGTACGTGAATCGTACTGATGGTGCTCAATGTCGCGGAGCTTTTTCTCCCAAATACCGGTAAGTTCGGCGCTTTTGAGCAGGTCTTCGTGAATAATGTCGATCAATTGGCAGCCGGTGGGCGTGGCGTAAAGACTTTTGCGTTGCTTGTCGATGTAGTGGCGCTTGAAGAGTGTCTCAATGATCGCTGCGCGCGTGCTGGGACGACCTATTCCGTTCTCTTTGAGCGCTTCGCGCAGTGACTCATCGTCAACGGTCTTACCGGCAGTTTCCATGGCGCGAAGCAGGGTGGCTTCAGTGTAAGGCTTGGGCGGAGTGGTCATTTTCTTGGAGAGCTGAGGCCGGTGGGCACCGTTTTCGCCCTTCACGAACTCGGGCAAGAGGCGTTCCTCGTCTTGATTCTGCCTTTCATCGTCATCATTATCGGCCTCGGTCTTTTTTTCATTTCTGAACACGTCACGCCAACCGGGAAGCACAATGTGTTTTCCTGTTACCTTGAAACCTATGGAGGAAACATCACCCAAAACGGTGGTGGTAGTAAACTCGCAATCGGGATAGAACACGGCAACGAACCTACGCGCCACGAGGTCGAACACGGCACGTTCGGCATCCGTCAACTGGGCACTCATCTGGCCCGTAGGAATGATAGCATGATGATCGGTCACCTTGGAGGTGTCGAAAACTTTCTTCCGTTTGCGCAAGGGCTTGCCGCGCAGAGGCAATAACAGTTCATGATAGTCCTTCAGACCATTGAGAATGCCTTTGCACTTAGGATAGATGTCTTCGCTCAAGTAGGTAGTGTCAACACGCGGATAAGTGGTGACTTTCTTCTCATATAGACACTGAATAAGGCTCAAAGTGAGGTCAGCGGAATAGCCGAACTTCCGATTACACTCCACTTGTAGCGATGTGAGATCGAACAAGCGCGGCGGAGCCTCTGTTCCCTTCTTGGACTGTACGTCGGTGACGTAAAAAGGATGTCCCTCAATCTGACGGAGGGCTGTTTGGGCCTTTTCTTCGTCAAGAAACTTCCCCTTGGTGGCCGTAAAGAGCGTTTCGCGATAAGTGGTGGCCAACACCCAGTATGGTTCGGGCTTGAAGTTTTCGATTTCGCGCTGGCGATTCACAATGAGTGCCAAAGTGGGTGTCTGCACCCTTCCGATAGAAAGCGGAGGCCCCTGTCTGTTGCTGTGGCGGCCATACTTCAGGGTATAGAGACGCGTGGCATTCATGCCGAGAAGCCAATCACCTATGGCGCGACACAATCCAGCCTCATAAAGCGAATGATAGTCCTGCTGATCCTTCAAATGCTGAAAGCCGTCGCGTATGCTTTCCTCCGTAAGCGAGGAAATCCACAAACGCTGCACCGGACAATGGACGCCTGCCTTCTGCATCACCCAGCGTTGGATCAGTTCACCCTCCTGTCCGGCATCTCCGCAGTTAATAATGCGTTCAGCCTGCTTCATGAGGCGCTCTATGATGCGAAACTGCTTTTCAATGCCCTTGTCTTGCTTGAGACGAATGCCAAAGGGCTGCGGAATCATCGGCAAAGCGCCCAGGCTCCACGTTTTCCAAGCCGGCGTATAGTCTTCTGGATATTTCAATTCGCAAAGATGGCCAAACGTCCAGGTCACCTGGTAGCCATTGCCCTCCATGTAGCCCTCATGGGAAGAATTGGCTCCGAGAACATGGGCAATGTCGCGTGCCACACTGGGCTTTTCGGCAATGCAGACAATCATTCTTTGCGAAGCGTATACTGCAGGGTTTCACGATTGAAGCTCAGACGGCTCTGAGCAAAAAAGAAGTCTAACTTGCCGGCTTGGGCCAACTCGGCAGGACTACCCTGGGCCAAATGGCCGTCGGAAGTGAGCAACCAGATGCAGTCCGCGCTCTGCAAAGCCAGTTCCAGGTCGTGGATGGAAAGCAGTATGGCCTTTTTCTGCTCTCGGGCCAACTTGCGCAACAGGCCCAAGACCTCCACTTTGCTTGGAAAGTCCAGAAAGGCCACTGGCTCGTCGAGCAGAATGACAGGCGTTTCCTGAGCAAGAGCCTTGGCGATCATCAGCTTCTGCAATTCGCCATCGCTGAGCGACCACAGGCGTCTTTGAGCAAACGAATCCATGCCCACCAATCGGAGCGAATTGGCAATCACCTCACGGTCATGTTGACGGAGTCCTCCCCAGAAGCCCGAATAGGGCAAACGACCCATAGCCACCAGTTCCTCGGCCCTGAGATTGCTGGCCGCAAGCTTATCGGTAAGCACTATGCCCACCTGGCACGCCAAATCGTGGGAAGCATAATCGTGCAAAGGCTTCCCAAAGAGCAAAACCTCCCCGGAAAGTGGTGATTGGAGACGCGCCATGGTGCGCAACAGCGTAGACTTACCCACGCCGTTGGATCCAATCAGACAAGTGAGCTCACCGCTGTAGAGCTGGGCCGAGAGCTGGCGCGATAGCGTCTTCTCACGACCACTCTGGCGATAGCCCGTGTTCAGATTCTGCAACTGGTATGTAACGAGACCGGCCGTCATGGCAAAGGATGATCAGAGTGCGAAATTACGCAAAACTCCCGAAATAGTGCCCCATGAAGACCTCTTTTTAGAGCATGGCAAGACCAAGGAAAAAGTTTATGAAAATCACGGTAGTCTCTTTCAGGAATAAATTGTAACTTTGCATATCAATCCATAAAGAAATATTCATTATCAATCATCATGAAAAAGTCATTTTTAGCAGTTTTAGTGATGGGCTTGGCCCTGCTGGCAACCAGTTGCGGTCCTAAATCGCCCGAAGCAGACTTCACGGGTCCCATCAGCGTGAAAGGCACCGTTAGCGGCATTTCCGACGGCGCCGTAGTAAGACTGAGCCTCGTGGGCGAGCCCACGCCGATAGACTCGGCCATTGTAGAGGGAGAATCCTTCCTGCTCCATAGCGCTAAGGTAAACGGACCTTCTGCGGCAAGCCTCACCATCTACTTTGGAGAGCCTGACAGCACTGGAGAACAGAAAACCATCAGCGAACGCATCTTTTTAGAAGGATTCCCCCTTACGGTGGAGAGTACAGGCGAAACAGAAGAAACTTTCGGCCTGGCCGTCAGAGGCAGTGCCGCAAACGAAGCTCAATTGGAGCTCAACGAAGCACTCAAGCCCCACGCAAGCCAATATGCAGCCTTAGTGGAAGAGTATTTGTCAAAAGAAACGGCTCCAGAACGCAGGATTGAAGTCTATCGACAGCTTGACGCCGTTGATTCCGTGATGACAATCATACAGCAGGAAGCTATCCGCAAGAATATGGGCAACACCTTGGGTCTGACCCTGCTTCGTAACCAATTTCACGGTATGAACCCCGACACTGTACTCTCTCTGATTCAGAAAGTACCTGAAAGCATCAGCAAGAGTCCGTATGGAGAGCCCATGACGGCACGTCTCACGGAATGGGCCGAAAAACAGATTGCAACGGCCATTGGCAAGGACTATTTGGACATCACGCTGCAAACTCCGGAAGGCGAAGACTTGAGTTTATCCGATTTGGTAAGTAAAAACAAGCTGGTGCTCGTTGACTTCTGGGCCAGCTGGTGCGGACCTTGCCGACTGGAGATGCCGAACGTTGTAAAAGCCTACAAAATATTCAAGGAAAAAGGGCTGGAGATTGTGGGCATCTCGCTTGACAACAATCTGGAGGCTTGGAAGAAAGCCATTAAGGATGATGGCATCACATGGCCCCAGATGAGCGACCTTCAAGGCTGGAAAAGTGCCGCAGCCACCCTTTATGGTGTAAGTTCCATTCCTTCCACGATACTGATTGACGCTGAGGGAAAAATTGTGGCTAAAAACCTTCGTGGAGACGAACTTAACGCAAAAATAAGTGAGCTTTTGCCGTAAGCTACACATAACAAGTGCATGGCGCAGAGGTTTTCGCCTCTGCGCCGTTTGCTTGGGCCTGATGTTGCTCCTCGGAGCGTGCTACAGGGAAAAGCCAAGACCTGTTGCTGAGAAAAATCCTCCACCCACCGTCGACCCTACGCTCTCCCATCGCTTAGACAGCCTATTGAGGCGTGTCCCAGCCAAATGGAAGACAGCAGTCAGCGTCTATGACCTCTCGGCAGGAGAAAACGTATATCAATTCCACGCTGACGAACTGATGCACACGGCCTCGTGCATGAAACTGCTCACAGGCATAGCTGGCCTTCACCTTTTAGGACCACAATATACCTTCGACACGGAGCTTTGGGCCCGTGGAAAGCTTAGGGGAGACACCCTGCGCGGCGATATAGTGATGCGCATGAGTTTTGACCCTCAATTCAGTGAGCGAGACCTTATGCTCTTCTTAAGCCGCTTGAAGCAATCGCGAATAGGCCACATTGAAGGACGATTCTTCATTGACCGTCGCGTTCAGGGCCATCCGGGACCAGAAGCCCACTGGTACCGATGGGATTACGATACGAAAGAACTGGGAGTACTCTACGAAGATTCCCTGCAGCTTCTCCGTCACTTGCGAGAAGCCCTCGCCCAATGCGAAGTGGAGATAAACGACACTACTTTGCGCTACGGTGGGTACCCCATGGACGACGGTATACGCATTTATCGCCTCCGCCGACCGTTGAGCCGCATTTTACGCACCATGTGGAAATGGAGTTCGAACATGCACAGCACAGCATTACTTTACGCCATCGGGCATACGTCGGAGCCCCAAAAAGAACCTGTGCAGGCCGGAGTGAGATATCTGGAGCGTTTTATAAGAGAAGAATTAGGCCGTCAGGACTCCTGTAGCGTCATTCATGACGGTTGCGGCCTATGCATCGAGAACCGATGCTCCCCATCGCTTTTTGTAGATCTGCTGCGCTATGGTCAGAGAGAGACCCACACCTTTCGCTGCCTCCAGCAACTCCTTCCACGCAGCGGAAAAAGCGGTACGCTCTATGACCGCATGACGGATAGTCTCACTATAGGAAAAGTATTCGCCAAGACTGGCACGCTTTCGCATCCTTACGGCATCAGCACCCTTTCGGGTTATGCTCAGGGTGGAAACGGCAACCTGATTTGCTTCTCCATCATGAACAGTGAGATGTCCGTGCTTGACGCACGTCCCTTGCAAGACCGCATTTGCAGGGAAATTGTAAGATTACAAAACTACTGATGAAACGAAGTTCCCTTCTTTTGCTTCGTAACACTCCTCCCCGATTTGGCCTTGGGTTCCGAGAATGATAGCCCAAGGTGAGAAACTACGTATCTTTGGGGCCTTGTGACCCATGCCGCTGTAAGTCAGTTGCCTACAGATGGTCCAATCAAATGATGTAGAATTCATCTGGCACAATTCCGAATCTCCGGGAAACATCTGAAGAACCTTTACTTTCCTTATGTATAAGTGTTTTTGCTGGGTACGCTACAGGAAAATAAAATGGAGAAAAACATTGCCCATAGCGCAGTAATTCGTATCTTTGCTCTATAAAAAGTGACTCAAAACAGATGGCAGAAGATACACTAACCCCCATGATGGCCCAGTTTCGGAGTTTGAAGGCGAAACATCCCGATGCCATCTTGCTATTTCGCTGTGGCGACTTCTACGAGACCTATCAAGAAGACGCTGTTCTGGCTTCCTCCATTCTCGGCATCACGCTCACCCATCGTTCTGCCAAAGGCAAAGGAGCCGCTACGGAAATGGCAGGTTTTCCTTACCATGCCTTAGACAGCTATTTGCCCAAACTCATCCGCGCAGGCCATCGCGTAGCCATCTGTGACCAGTTGGAAGACCCGAAACTCACTCGCAAGCTCGTCAAGCGCGGCATTACGGAGCTGGTTACGCCGGGCGTTGCCCTGACGGAGGGAATTCTAAGCAATAAAGAGAACAACTTCCTCGCGGCAGTGTATATCAGCAGGAGTATCTGTGGTCTGTCACTGTTAGACATCACAACCGGAGAGTTTGCCGTGGCCGAAGGCACCGTAGATTACATCGGGAAACTGCTGATGAACCTTTCACCCAAAGAGGTACTTATCCTGCGCGGCACAAAAGAACGCTTTACCCGTACCTTTACGGGAACACAATGCTTCACCTTCGAACTGGACGAATGGATATGGGCTGAAAAGACGGCCATTGAGCGCCTGTGCCGCCATTTTGGTGTAAAAAACCTGAAAGGTTACGGTGTGGCCCACATGACGGCGGCCCTTTCGTGTGCAGGAGCCATTCTCTACTATTTGGATGACACACAACACACGCACACCGGCCATATCACCTCCCTGCGTCGCATAGAAGAAGACCGCTATATGAGAATCGACGGCTTTACCATGCGGAATCTGGAGATCTTGGCCCCCATGAACGAAGGCGGAAGGAGTTTGCTCCAAGTGATGGACAAGACACTTACCCCTATGGGAGCGCGCATGCTTCGTCGTTGGCTCAGCTTTCCCCTGTGCAGCGTGCAGGACATTGAGCATAGGCATAACTGCGTAGAGTATGTGCTGAACGACACATCGCTTCGCGAGTTGCTTCATGAGAAGATGAGCCAAATAGGAGACATGGAGCGCCTCATCTCCAAGCTGGCGGCCCTGCGCATCAATCCACGGGAGATGCAGCAGCTGCGCTACGACTTAGAAGCCATTCTGCCACTCCGCGAAGCCTGCTTGCAGGCTGATTTGGCCTCGCTTCGCGACTGGGGCAGCCGCATGGACGCCTGCACGGAACTGAAAGACAAGATTGCACAGACCCTAAGCCCCGAGCCCCCAGCACTCATGAGCAAGGGAGGATATATCGAGACCTGCATTTCGGCAGAACTCGACGAATTGCGCTCCATTTCGCAAAACGGACGCGCCTATCTGATGGAATTGCAACAGCGCGAAGCTGAACGTACGGGCATCCAAAGCTTGAAAATTGGGTACAACAGTGTTTTCGGATATTATCTTGAAGTGCGCAACACGTTTAAAGACCACGTTCCCCCGGAGTGGATAAGAAAACAAACGCTCGTTGGAGCCGAACGCTATATCACAGACGAACTGAAAACCTACGAAGAGAAGATTCTCGGGGCCGAAGACAAAATACTGGCCCTTGAAGCGCAAATTTTCCAGCAGCTCATGTCCGAAGCATCGCAATACATCAGCCGAATGCAGGCCGACGCCGCTGCCGTAGCCACGCTGGACTGTTTCTATTCGATGGCCACGCTGGCCGAAGAACGCCACTACGTAAGACCCATCGTAGACGAGGGAACCACCTTGGAGATTGCCGAAGGACGCCACCCCGTGATAGAAACCCAAATGAACGTAGGCGAAACATACGTACCCAACGATGTAAGACTCGATACAGAAGAGCAGCAGATTGTGATTATCACGGGTCCCAACATGTCGGGTAAGTCGGCGTTGTTGCGCCAAACGGCTCTCATAGTACTTATGGCCCAAACGGGCAGTTTCGTTCCAGCCAGCAAGGCTCGTATTGGTTGGGTGGACAGGATATTCACACGTGTAGGAGCCAGCGACAACATCTCGGCAGGCGAATCCACCTTTATGGTAGAGATGAGCGAGGCAGCTTCCATCATGAACGGCTTCACAAACCGTAGCCTTGTGCTTTTTGACGAGTTAGGCAGAGGCACGTCAACCTATGATGGCATATCCATCGCATGGGCCATCGTGGAGTATCTGCACGAAAACCCCAAAGGCAAACCCAGAACGCTCTTTGCCACGCATTATCATGAGCTCAACGAGATGGAAAAAACCTTTCCTCGCATTCATAACTACAATGTTGCCGTAAAAGAGGTAGGCAGTGAGGTGGTTTTCCTTAGAAAGCTGGTTCCCGGCGGCAGTGCCCACTCGTTTGGCATCCATGTAGCCCAGATGGCCGGTATGCCTCCCAGTATTGTAAAGCGCGCCGGCGTAATTCTGGGAGAACTGGAGTCTACCAGCGACGGCGGAAAGGTATCGAAGCCCACCGTAGAGATCGGGCAGAGCCGTGAAGGAATGCAACTGAGCTTTTTCCAGCTTGACGACCCCGTTTTGCGGCAAGTTCGCGACCGCCTGGTCCATCTTGACATCAACGGACTCACGCCCCTTGAGGCACTCAACATACTCAACGAGATTCAAAAGCTCGTTCGCAACTAACCAAACCCTCCTCTATGTTTTATTCATTTTTTTCGCTTATGCACCTCTCCGTTTTCCCCCTTCTGCACCGAACCTTAAAGCTCCACGCATTTCTCCTTCTGTTTTCATTTCCTCTTTTGCTCTTTGCAGCTAAGGATAAGAACGCCGCACCCCATATTGATCAAGTCCGACTCACGGGTTATGTGGGTGAGCGCATCGACGGATGCATACAGCAGAGAGTGATGACTCAGGATGTAGACGAAATCGTCAGTCCGTTCCGCCATCAGGATGAAGTTCACAACCTTTGGGGTACGGAGTTCTGGGGCAAGTGGGTGCAAGGCGCCATGTCGGCCTATCGCTACAATCACGACCCTGCCCTCTATGAAAAAATCAGGCAGTCCGTAGAGCTCATGCTCGCCACCCAGCTGCCAGACGGCTACATAGGCAACTATGACAAGGACCATCAGCTACAAGGATGGGATGTATGGGGTCGAAAGTATACTTTGCTTGGTCTGATTAAGTGGTACGACCTCTCCTCCGACAAACGCGTGCTCAAGGCAGCCCGTCGCCTCTTGGACTACACCATTAGCCAGTTTGGTCCCGACAAGAAACACGTGTGGGAAGCCGGCCTCTACAGGGGAATGCCTCCGATGTCCATACTGGAGCCCGTTATGCTGCTCTATCATCGCACCAGGGAGAAGGCTTACCTGGATTTCGCCCAATATATCGTAAACGACGGGGAACAAACGGGCGGTCCCAAGCTCTTGGCTAAAGCGGACGTGCCGGTAGCCCTGCGTTTCCCCATTGAAAACCCCAAACAATGGTGGACTCACGCCAATGGACAGAAAGCTTACGAAATGATGTCGTGCTACGTGGGTCTTCTCGAGCTCATGAAGGTAACGGGAAACGCTGATTACCTCCAAATCGCCGAGCGCGTTTATCATCACATCTTGAACGAGGAAATCAACATCTGCGGATCGGGCAGTGCCTATGAGTGCTGGTACGGAGGCCGGCAGAAGCAGACGCGTCCCAGCAGCCACAGCATGGAAACCTGCGTTACTTTTACCTGGATGCAGTTCAACGAGCGCCTCTGGCAGCTCACGTCGCGCTCCCTCTACATCGATCAGATTGAACGCACCATGTACAACGCCCTGATGGCCTCCATGCGAGGCGACAACGGGCAGATTGCCAAATATATTCCACTGGAGGGTTATCGCCATGAGGGCGAGAATCAGTGTAACCTCCACATCAATTGCTGCAATGCCAACGGGCCGCGCGCTTTTGCCATGATTCCCAGAGTCACTTACGCTGTCCATGACCCAGAAACCATAGACGTCAATCTCTATATTCCCTCTCAGGCCGACATTACCATTGGGAAGACGAAGGTTCATCTCCAGCAAATCACCGACTATCCTGCCTCCGACGATATAGAACTGCGCGTTACGCCCTCTTCGCCCACTGCCTTCGCCCTCAGGCTCCGTATTCCTGCCTGGAGCTCCTCCACTCAGGTCACGATCAATGGTCAATCCGTCAGTGAGGTCCATCCAGGGAACTATCTCACCCTGCAACGCACCTGGGCATCGGGCGATGTCGTGAAAATCCGTTTCGACATGACGGCTCACCTTTCTGAACTCAACCATTATCAGGCCGTTCAGCGCGGTCCCATCATCTTGGCACGCGACAGTCGTTTTCAAGATGGCTTTGTAGACGAGCCCTGCATCATTCCCCATCAGGGAAATGCCGTTACGCTCACCTCCGTTGAGGCTCCGCAAGGCATCTGGATGGCTTTCGAAACACGTATGCCCACGGGCACCTATGCCAACGGCGAAGCCGAATACTCTACGGTTCGTTTCTGCGACTTTGCTTCGGCTGGCAATACCTGGAACCGCAGCGAGCGCTACCGCGTCTGGCTGCCCAAGACCCTTGATGCACAAAATGAATTCAACAATCACGATTAACACCTATGAAACAACGTTCATTCCTTCTTCTCTGCGCTTCTTTCCTGTGCCTCATGGCCTCTGCGCAGCACCGTGCTGACCGTCAACAGCTTTCCGACCCCAATTCTTTCATGTTTGTGGTCTTTGGTGACCCTCAGGGCTACACAAAATACGACATCAATCAGCCGCTCTATGAGCTCTCCACCGTCTGGATCTCCGACAATGTGGAACACCTCAACATCAAGGCCGTACTCTTCACCGGCGACCTCGTGGAGCAGAACGAGAACATCGTGCGCAACCGCTCCATGCTCAATCAGACCAGCAAGCAGATGTGGGAATGGTCCAGCCATTGCCTTGAGCGCTTAGATGGACGCGTACCTTACATCATTGCCGGCGGCAATCATGAGTATGGCTACGTACGTGGTGACGAAAGTTTCACGCACTATCCCGAGTATTACACCTTTGAGCGCAACCCTAAGAATGCCGACCACCTCGTAGCCGCTTTTCCCAACCGCATGGGACAAGTGTCACTTGAGAATGCGGCCTGGGAGTTCCAGGAAGAGCATTGGGGCAAGCTGCTTGTCATCGGAACCGAATGGGCTCCGCGCGACGAAGTATTAGAATGGGCCAAAAAGCTTTGCGACAGTCCTAAGTATCAAGACCATAAGGTGATTTTCCTCACCCATTCCCTCCTGCGCGAAAAAACCGCGAAGTATACCGACAACGAAAACTACAAGATCAGCCCTCGCAATTGGGGTCAGCAGATCTGGGACAAACTGCTCTATCCCTGCAAGAACATCCGTCTCGCCGTATGCGGCCACACCGGCCATCCTGCTTCTGACGACGGTCTGCAAACCGGCAGTCGCGACGACTTTGAACTCAATACGGCCTACCGTTGCGATAAAAACGCCGCTGGAAAAGACGTTCATCAGATGATGTTCAACATACAATGCCTTGGCGGCGGCTGGGAAGGCAATGGCGGCGACGGTTGGCTGCGCCTGCTGGAGTTCATGCCCGATGGAAAAACCATTAAGGCCACCACCTACTCCGTTCTTTTTGGCATTTCGCCCATGACCAAACACCTGGCTCACCAAACCGACCCTTGCTGTCAGTTCGAGATGGTGATTGATTAAGCCTTTTGGCACGAATTGCCACAAGGTTGCCGCTGTTGAACTCAGGAATAGTCATGATTCACTATTTCCTTTGCACCTCATTCTTATTTTCATCTCATGACAACGGCACAAATCATCCAGCAACAAGAAGACCGGCGCGAGATTCGCAAGCTGGTCGACGCTTACGCTTACTGCACCGACCGGCGAAACTGCGAGGGGCAAATGTCACTCTTTACGAATGACACTCGCTTTGTGGTCTATATGAACAGTCACGCCGCCCAGTCCTCCTATGCCCTCAACGGCAAGAAAAACCTGCTGCTCCTTTCTTACGCGGTTGGCATAGTCTGTGGCACTCCTGCCACCCCAGATTTTATGAATCTGGTAACCCTCAGCAGCATAGGGAACCAGTTTTTCCAGCAGTTCGTCCTGCGAATCAAAGGTAATCAGCACCACTGATTCGGATTGCGGCGTAGTCATCTTGTTGAAACATACCGAATAGCACGTGTGCTTGAAATAGTTGTCATACTTCGCAGCCACGCTCCCCACGGTCCATCCCTGCTCCATCTCCGCATTGATGCCATTGAGCAGTAGATCTTCTTCCTGGAAATCAATAGCCTTCTGCAACGCAATGTCCGTCCGGTTGTTCTGCAGCAGCATGGAGTAAGTGGCCACCATCAGACCGTAACCCTTATGGCCCTTCAGTTGTTTTGAAGCATATCCAAACGATTGCAGGGTGCCGTTTCCCGTCTTGTCAAATATTGTAAAGTCCTCTTTTTCTTCATAATAAACAATGTTATATCACAGTTTCATCAGTTGCTTGCAGCGCTTCTTCTTTGGCCCGGACGCCGGAAGGTACTGCAGTTCCTCACACCGCTGGCTGAAGCCTTCCGTATTGGGATGAAGCACGATGAGTATCCCAAACTTCGTGCATGTGATGGATTCCACGTATCGCCCACTCTGCATGAGCGCGTTCACCGTTTCTGCCTTCAGGGAAAAGTCTTCTGGCGGAGAATCTTTTGAGGTCTCGACCTTTTTTTCAAAAGATTTTCCAGGAAAATTCCTTGATGCAACCCTCGTAACGCACTTTTGTCCGAACAAATTTCTTGATGCAACCCTCGTAATGCACTTTTGTCCGAACAAATTTCTTGATGCAACCCTCGTAACGCACTTTTGCTCGAACAAATTTCTTGATGCAACCCTCGTAACGCACTTTTGTTCGAACAAATTTCTTGATGCAACCCTCGTAATGCACTTTTGCTCGAACAAATTTCTTGATGCAACCCTCGTAACGCACTTTTGCTCGAACAAATTTCTTGATGCAACCCTCGTAACGCACTTTTGCTC
>JAFUHF010000063.1 GCA_017468985.1 Bacteroidaceae bacterium
AGGGATAGTTCTTCTGCTCATACCAAGGATTCTCAGGCATCACGAAGTCCTCGCTGGCGGCAACGGGGAACTGGTTGTTCAGAAGCAGGATGTCTGTGGCTAATTCCTTGTCAGACGTCTTGTTTACCGTAACGGATTCCACCGTGGCATCCGCAGGAAGCAGTACGGAGGTATGAATGACAGGCAGGTAAGGCTCACCGGCCTTCATGCTGCTTTGTAACTCGTAAGTCTTGGAGATGATACACGAGGTATCTCCATTGAGACTTACCACCTTGAATTCATCGGGTGAATAGTTAAGCGCATTGGTTTTCATTTGGTTCGTCGCACCCATTGTGAGGAATGCGAACAGCATCATGATGATGCTCATGAATAATTTTTTCATGATATGATCTGTTTTATTTTAATACCGCAAATATACGACTTTGATCAATACCATCCAAACGAAAAGCAAAGAAAATGAATGATTATTGATTGTATCATACGTTCAATAGACTTTTGTATGCTCTCCAGCCACTTGCAAGGTTGGATTTATTGGGGTGACTTGTCATCAGGGGCGCCATCCCTGCCTGAGAGCTGCAAGCCCTCTGGGCTTTTCTTTGCGGCTATGTTCAAGATAGCAAGCCTTGCAGAATTCAGGCAGGGGTTAAGCGAAGCGCAATCCCTATATATGCAGCCTCCCCACCATATCAACGCTGAAGGCGTTGCACCATATGCGGCGAAATATCTCAATTTTCAATTACTGCGCTCCTTCGGTGCTCGTTTCTTCGATCTCCTGCGCTCCTTCGGTGCTCGTGACCTTCGGTTCTCAATTTTCAATTACCCCAAGAGGCGATCTTCATCAGACCCCTCCGCCCTACGGGCATCCTACGGACCACCCTCGCTTCGCTCACCCGACTGCTGCGCCAGCTCGCAGCCGCCCCTACGCTTAAGGGGAGGAGCTTGCGTTTCCCCCTGCCTGAGAGCTATAAGCCTTGCAGGCTTTACTCATTGTAGATTGTGTATTACTGTACCGTCCTTACGGACTGACCTGTGCAAGTGCCATTTGGTAACACTCGTAGTGTCTGAATAGTACGTGTAAATCTGATTTCACCATACCCATAGTGTCAAATTAGCACGTGTAAATCTGCCTCCACCATACTTTTGGTGTCCAATTAGCACGTGTAAATCTGACTTCACCATACCCGTGGTGCCCAATTAGCACGTGCAAATCTGCCTCCACCATACCTGTGGTGCCCAATTAGCACGTGCAAATCTGCCTCCACTATACTCGTGGTGCCCAATTAGCACGTGTAAATCTGACTTCACCATACCCGTGGTGCCCAATTAGCACGTGTAAATCTGCCTTCACTATACTTGTGGTGCCCAATTAGCACGTGTAAATTTGCCTATACGATACCCCATGAAGACGGTTGGAACAATTACATTTAAAAGGCCTCCATCATGGGGAAACACAATGGAGGCCTAAATAAACTAAGAATCTGATGAAGAGCTTAATCGAGCTCTTTTACTTTAATATTCCGATACCAAACGTCATCGCCATGGTCCTGCATGCCGATGAGACCTTCATGCTTGCAACCGCCACAATTGTTGAGCAACTTGAAAGCTACGGGCCAAGCTTTTTCGCTGAACTTACTCTTCTGCAAGAGTTCTGTCCATTCTGGCGTCCACAACTGATACTGAACAACCTGCTTGCCATTCTGGAAGTGGGTTACCACTCCGTCCTTCACGCGGATTGTCACCTTATTCCATTGGCCGAAAGGTTTAGCGTTCTGGGGCTTTGCAGGAATCATGTCGTAGAGTGAGCTTGACTTACGGTTTCCGTCTACGCCCAACTTGGCATCAGGATGGTTTTCATTGTCCAATACCTGACATTCAGGTGCAGAATTGTAGATAGGCTCTACACCACCATTGTCGTTGGCCACTTCCTGAGCCAAATAAAATATGCCGGAGTTGCCTCCTTTGCAGACCTTCCATTCCAAGGAAAGCTCAAAATTCTTGAACTTATGAGCGAAAATGATATCACCGCCTTCCTTGTCCTTGGCCTTCTCTGGGTTCTGATTGCCGATGAAGTGAATGCTACCATCTTCTACCACCCAACGCGAGGGAATGTAGCTCTTGCCGTAGCCACGCCAGCCTGCCATGGTCTTGCCGTCGAATATGGTGATATAGCCATTCTTGTCGATGGGGAACTGATGCTTGTCCCAAAGCTCTGGGCCTTGGAAACCCTGCGAGCAGATGATTTCAACGGTGTTGCTCTTGACTTTCTTGTCAGCAGCATTTCCATTCAGGCTGAAGGCAAAGAGCCCACAGGCCATGATGCAAAATAGCTTCTTCATAATATGATGTCTTTTTGTTTCTTGAGAATTACAATGAATCTTACGATTTATGCCGGCATTTCGGGCAACTTCCAACCATCGCGATACTTGGGCTTGATCAGCAACTCGGCAAACTCATTGGCATTGACTGGCTCACTGTACTTACGGTCGAAGGTGGGATGGCCATCCTTGATGTTGAACTTGTCTTCGATTACGAACTTGATCTTGGCATCGTTTGGAATGTTGGTGAACTTCATGTTCTCACCATCCCACTTGAGCCACTGGTTGAGGCTCTGCAAACGAACGGCAGCCACACCCATCACGATCATTTCGTTCAACGGACCGGCCTCGCTGAAGTCGGATGCTGACGGAACGCGGTTTTCGGGGCTCTCCTTGCAGGCACGGATCCAGTCTTGCTGGTGATTGTCGTCCTTCACTATGCGGCACAGTTCGGGCACCTTGGGATTGCGGCCGGAGCAGAGGAACGGATTGTAGCCATAGGTGCCTACCACCATGGTATCTTTCGTTCCGTAGTAAACAGTCACTCCATTTGGATCGAAATTCTTACCCTCTGGCATGTTGTCGGGAAGGTCGGGCAACAGACCACCGTCGTACCACGTGAGCTTCACCTCTGGCAATGCCAGCTTAGGCAGGTTGGGACGAGCAGGGAACTTGTAAGCTATCTTCTGCGCCGTTGGACATGCATCAGTCATGAGCATCGTGGAGCTACCGATCACCTCGCTGGGATAGCCCAGGTGGAGGCCCTTCACGGCCACTTGTAGAATATGGTTGGCCATGTCGCCCAATGCACCGGAACCGAAGTCCCACCATCCGCGGAAGTTCCAGGGCGTATAAGCAGAATTATAGTCACGATACTTGGCCGGACCGATGAAGGCATCCCAATTCATGGTTTCGGGAATGGCCATCTTTTCCTTCGGAACTTCCATACCCTGCGGCCAGATGGGACGATTGGTGAAAGAGTCAATGCGCGTCACCTCACCGATTTCGCCGTTCCAGAGCCAGTTGATGGCCTGACGCGTTCCGGCACTCGATGCTCCCTGGTTACCCATCTGCGTAGCCACCTTATACTTCTTGGCCAACTTGGTGAGCAGGCGTGACTCATAGGCATAGAGCGTCATGGGCTTCTCCACATAAACGTGCTTTCCAGCCACAATGGCATCGGCAGCAATGATGGCATGCGTATGGTCGGCAGTGGCCACCACTACGGCATCGGCTTCCTTCAGCATCTCATCATACATCTTGCGATAGTCGTTGTAACGCTTGGCCTTGGGATACTTGTCGAAGATGCCTTTGGCATACTTCCAGTCTACGTCGCACAGACCAATGATGTTTTCAGTCTCCATGGCACTCAGGTCGGCCGCACCGCGTCCGCCTATACCTACACCCAGAATGTTCAGTTTGTCACTGGGAGCCTGATGGCCATACTGCTTACCCAAAATCGTATTGGGAGCTACAACCAAGCCGGCCATGGCTGCACCGCCGGCTTTAAGAAAATCTCTTCTCGAAATGTCTGACATAATTATAAGTTATTATTGTTCTTGAAATGCTTGCAACTGGAGAGGAAGCGCCATGGCCTCCTGCATCGCTGCATGCCGAACAGGCATCAGCGACACAAAATTACAAAATTATATATATATATATTCATTGGAAGCGTTTTTTTCTCACTATGTTGCTACCACAGAAAAAGTGGCGTAGCTTTTTTCTTGACAGGACGTCGGGCATTGGCGGTCTGAACTCAAAAAGTAGGCAGCGCGTTCCAGTTATGCGCAGCAAAATGCGTAATTTTGGCTCCGCTTTCGATGGACCATAGCACGGGAGCCTCGAGAAGGATGGTTAAGATCAATGACATGAAGTATTTCCAACGTTTTTTCAAACAGTTTTCCTTCATACTCCGACACTGCCTTAAAGGGTACATCGGGCTCTTTACGCACCAGCCCTGGTATATCAAGATGGCCGCCACGGCAGGTTCGCTGCTTCTGCTATTCCTGCTCTATGTCGTGGCCGTATACGTCAACCTGTTTTGGCTTTTCGGAAAATCGCCGTCCGTGCATGCCATCATGCACCCCCAGAACAACGAAGCCTCCGAAATCTATACGGCCGACAGCGTACTCATCGGGAAATACTTCAGTGAGAACCGGTCGCCGGTAAGATATGAAGATGTTAACCCCATGTTTTTCCACACCCTTATTGACACGGAGGACGAACGCTTCTACAGCCATCACGGCGTGGACCTGCAAGGCATTCTGTCGGCAGTGAAGGATATGTTTAAGGGCAATGCCCGTGGTGCTTCTACCATTACGCAGCAGTTAGTAAAAAACATGTTCCGCATGCGCACACAATACTCCACAGGAATATTGGGAAAACTTCCGGGTCTGAAGATGCTGATCATGAAAACCAAGGAATGGATTCTGGCCGTTGAACTGGAATGCTTCTACGACAAGCAAGACATCCTGACCATGTATGTCAACACCGTAGACTTCGGCAGCAATGCCTATGGCATCAAAACGGCCGCCAAGACCTACTTCAATACTACGCCTTCGCGCCTCAAGGTGGAAGAAGGAGCAGTGCTGGTAGGTCTGCTCAAAGCCACCTCCACCTATAACCCCAAGCTTCATCCACAGCGGAGCCAGGAAAGGCGAAACGTGGTGCTCTACAACCTATATGCCCACCGCCACCTTACGCAGTCTGCATACGACTCCCTCAGGCTCATGCCCATACAGCTCCAGTTCAGCGTAGAGAATGCCTACGACGGAGAAGCACTGCACTTCCGACAGGAACTGGCCAAACGTCTGAAGGAACTGTTTGAACAGAAGGACATGGACATTGACCTCTATGCCGACGGCCTCAAAATATACACCACGCTCCATTCCCACATGCAACGCTATGCCGAGGAGGCCGTCAACAAACAGATGAAGGTCATTCAGAAACGCTTCGACGACCATTGGGGCCACCAGCCGCCCTGGCAGGACGAAAGCCACCGTGAGATACCGCATTTCATCGAAGATATTGCCAAGAAACTGCCGGTCTATCAGCACCTGACCCGTAAGTTCAACAATAATGCCGATTCCATCAACTATTATCTGAACCTGCCCCACCCCGTCACGCTGTTCAGCTACGACGGACTGAAACAGGATATAATGAGCACGCTCGACTCCATACGCTACATGGTACGGTTCATGCATGCCGGTTTCGTAGCCATAGAGCCCCTCACGCGCCACGTAAAAGCATGGGTGGGCGACATTGATTTCCGCTCATGGAAATACGACAAGGTGACAGCCCTACGCCAACCTGGGTCTACGTTTAAACTCTTTGTATATGCTGAAGCCATGAATCAGGGCTATGCTCCATGCGACATGAAGGAAGACTCCTACGTAAGCTATCCCGCCTATGACCCCATTCGGGGAAAGGAAGTGACTTGGGCTCCCCACAATGCCAACGGATACTTTTCCGACGACTCTATGACGCTCCGCGCCGCCTTTGCCCAAAGCATTAACAGCATTGCCGTAAAAACGGGATTGGAAGTGGGCATTTCCAACATTGTGAAGACGGCCCACGACATGGGCATCCATGCGACACTCGATCCTCAGCCTTCGCTCACCCTTGGCGCGGCCGACGTGTCCCTATTGGAACTTATCAATGCCTATGCTACAGTGGCTGCAAACGGACAAGTGCAAGAGCCTGTGCTGATTCTCAAGATTGTTGACCGCCAGGGCAACATCATCTACGACGAACACCGGCAAGGTGACAAGCCTCGTAAGGCCCTGCCCTACCGAACGGCATTCCTGATGCAACAAATGCTGCGCGCCGGACTCACCGAAACCGGCGGCACGTCGATGGCCCTCTGGCCCTATATTCACGATTTCGACCGCACCACGGACTTTGGAGGAAAAACGGGCACCAGCAACAACCACTCGGATGCCTGGTACGTGGGCGTCACCCCTGGCCTCGTAGGCGGAGCATGGGTGGGTGGAGAATATCGCAGCATCCACTTCCAGACCGGAGCACTTGGACAGGGAAGCCGTACAGCACTGCCCATCTTCGGACAGTTTATCCATCAAGTGCTCAGCGATCCCTCACTGGCTCACTATCAACAGAAATTTGGCGCACCTGCAGAACAAATTGCGGCATCGTGCTACCAATGCGAAAACTACCAGCCCCACCCTCGCTACGATCTGGATTCGCTATATTTAGACTCTATCAAAACCACCCTGCGGACCGACAGTTTCCAGCTGAACCTTCATCCCATATCGGAGGAGGAAGTCACCCGTGAACTCTCGCCCGAACTTCCATAACGATCATTCCTTCATTATTCCCACCATGAAACACATCGCCTATTCCTTCTCACTGCTTTTACTCATCACATTAACAGGATGCAGGCATAATCCACCAACGGCGGCATTTTCATCCTTCGCCTCTACTTCGGCCCAACAACAGAAGAATAAGAATTATCCTACTGCAAAGGCGGAAAACCCTCTGATGGCCGATCCCATCAGGCGCGAACGCATCTTGAAACGCGATGGTTATTGGGTTTCTTACAATACGGAAACCCGACAGCCCAACTACGTATCATGGGTGCTCACCGCACAGCGTCTACGTGGACGGGCACAACGGGCACAAACCTTCTTTGAAGATCCGGAGTTGCCCAATAGCGAAAAATCCACGCTCGATGACTATCGCTCGTCGGGCTACGACCGAGGCCACATGTGTCCGGCAGGCGACAACAAATGGGATCAAACGGCCATGATTGAATCGTTCTATCTCTCCAATATCTGCCCACAACGCCACAACCTCAACAGCGGCGACTGGCGCATTCTGGAAGAAGCATGCAGGGAATGGGCCCGACGAGGACAACAAAAGATCTACATCGTAGCTGGCCCCATCTTCAAGAACGACAGATCGCCACGTCTGCTGCGCCGAAGGGTAAGGGTCCCCGACCAATTCTTCAAACTGCTACTGTGTACTGACAAAGGAAAAGAAAAGGGCATAGCGTTCCTTTTCGACAACCGTGGAGGCGAACGCCCTCTGAACTACTATGCATGTAGCATTGACGACATTGAACACCTTACAGGCATCAACTTCTTCGCCTCACTCAACGTTTCCCTACAAAACCGTTTGGAATCCCAAAACAACCTCTCTGAGTGGGAAAAATGATTTGAAATGAGAATTGAGAACCGAAGGTCACGAGCACCAAAGGAGCAGTAATTGAAAATTGAGAGAGTTCACTGCAGATGGTGCAACAGCTCCGTTCTTCGCTGTCGTTCCTTTCCGTTGGCTCATATCCCTCGCTACGCGATCCCCTACGTTTAGCAGCTTCTCGTTCGTTGGACAAGAATATAAAAACTCCTTAATAAAACACTGCCGCCTGAATCACATGAATGACTCAGGCGGCAGATATTAAGAATAGATTCAGGAACTACTTCTTCTTAGGCAATTCAAAATACCAATAAGTAGGATCTTGCATCTTTGCATATAATGCAGCGTCGTAGTTAGCAACGGGTTCATTCACGTCTACATTGCGACGTGCCATCTTCCATGCAAACCAGTTGGTTCCATTAGAACCAGCTTTCGTCTTGTGATCTGCAATACGGAGCAGGTCTGTAAAGCGATGACCTTCGAATGCTGTTTCGAGAGCACTTTCGTCAACGATAAGATCCTCTACTGCATCAATGATTTCATCTTGAGTCATCAGGTCTACCATCAACGTATCGCCGTGATGCAACTGAGCTTCTAAGTTCAACTGATCTTCCACTGACATGCTACCTGCCTTGAGGGCACGGTTAGCAGCCACCTTCTTAGCCACCATCTTGGCATAGGTAAAGATGGTGTCGAGCGTACCGCCGGTAATACCACAACCACGGGAGTGTATACCGCCATAGTTTCTTGTAATAGCATTGGTACGTTGCCAAGTATTGTCTGTCCAGAAGTCAAGGAATTTGTAATTCGAAGCGCGCAGCATTTCGTCAACCGTCAGATAATAGATACCACCGGTATTTGAGAGCGGAGACGAACTGAAGTAAGCAACATTACGCTCAATGGGTAATTCGCGATAATGGTCATCATCGGTCCAGAAGACGGTGTCAGTCAACACTACACCAGCCGTATCTGTGAGCACATCACCATTGGCATCACGCCTTGTTACAATCACACCCAGCGTATCAGCCCTATCCAAAGGATTGATAGCATAACGGTTGAGATCCACATCGTGGGTAGAAAGTGTAGGGAAGTTTTCAGCAAATAAGCCATCCTTCAAAATGGCAAATGCTATTTGTGGGAAACCCATTCGGTTGATAGCCTCTGCATAGCGCAAATACACTTGAGCCTGACGATAAACGGGGAGGTAGTAATTTACGGAGAAGCCTCTTGCACCCATCAGATTCGTTGGATAAGCACCACTACCCGGACAGAACTTCTGAATCACGCGGTTGCGCTCTCCATTGCGCTCATACACTACATAAGGAGCCGTACCATACAAACGACCGTCACCGTAACCTTCGATGTATTCCTTCACTTCCGTCTGGCCGTCAAGTCTATACACACTGAACTTTTGGGCTTCATTCAGGGAGATGTAGCTGGCAGAGGGTAGAATCTGCTGATATTGCTCATTGGGACTTACAGACGTTCCACTGGTAGAAGAGCTGGTTTCAAATCCGAAGATCTCTGCCACACCGGTCAATGTGATACCAAGTGTACTGTTCGTGGCACCAGCGATGACAGTAGTAAGATCATTACCCACATTTCTCATGAGTCGAATCCATGAATCAGCATCGGGATAATATGAACCACGAGTTCCGTCGGCATTTCTCGTCTGACCAGTTTCACAGGCGTAGGATTCATTATAATCGTCAGACTTCTCATAATAGAAGTAGTCATAATAGAATTCAGCAGCCTTTTCATATTCGCTCTTCATCAGATAGGCATCAGCAATCACCAACTGAATGGGGATAAACTGATTGCGCGTAGAAACGCTACCTACCGTTGAATAATTGGGCAAATGCAAATGGTGCTGGATTTCATATGCACGCTCAATACCATTTTCTAACAAAAGGTCAATCAGATTTTCCTTCGTTGCGCGTGGAGCGTTTTTCTCCAATTCTGCAGCCTGGTCGGTATCCTCAATGGGCTCTACCACGAAAGGCACACTACCATAGAAACGTACCAACTGCAAGTAGGTCCATGCACGGATGGACTGAACCTGAGCATATTCGCGCAACATCTCAGGCACACCGTTCTTGTTCAGTACAGTGTCAACGCGTGCCAAATAGAAATTACACGAGTTGATGATGTGATAGAAATCAGCGGCATTGAGCAAGGTGCTTGAACCGTCTTCAGGATTTTCAAAATTGGCAATCTGCTTGATGGAGTCAGTGGTATAGGTACCCGTAGTACTCAAATCGCTACGAGCAGCATCCAGCAAGATCAGACGTTCGCCCACACGCTGTACACTTTTCAAAATACCGAAAGCAGAATATACAGAGTCTTTCGCAAATTGATCAGAGAAACGTGTCAATTCGGGAGTCAGCATGTCCTCACACGAAGTAGCCATCATGCACACTCCGAAAAGAACGGCTAATATTGTTTTAAATGATCTGTGTTTCATTGCTATACAATTTTACAAGTTAATAGTTACACCGAAGTTGAAGGAACGGGATGATGGCAGGAAGCCTGCATCCACACCCTGATAGAGCACACCGTTTCTTACGGATACTTCTGGATCAAGTCCTCTGTACTTCGTCAAGGTGAACACATTGTTAGCTTCACCCCAAACAGTCAGACCTTGCAGCCAGGTGAGTGACATCGGCAACTTGTAGGTGAGACGCACCTTCTTCATTTTCAAGAAGGAGCCGTCTTCAATCCAACGGTCAGAGAAACGCTCGTTGTTCACCCATTCAGTGCTACCGGTGAGGACGGCACGCGGCATGTCGGTCTGCTGACCATCGTAAGTCCAACGGTTCAGCACAGCCTTCGACTGATTCCACAAATTGTTCGACTGCTCTAACTGAGAGGCCTGATAGTTATAGATATCGTTGCCTAAAGAATACTTGAAGACGATGTCCAACTTCCAGTTCTTCAAGAAATGGAAAGAGGTAAAGATGTTACCATAGAGGTCGGGATTGGGATCACCGATTTCTACCATATCGGCCTCTGAGATGTAACCGTCACCATTCTGGTCAATGAAACGAACGTCACCTGCCTTGAAAGGACGTGAGGGATCTCCCACGTAACCGGTCGGATACTTCAGGTTCTCAGCATCAGCCTGGGCCTGGGTGGTGTAGATGCCATTGGTCTTATAACCATAGAACACACCTGATGCATTGCCAACACTGGTCAGCACATTGCCTCCATAAACGTTGGTCAGATAACCCTTGATACGCTTGTATTCCGAACCACGGGTACCGTCGGCATTCAGGTTGTAGAAGATCAGGTCTTCAGACGGCAACTTGGTAATTTCATTTGTATAGTGACCTACGCTGAAGCCCAACTCCCACTTGAATTTCTTAGTATTTACAAGAATGGCATTGGCAGTAACGTCAAGTCCTTTATTGGTAAGTTCACCACCGTTGGTCCACATGCTGGGAAGACCGGTGAGGTAGTTAAGGTTCTGCAGTGTCAGCAAGTTGGAAGTCTTGCTCCAGAACAGATTCATACCCAAATACAGACGGTTGTCAAGCAAGCTTGTCTCTAAAGCGGCATTGAAACGGCGAGTGGTCTCCCACTGGATTTCTGAATTGGCAATATTGGCCAATACCAAAGCAGTTGCTCTGTCAATCAACTTATCGTTGGAGAAGTAGGTACGACTGGCATAATAGTCAATGTTGTCGTTACCCGACTCTTCGTAACCAGCTGAAAGTTTCAGATAATTGATAGCAGAAGAATCGAACCAAGGTTCGGAAGAAATCAGCCATCCAGCACGCAAAGAGGGGAAGAGGCCCCAATTAACGCCAAAGAGCTTGATACCTTCCTTGGTGTTCTTACCGAAACGAGAAGAAGATTCTGCTGTAACGGTAGCATCCAGGAAGTAACGGTTCAGATAGTTGTAATGACCATCTACATAGTAAGCCAGATTAATCCACTTATCGTCCGTACCACCATAAGTCTTGTATTGCAAGCTATAAGAAAGGTTCGGCATCTTGTCGTTACCGTTGTTGTAACCGTTAGCAAAGCTATTAGAGAAGTTATACGAAGCCAAACGGAAACCACCGGTTGCATCCAAGGTATGCTTACCCATGTGCTTGTTGAAGTTAATGTAGAAGTTATTGAAGATGGTGGTCTCGTCACCAAACTGCGACTTCACAGCACTTGACACATTACCAAGACCGGCAACACGCTTTACAGGAGTACCGTCGTTGGGCAAATAATACAGTTCTGACGTACGATTCATCATATAGCTGAATCGGTCACCAATCGTCAGATAGTTCGTCACTTCATACTTAGGATTGACATTAAGCGTAAACTGTGTCTGCTCCTGATAGTTCTTGTTGTCACCCTGACCATTGGCAAGAATCCAATAGGGATTGGCCAAAGCAGCTGTTCCAAAATTTTCGCCAAAGCGGAAAGGATTGTTGCTGTCTGAATAGTTCTTACCTGCAAGCACAGAGTTGGAAGGATTCAACTTGTTTCTCATCTCCAGGGGATCCCAATATACAAAGTAACCGTACTTGCTTACCATTGGCGAACTGATGAGTCCCAATACATTGGGGGAAGACACATTAGCCTGGTCGTAAGAAGGAGCCCAACCATTATCGCGCAGGTTATGGGTCACTCTACCATAGGAGATGTCGAACGAAGCCTTCAAACGCGAAGAAAGTTCAATGTCCGTATTGAAGCGAATGTTCAAGCGGCTGAAGTCATTCTTCTTTGCTGTTGCATCCGAACCGGTGTAACCCAGTGACAAAGCATACATAGCAACCTCGTCACCACCCTGCACATTGATGCGGTAGTTCTGAGTAAATGCCGTATGATAAAGATCCTTCTGCCAGTCCTGATTGTTGTGGTACATAGGATAGAACGTATAGTTGGGATCTTCGTTCATAAAAGTTTGCTCTGAAATTCTCTGACGAGCGGTCAACGTGGTGGAAGCCACATCGGGAGAATAGGTTCCGAGAATACCCGTAAGATATTCCCTGTACTGATTTCCATTCAGCACGTCGATGGTATTCGGAGTGGTTTCAAAGCCGCCATAGATGCGTACACCGATCTTGGTAGCTTGGCTATGGCCGCGCTTCGTAGTGATTTCGATCACACCATTAGCGCCTTTGGCACCATAGAGTGCCGTACCAGACTGCAACACCTTAATCTGCTCCACATCCTCCACGTCAATAGTACTCAGGATATTGTTGAAGAATCCTTCGTGAACGGCGGTACGGTCATACTGCATGTCCCAAATCACACCATCAACGACTACCAATGGTTGAGCAGAAACGTTGAGCGTGTTGATACCATTAATGGTCATATAGTTGCCATTTCCGGGCAGGCCACCACGAGAAATCGTGCGAACTGCACCATTCAGCTGGTTTTCGATATCGCCATCAGGAGTCAACGCAGAAGAATTTTCTACGAGAGTCTTCTGATTACGCAATACCTGCGTACCATTCTCAAAGAAAGACTTAAACACCGACTGATAGATCTTCAAATCACCCAGATCTTTACTTTTGATGGCTACTTGAATGGGATTGTATTCATCGGTAGTAATGAACAGCGATGTAACAAATACGGGAACAGAAATGGTATACTTACCATCTTCATCTGTCATGGCCGTATAGCGAGCATCGTTCAATGCTTGTACCTTCACACCGGCTACGGGCAACTTGGTAGCTCCGTCGATAATGCGACCGGAAAGTTCCTTCATCTCATAGGTAGGAGCCACTGCTATGCGCTTCTTAGGAGCTTGCACCTCTTCTTCTTCAGCTTCTTCCTCGTCGTCAAAATCCTGAGCCATTACTGGCGTCATGCCTGACAAGAAGAACAAACAGAATCCGATACCGAAAGCTCTTCTAAACAAATTATCAAAACTTCTAATATTTTTCATTGTCTTCTATTTTTAAGTAAACAAGACTTATTCGTCCTTTCCTTTAAGGATAATGCAGTCGATATTCAAATTAGGAGTTACCGTTGCACGCTCACGGATAGTAAACTTCACGTTGAGTTTCAGCACGGGATAAACGCTATAGGGAATACCAGAATAGCAATACGGGAAGGTGAAGTTCTCAAACAACAAGATAGTATCTACCTTCGTTGGGTCTGACCTGAAGGTTTCTTCGCTTGAAAGAGTCTGAGCATTGCCCGATTCATCAAAATCATATTCCAAATCAGCCGTAAACTGATTTATCTTAGGATTATTATTGGACTTGTCCAACATGTTTTCGGGAACAACTACCACATAGATGTCATACGTTCCAGACAAAACGCCATGGAGGTTGAATGCCACAACAGGTGATGAATTCGACGACTGAGCAACAAACTCATTATAGGCATATCCACTCACCACACCTGATACTGAATCATGGCGCGTTCCATCGGTTACCGTATGAGTCACGCCCGTTAAAGAGGCACCGGCAAGGAGTCTACTGCGATCCTGATTGACGTAACCTCTGTTTTCAGCCTCCAGCTTAATGTCATACTGCCATGCTTTGTTGGCCTTAAAGTAGAAGTGGTCTGTTACGAAAGCATAACCGTTACTGGCCTCCAGCGGATTGTTGTTGTTACCCGTCAGCGTATGGCAATCTGGAGCATGCTGATGGCGGTCATAGTTTGAATTGTAGTAGTTCGTTGATACCAGAGAGTCAGAGGTAACATTGAAGAATTCTGCCACAGAAGCTGCCGTAGCAGTTTCCCAATTGAATGCTGGCTGCTCGTGCAGGCTGTAGAACATGTTATTGAACAGGACGTCCACCGCACGGATTTCTTTCAGAGAGTCAGCACGAAGCGTGTCTGTGATCCAACGGTTCATTTCACTGTCAAAGTAGGAGTACTTCTGCTTGTAATTGTAATGCTTGGAGATCTTCTCCATGGCTTCCGTCCATGCCGTATTAGAGGGCAGGATGGCAGCAGAAAGTGAGTCCTCATTCATGGAAATGCTGGGAAGAATCTTATTGCTTTCTACAAAATAGGAGTCCACATACTGTATTTCACCATTCACCGTAGAACCAGCTACACTCAGTCCTTCAATAAACACGAGCGTATCCTTGTCCAGAATGTAGTTGTTCAACAGCGTAAGGTCATCGTTGGTCTGAATCAATTCACGCAATGTGGGAGAATAAGGAGCCAATCCGTCAAGAAGATGAAGCGTACCATTGGTGGACGCAACATTCTTATAACGGGTATCGTCCGAGATTTTAACTCCCATAAAGGTATTGCCAGCAATGTCATAAACGGCATACTTTCTGTTCATCAGAAGCAGTCGGCCATTAGGCGTAGCATCATAGGCACCATTGTGGTTGAAGGATGCAATGTGATTCTGCACGAACTGCTTTTCCACTTCCTCATTCAATTTAGCTCTTTCTTCATCGGTAGAGGCAGCATCGCGTCTATCCAACAATTTATTCCACTTGTTGGCATCATAGGTTCCATCCTTAGGAGCCCATACGGTCAACACGCGACTTGAGTTTAACAAGTCCTTATAGGTAATGGTTGCCGGAACACCATACGACTTCTGGTTCACAATCGTTCTTTGCAATATCGCAGCAAAGTCATTGGCTTGACCGGTAGCTTCAATATTTTCCCAAAGATTGCCTTCGGCATTCGTTGTGTTGAGGTCGAAATGGTCATCAGAACAAGAGGTCATGCCAAAGAGAGCCAACAGAAGCACTACTCCTCCTTTTAACCATTTGTTATTAATCAGTTTCATATATTCTAATTTTATTGATAATGTAAATCTATGAATGAAAGTTTATTGCCCGTTCTGACATCCTACACTGTTTGTGGATGACCCTCATACGGCAGCACGTCAAAACGGGCATAATTCATGATTAGTTTCTTTGAATGGTTTCATCAATATCCCAGATAGGATTCTGCACCAGAGCAGGATTCACCTTGATCTCTTCCTTATATACAGGATTGAACAGAGAATTCAGCGTAGCCAACTTTGCTTTGATGGCATTAGCTCCCTGATTGTACTTCGGAGAGAGAAGGTTCAGCATGTTCTGGTTGGAACCGTCGGACATGGCGATACGCACCAAGTCAAACCAACGCTTGCCCTCAGCAAAGAACTCACGCTGACGTTCACGCATTACGAATTCGAGAATCGACGTTGGTGAAGCAAAATTGGTAGCCAAAAGTCTGTAACGGTTTTCAATCAGAGGATTGGAACGCGTAAAGATGGCATTAGTCAAATCAAAAGCCTCCGTCAGAATGGGATCGCCTTCGGCATAATAGCCAGCCTTACCCAGACGAGCAATGGCTTCAGCCTTGAGCAGGATCACGTCTGAAGAACGATAGAGAATCCAGTTCGCAGATGTTACATCATGGTTTTGATATGATCCATACACTACATTAGGAGTAGTCGATGAAGTCATGAATACATTAGTAGCATCACGTACCGTAATCTCTGAAGCAAGATATTTAATGATCTGAGTCGTGCTGCTTCCTGCAGAAGAAGCATACTGAACAGCCTCAGCCTGGCGCAAGTCGGTCTGGCTATAGGCAATATTATCAGCATTGGGCAGCAATGACGGAGTCTGGAACACTGATGAGGCACCATAAGTACCATCACTCAGTCTACCACTACGAGCTGCACCATACATACCGTCTACAGCCGTATTATATTGACCGCTACTACTGGTATGGGCAATTTCAAAAATGCTCTCGCGAGAATACTTTTCACCAAACAGAGAGTTATAGGGCGTATCTTCTACGTTACCCGTTGTTCTGGGCACAAGAATAGGAAGTGGTATGCTCTGTCCATTCTGGTTGGTCTGGCCGTAGTACGTTTCACGTTCTTTCTGGAAATCATACAGCTTGCGACCGATCACGTAGTCAGAATATTCGGCCACTTTCTGCAGATCCTGCACGTACTGGTTGCCATAAACGGCCTGTGAATCAGGAGAGGCATTCTTACAAGCACGCCACATGTAGATGTCAGCCAAGATGGTATAAATGGCATCCTTCGTGATACGGCTGCGGTTGTATACGTCATTACCATAATTCTCCATACCATCGTCCTTGCATGCTTCCAGATCGTTGATCAAGAAGGTCAGGATGGTTTCAGAAGCCGTCTGAGGAACCGGTTCACGCACTCCTTCGCTCGTATCGTTGGACCTTAAGCTCAAGGGCACATCACGGAAGGCACGAACCAGATAGAAATAATAGAGCGCACGAAGGGCTTTACATTCAGCGGCGATAGGCAACCAGTCACCTTCGGCAAAACTGGGGTCCTTATCTACTACTTCCATACCTTTGGAAAGAATGAGATTACAATAACCAATGCCTTTATAGAAGGCAGCCCAGCTGAACCAGCTATTGGTAGGCAGAAGGTTGGCATTCTCAATATTTCTCAGGTTTTCATTGCTCTGATCAAGAAGAATGAAGTTATCAGAACGAGCCTCGCCCCAAACGATCATGCGGTTAGCCACATCACCAAGAGACATTTGACGATAGGCTGAGGCCAATACACTGGTCAAGTCATTTTTGTCTTCCCAGAACTGCTCTCCGGTAATCTGATTGGTAGGATATACCGTCAGGAAATCGTCGAACATGCTGCAAGAAGAGAACATGCCCACAAATGCCAGACAAACCGGAAGAACCAATTTATTATATAATCTTGAATATTTCATAATCTTTCAACTTATCAATTAGAACGAGAAATTCAAGGCAAACGTCACTGAACGTGAACGTGGAGTCTTAGAAGTGTCAAAAGCAGGTGAATATCCACTTGCCGAATGTTCCGGATCAACACCCTTATACTTCGTCAGGAAGAAGAGGTTGTTGGCAGAAACATAGAACGAGAGGTTCTTCAGACCCATGTTCCAACGCTTGATCATTGCTGGATCGAACGAGTAACTCAGCTGCATGTACTGCAAGCGGATGAAGTCACTGTTTTCTACGTAACGGTCACTGGCAAGTGCGTTGTAGGATTCACCGGCATTGGTGTTCATGGCGCGAGGAATCTCGGTAATGTCGCCATTCTTACGCCAGCGCCAGCTTACAGCAGCACTCTGGTTGATGTTGGTACGCATGTCTTCAGCCTGCATACGGGCCAAATTGACGATCTTGGCGCCAAGACGGATGTTGAAGCTGGTCTTCAGCGTCCAACGACCATACTTGAAGTCTACACCGAAACCACCATTGAACGACGGAGTGGAGTTACCAAGATAAACGATATCGAGCTCGTTGATCTGACCATCATGGTTGATGTCTTCATAGATAGCATCACCACCGGCAAACTGATAGTTCGTTCCGCCATAGTTGAAGAACATACGCAGAGGATTACCCTCAGCATCAAAGATAATGTTGCCATTGGCATCGCGAGCGATAGGACATGTGGCATTCTCACCGCGCGCCTCTGCAGCAGCTGCCGTATTGTCACCATAAAGGGTATTGCGGCTGTCATCAGCAAAGTAACCGGAATGGTCGTAGCCATAACGGTAAACGCCCAGATAGCGGAAACCATAGATGGAGTAAAGAGCGTTACCTATCTGCACGCGACGGAGGTAGTTTTCATTGGCATAGTTGTAGTCGCCATTGATACCTGCCAGCACGCTGGCATCCATTGACGTAACGCGGTTGCGGTTCTGAGCTGCATTGAACTTGAACTTCATGGAGAACTTGCCCATCTTGAAGATGTCCTTCGTAGCCATGTTCATATCCCAACCTTCGTTCTTCAAAGAACCTACATTTTCATAGTCCAAAGTAGAGAAGCCTACAGAAGTCGGTATGGCAACGTTACTCTGCAACAGATTGTTCGTACGCTTATTATAAACGTTGAAGTTGATGGTGAGCAGGTCTTCAAGGAAATTCAAGTTGAAACCTAAGTTCCAGGACTTTGTTCTTTCCCACTGCAGGGTGGTCAAACGAAGGTTCTGAGGAGCAATGGCCGACATGGAATAACCTCTGTCACCATAAGCACTATTGTTTGAATACTTATTGAACATGGTAGAGTTCGTCGAAGGAGGCAAACCGGTGATACCATAGCCAGGGGCGAATGAGAACATATTGATCACCTTCTTCAACGGACGGAAGAATACTTCGTCACTGATGTTCCAACGTCCGGAAATGCTGGGGAAGTAACCCCAACGCTTGTCTTTACCAAAGGCCGTACTTGCATCGGCCACCAAGGTGGCATCCAATACGTACTTCGACTTGAATGCATAGTGGAAAGCCGTCTTGAACGAAAGGTCGCGACCACGCTCGGTAGAAGTGGTAGAGGAAGTAAGGTAGGCATTCACCGTAGGATCGGTGATACCACCAAGCAAACCACTGGAACCCAGACTCTGATTGTTAGCAGAAGATGTAGACAGCTCACCACGAGCAAGAATCTGGAAAGAATGATCTTTCGGCAACTTGGGAACGAAGGTCAACTGATGACGTGTCTGGAAATACAAACTGCGTCTTGTCGAGATGGACGACAGGTTGATACCGTCCTGCCACTGTCCGGTGGAAAGTTCACCAGGATAGTAACCCTTACTGTTCTGAGAAGAAGCATCCATATATACCTCACCCCAATAGTCGAGCTGATTCTTGGTGTTGTCCTTACCCCAGAGCTTGTAGTTGATTTCGAACTGGGGTTTTACGGTATACTGGTCCACCTTGCTCCACGACAGGTTGGCCACTGCTACGGGGTTACCTCTTGGATTGTTGTCAGCATCGGCAATCATGTCACGCAGATAGTAAGAGGTATATCCATCGGGAACATTACCTGCAGAACCGTAGGCAGGAAACAACTTGAAGTATTCACCGGTATCGAAATAAGAATCGGTAGCAGGATCATACTCCCAACGAGTTACTGACATGTTAGGCATTGCGTAGTAAGCTCGGGGAAGAATGTCCATGAAGTTACGATTGTTCTTCGTATAGGTCAAAGCAAAGTTTGAGCTGAAACGAATACGGTCGGACACCTGATAGTCGAGCGTCATACGCGTACTGAAACGGTCGAGGCTCTGCTTGATGATGGTACCCGTTTCGTGGTCGTAACCACCGGAGATACGGAAGGTAGCCTGATCACCACCACCCGAAACACTTACATAATACTTATGGGCCTGACCAAACTGCGTTACTTCGTCCACCCAGTCGGTGTTCTTATTGAAGTTAGCATAGTAGGCCGTACGGTCGCGCTTATAGGAAAGCTCTACGATGTCAGACGTCAAGTCGCTCTGACGCGGATTGAAGTAACCTTCCTTCAACATCATGGTATAGCCGTCACCATTCAGCATTTTCATGCCTGCCGGTTGCCAGCTGCCCTGAAAGTTATAGCTTCCGGATACGGAAGTCTTACCTTTCTTACCACGACGCGTAGTAATTTCGATAACACCATTAGATGCACGCGAACCCCAGATAGCTGCAGCGGCAGCATCTTTCTTTACTTCGATGCTCTTGATGTCTTCTACGTTTACGCTCAAGAGGTTTGCAAACTGCTCCTCATTGTCCATATCCTGAAGGTCGATGTCTGTAGAACTATAGTTCTCCAAAATGTGACCATCGACAACGATCAAAGGTTCCTGGTTACCACTTATGGTTGTAACACCACGCAGACGCATGCTCATACCTGAGCCCAGGTTACCGGAGTTGGCCACGATGTCAAGACCTGCAATCTGTCCCTGAAGTGCCTGGTCGGCGGATTCGAAGGAGAGACCCTGCATTTCGTCCATATCAAGTGTCTGAGTGGCGGCAGAAACCTCGCGTTCGGGAATGGAGAGACCATTGCTCTTTACCATACGCGTACCGCGCTTTCTTACTTCGCCCAGAATCTTGGCGTTCTTCTCGAGCTGAATCTTGAAGGTAGTATTATTACCGATCTTGCTTTCCCACGGACGGTAACCAATGTAGTTCACCTTCAGAACATTGTTAGTATTCTTGATGATCATGGAGAAGTTACCGTTCATATCAGTTGTTGTAGCTGACTGAATACGGTTGTTGGCGTCGACCTCAACCACATTCGCCATCATTGCAGGACCATCCTGGGGATGCCATACACGTCCTGAAATTCTTTTCTGCGCATAAGTCAGCGTAAAGCTGAAGCACAGCATAAGCAACAGAAGATACTTTATCTTATTCATAGTATGCTATTTTATTTTCTAATACGATATTCGTTCACGAATCTCTTGGCACTGGTAGTGGTAGCCCAATCGGAATCGTAACGACCACCATCGAGTGTCTTGAAATTCAGGACACCGTCAATGCGATGAATAACAGCATAGGAAGAGGTTGAAATTTCGGTAGCTCTTTCCTTGTCTGCATTATTCAACTCCAAATCGCGCGTCATGATGTTGTAATTGCGATCTTCTCCGTTCTCAGTGATGACATGGCGCGTTTGTCCGGCAAGGTCGGTCACGTTGAGCGTGTGGCCACCTGCAGACTGCACCGTCACTGAAAGGTAACGGTTCGTAACGTTGTTAATACAAGCCGTTTCGTAAGAGGTGCTTTCGATAGGATTGTTGTCAACAAATATGGAGTTGTCCTGGAAGTGATACTTCACGAAGTTGAGCAAGCAGGTGATCATGGCCTGTGCCGTTTCTTTGTATGCCGTCGTGGCAGAGTCCACGTCGAAGCCTGGATCGTTTTCATGAGCTATTACATAGGCCTCACGCTCATCAAGATACTGCTCGATGGTTTCCCATGTAGGAAGTCCCTTGGCGAACTGTTCCTTCACGGCATCGTTCGTAGGAACATATACCGTATAACGATAGGTATTGAAGAAACGAACGTTCTGATCGAAACTATTGTCGGATACAAAGATGTTGTACTTCGCCAAAGCTGTCTGCTTTTCCCTAATGGTTCTGTAGCTGTCTACGAAACCGGCTCTTTCAACGACATCAGGATTCACCTGACACAGGTTGTAGAACTCAAGGTAAGGAGAATCTTCATTAAAGTCATCGGTGAGTACCTTATATACAGAGTTCACCGTGGTCTGCAGCGGATGGTCGATGATGTAGGTAAAACCGTTACCATAACCATTGGTTCTTTCAGACTTGTCGAAGAAGTCTTGCACCGTGCACTCCTGGTTGTGCTCCAACTGCCATGCACCATAGGCCTTCATACCGTCCTTACGTGCAGTAGCATTGACCACCTTAACGGGAGCGCCACCCTTAGAGATGAAGTATTCGTTACCATCCTCAACGCCCAGCTTTGCTGCAGTAGAGTCTACGACAACGTGGGTCTCAAAGATGTCACACAAACGATTGTAAAGCAGCGAAGTTCCCGAACCTAAAGTTGAATTAGGCATGTATACGGAGTCCACCTCACCCGTCAGCTTATCATATCTCTTAGCGCGACCCTGGATGGGGTTAGAACCACGCGAATTGAACGAGAAGGAGATCACAAAGGGCTGCTGCTTTGCCATGGAAACAGGATCGTAATATTCAGCCATAGCCCTATCCGTAGGAACAAACAAGCTGAAATTCGTACTCATGGCCAACAGATAAGCAGAGAAGTTCTTCTGCAACGGTGCACTTGCTGGAGCAGCCTGATAGGGGTCGTCGCAAGTTATCACCCAGTTGAAGATACGGGCACTGTCGCTCACCAGTACGGGAGCAGACACAGCTGCATATCTGGCAGGTGTATATACCTTATTCATTACATATACCACACCGTTGTTGGCAATGAGTGATGTATCTATCAAAGCCTTGAAGGCACTCAGACTCTCCACATTACCAAACATGGGATCGCGAGCATCGTTCATGATGGCCAGATATTTGCTGGGCACATAATTAATAAAGGACTCCTGCATCATGTTGTTAATCAATGCCTGAATCACCTCCAAAGGAATCTGGTCCAAATTGAAAATCAAGTTCTCCTCGGTATTGGGCTCAGTGGCGTAAGCATCCATCAGGAAGCGACCGCCACCGTCTTCCTTAATAAAATAGTCCACCAATGCTGCATCGCTGGGAATGTACATGGAGGCCATATCAATCTGCGCACCATAACTGGCACTATAGAAGGTATTCCATCCTGGATCGTACTTCAATTCCTTAGCCTGATCCAAACGCTCTTGATTAGGACCATACTCGATGCGCGCGCCACCTTTTGAACGCCATGACAAATAGCGCTTCTCAAACACTGAGTCAACATCGGGGAACAACTGACGATAAGATGCGGTCAGTTCTCTATTATAAAAAGGAGCACTGAAACGGTCGAGCATGTGACTGAAGATATTAGTCTTACCACTCAGGCGAATCATTTCGGCCATATTGGAAGGAGTAGTAAATACTTCATCAAGCACGTCGATGTAACCATTTTGGCAGGCAATATCCTGCTGCACTACCTTACTTCCAAAGATGTGAACGTCATTAGGTTCGCGCTTTTGACTGGCAATCACTTCGAAATCCTCGTCAGTGATCTTCTGCTCACCCATCTGACCGGCAATCCAGTGCACCATCATGGGCACCGTTCCGTCAAGAGCCATCGTGATACCTCCCTTAGCAGGATCGCGGAAACGCTTCCAATAATCTGCATCAGGAGTGGCTCCGGCATTCTTCAGACCCAGATTGTAGGTTCTGGGGACAGCAGTGCTGTCAAAATGAGGAATGGAGTCAGTGATAGCCAATGAGGTAGCCTGACGAAGACAGCGGTTTCTGCTCAAATAAGTACCATCCTCTCCTCTCGAGCTTGAACTTAAGTTGGGCATCATCTCCAGCAAGTATGCATTATCGAGCATACAGGAGTTGAGCAACAACTTCTTTTGCGACTGAGTCAGTTCGCTGTAGTCATGGACATTCCACGGATTATTCTTGAAGAAACGTTCATAAGCAGCGTCGTCAGCAACGAACAGCGTCTTACTACCCGTCTTGGCAAGAACTTCCGTATAATCCAAATCATCAATCAACTTGACGGTATTGTTGAACGTCCTCTGAACCCCGTCTGTATTCTTGGGGTTCTTCAGATAATTGTAGATACTCTCGCCTAACCACTCAGGGGTCTTGTCTGGCAAGTCATAATCATCTGAACAAGAGTACATCAATCCGCCAATCATCAGCAGCGCCAATACTCCAGGGAGCAGCCTGCGAAACCTGAAAAAACGGTCTTTCATACACATTGAAATTTTAATTTTATTACTTTTTTATTCTCTATTTTACAACTTGTGAGTCTTTTCTGTTAGCGACAAAATTAATGAATCTTATTCTTACGACAACGTTTTTGAAAGAGAAAAAGCACTTGTTTAACGTTTATTACATATTTATGGAGACATTTGGTCCCAAAAACCCAGAAAAGAGGCTTACTATTGCGCATACTTGTCCATTCTTGATCTCAAAAATGCAACATTGAACTAACGATTCGGGCATAACAATTCGTTGCAAGATTTTTGGAATATTTAAAGATCTGCATTCTGTCAGGAAAACGGCAAAAGGCAGAAAATTACGTTTATTTAATCTTTCAAGCTTCAAAAATTACGTTTATTTATGATTTTGGAAAATCCAAAATGGAGCAGAAATGGGGTGATTTAGCAATAAAACGGGAGTAACAGGGGCTACATTGGGGAAAGATTTGGAAACTTTTTGCACGGAGCGATAAAACTTTGGCACGCTCTGGATCAGGAACACATCAAATTGAAGGGTGCCACGATAAAAACTTTTTAGTTCAAAATAAATGGCACAAAATTATTCGATATATTCTACTTACATTCAACACGATAACCAGAAGTAACTCCTGATTTAACCAACCGAGAATCGCTCAGAAACCACGAGACTGTATATGGTACGGATTTGAAGCCGCCGTGGCAGCATTGAAAAGACAGAAATAAAGGCTCTATCCGGCATTGGAGTAGTCACCACTAGGAATCACGATGGCACATGAATAAAAGGGTTCCTTATCCCCATAGAAAAACTCCGCGCAGTTTGGGAATGCAAAAAAACACCTTGGGAAAATGGGCTGAGTCGTTTGGGAATGCAAAAATCGCCTTGGGAAAATG
>JAFUHF010000064.1 GCA_017468985.1 Bacteroidaceae bacterium
AAGGAACAGATTGGAGCCGCCTTTTCCTCAGGCAGCGTGTACGACTCCATTTCGGAATATACCAACGAGAGGCGCTTGCAGTATTCCTGCACCCTGTTGCTGAGCCGCCCCGATGTCTCACTGGCCGAGGTGGCCACGGCTTCCGGCTTTACCAACTATCGCTCCTTCGGCCGCAGCTTCAAGCAAGCCTATGGCCTTACTCCCACAGAGTATCGCCGCCTGCAGGGCGGAAGTCAGTCGCAGGTGGAGTAGGTCATTTAGTCCAATCCTTATCACATCGTGTCTGAGCATGCGTCAATTTGTCCGTAGGAATAGGACAATGTGTCTATGCTATTGTACGGGCGTGCGAAGAATCGTAACTTTGCATCAGTTTTTTGGAACCCCTGATGCGTGGCTTTCAAGCTGCGCAGAATGAGAATAGCCGTGTCTGCCCTGGCAAGTGGACCGGTGTTTTATTAATGTTATTTGGAAATAAGGAGAATAGAAAAATGATCGTGTCAATGTCAGTCAAGATCAGGCAGAGAATTTAAACGACAGGAATGACAAGAAACCTGTACACAGGAAAACCGCACCATTCCTCAAAGATTGGAAGTAGACAGAGCAATTTATCAGAAAACTGAGCGTTGGTTGCTCCTCTACTTTCCTCTGCGAACAACAACTCAAGGTAACACAAAAAAGAAGACAGACAATGAAAATAATGAAAAAAATATGGTTTGCTGCCTTACTGATGATAGGCGGCACGCTGTCCGCTCGGGCCCAGGTGATGAAAGTGGCGGATTTGGAAAAGTATGCCAAGGAACGGTATGGCGAGAAGTGGCCCGAGGCCGCTGCCAATCTGGCGAAAGAACTGGTGCTCGACAAAAACGAGAGCCTCACGTATCAGCAAGTGGTGGAAGTGCAGGGAAAGACGTGCGAGCAGATCTACATTGCCCTGAACTACTGGGCAACGGCCACCTTTAAGGACAAGCAGGCCATTACGCTGAACGACAAGGATGCCGGATGCATCATCATTACCTCCACTTTCCCGAACATTGTGGAACACACGGGAACGATCAACAAGTATTCCGTGAGCATCACGCCCGTCATTCGTCTTGACATTAAGGAAGGCCGCGTGAGGGTGACCTTCACGGTGCAGAGCTACGACCTGCTGCGCGACATTTCTGGCGGATGGCTCAGCGCTACCGACACGAAGAAGACCTTTGGTGACTCCAAGCGCAAGAAGGACGACAAAACCAATGCCTACCTCTACGATGAGCAGTGGGAGATAGCCCACCATTACCCGTTCGTTCAGAAAGACGCACAGAAGCGCACCTGCTCGAAGGCGCTCGTAATGACTCACGCCTATTCGAATGCCGTCATGGATAAGGTGGAAGAAGCCTTGAAGAATGGAATTGTAGGTAATGACGAAGAAGATTGGTAAAACAGGTATCTGGGTGTGGTCAATGGCCTCATCAGAAGGATGAAAGCTGACGGGGCATTGCGTCAGCTCTACGAAAAATAAGGTTTGGTATATGCGTATGAATAACATTTAAAGTAGAAATATGAAACTGAATATCAGATGGTTGGACCTTACCCTTGTTCTTGCTTTCACGGCCACGATGGCCAATGCTGAGGTGCTTCGGGGTACCGTGAAAGACGCCGTGACGGGAGAACCTCTCATCGGTGCACTTGTAAGAATAGTAGAACTGGAAGGCGTGGGGGCCTCGGTGGATGTAGAAGGACAATATAAGATCAGCGTCAGCAAGCCAGGCCGCTATACCGTGGAAGCACGCTACATGGGCTACGAACCGGCGCAGCTCAAGGAGGTGCAAGTCGTTGGCGTGAAAGAAGTGGTGCTCGATATCGAGCTCCGTGAGAACGCGCACGAATTGACAAAGGTGGTGGTGCGTCCGCGTGTGAACAAGATGGCCACCGTGAATCCCACGAACCTTGTGGGTGGTGTGATGCTGTCCATGGAGGAGGCCAGCCGCTATGCCGGAGGCTACAACGATCCGGCCCGTTTGGTGACGGCCTTTGCAGGTGTGGCCGGTGCGGGCGACGGCAATGGTATTTCCGTATACGGTAATGCTCCGCAAACCATGCAGTATAGGTTGGAGGGCGTAGAGATATTCATGCCCAACCACTACAGCGACCTCTACGGAGGAGGTTTTGGAATGGTGAGTGCCCTGAATTCGAACACCATAGGCAACCGCGACTTCTTTACCTCCGCCTTTAATGCCAACTATTCCAACTCGCTGAGTGGCGTGTTTGACGTGAGAATGCGTCCCGGTAATGGCTCGAAAGCAGAAAACATCGTGCAGGCAGGTACCGCAGGCATAGAATGGACGTCGGAAGGTCCCTTTTCAAAAAAGGGAAACAGCAGCTACTTGCTGAACTATCGCTATGGATTCACCTCATTGGCCGACAAGATGGGTATGGACGTGATGGGTACGAAGTATGACTTCATGGATTTCTCCATGAAACTCAACTTCCCTACGCGCAAGGCAGGAACCTTCTCGCTCTTTGCCTTGGGATTCTACGACAAGGCAAACGACAAGGTGCCCGAACTGAAGGATGTACACTCCATCTACGACGTAAGCGACGATCACTTCAAGATGTGGAACCTGGCACTGGGCGGTTCGCACAAGTTCTATTTCGGCGAAAAATGGACGTGGCGCACCACGCTGGCCTACAACATGCAGCACGACAAGCTCGATACGGGCTACCGCAACTTCAATGCCGATGCATCGGGAGTCATTACAGGTTTTACCGGCTCGGAAGTGCCGTTCTACTATCTGAAACAGAACGAGGACCGCATCACGCTGAACACCGAACTGTCAAAGCAAGTTACGCCGAGATGGCTCTCGCAGTTGGGGGCAGAGTATTCGCAGCGGTTCTTCGACATCTCCTTCCGTAAGGCCGACGAACCCTATGCCGCTGTTCCTGCCACACCGCTATATGACGAAAGCGACAATACCGGACTGGCCAACGCCCACTGGTCGAACCTCATCAAGCCGATGGAAGGGCTTTCTGTAAATGTGGGTATTGCGGCAAACTATTTTGTACTGTCTGAAGACCTTTCGGTAGAGCCCCGTGCCAGTGTGAAGTGGGAGCCCAATCCTAAGAATTCCTTCGCCATCGGTTACGGCCTGCATTCCATGGTAGAGAAACTGGACACTTACTTCCTTCGCGACGAAGACGGCAACATGGTGAACAATCATCTCAAGATGGGCAGAGCCCACCATCTCCTGGCCACCTATACGCATCAGTTCACCAGCAACTTGAATCTGCGACTGAATGCCTACTATCAGTATGGTTTCAAGACGCCCGTCAGTGCTGATCCTACGCGTACCTACTGCGTGACCAACCGCGAGCATATCTATGTAGACGAACCATTGGTGAACCAGGGCAACACTCGCAACTACGGTGCCGATGCCACACTCGAACACTATATGAAGAACGGATATTTCGGCCAGGTGAATGCCTCGCTGTTCCGCTCCGAATATCGTGCGCTGGACCGCGTATGGCATCATCAGATGTACGACCGCGGATATATGTTTAAAGTGCTGGGCGGTAAGGAATGGATGGTAGGCCGTAACAAACAGAACGTATTCAACATTTCAGCAAAATATACTTTCCAAGGCGGTTTGCGTCATACGCCCATCGACCTGAACGCAGCCATTCAGAACGGCATCAATGCCGATGAGCCCGTGTTCATACAGAAAGAAGCCATGAGCAAGCAGTTCAAGCCTACCAACCTTGTAGACCTCACCGTTAGCTACAAGTGGAATTGCCGCCGCGTGAGCCATACGCTGGCGTTCGAGGGGCTTAACATCCTGATGAACGAAACGCCATACGCAGAGCGTTACGATTTTGCCCTGCGCCAGCTGCGTTACGACAAGTCGGGCATTTCGCTGCCTAATTTCTATTATAGAATTGACTTTTAATCCCAATGGAAAATATCATGATGAAAAGGAATGTCTTATTACTGCTGGTTGCCATGTTTATCTGTGGCACGAAGAGCGTCGAGGCGCAGATCAGTCTGACAGGACGTACCTATCATAACGAAAACATCATGGGTAATCAGGAAAAGAAGCTGGCCGACCTGGATGCAAAGCTGGCCGAGCAAAGGGCTACGACCATAGTTGAGAAGGAAAAGGAGATAATGTTATTTTGAACAGAATCAAGTAAAATAAGTAATAACAATGAAGAAGACATTTAAGTTGTGGATGCTTGCTGCATTGATGATGAGCAGCAGCGCAACTGACGCATGGGCGCAAGAGTCGAAACACGAAATCGGAACCGCTCATCGGTATAGAACTGGGCAGCAAGTTCCGCATATTTTATTTGGTGAATTGGGAGTAGACGAATAGGGTACTGACTTGGTCGGTGTACGTTATAGATAATGAATATACAATAAGAAATAGTGATGAATATAAGAAGAATTAGCAGAATGTTGATAGTCACCATGCTTTGCTGTGGCATGGCTTCTTGCTCCGATGATGACGATGATCCGAAGCTGATCATCGATCCCGTAGAGCCCGTAACCCTTTCATGTGTGAAGCCCGACTATCTGAAGGCAGGCGACAAGGTGGCACTCATATCGCCATCTTATTTTACGCCGATGGAGAACGTGGAGCGCACGGCAGACGTATTGCGTTCATGGGGGCTGGAACCCGTGGTGGGCCCCAGCGTAGGCAAGGTGACGGACGGTCAGTATGCCGGAACCATAGCAGAACGAGCAAGCGACATTCGTTGGGCACTGAATGATCCCGACATCAAGGCCATTATCTGTAATCGTGGTGGTTATGGTTCCATACAGCTGATCGACGAACTTTCGCTCGAAGAGTGGGGCCGTAATCCGAAGTGGTTTTGCGGCTTCAGCGACATAACCACATTTCACGGATTACTGGCTCGTGCCGGAGTGATGAGCATCCATGGTACGATGAGTTCCTTCCTTGCCGCAGGCGGCACCGATGCCACGAGTACATTGGTGCGCGATCTGCTTCTTGGCAAGGTGCCTCGTTACGAAGTGCCGGTGCACGACCAGAACATACTGGGAACTGCCACCGGAATCCTGGTAGGCGGAAACATCTGTACCTTTGCTCCCAATCTGGGAACGCAGGCAGATGCCACGCTGGGACGCGACCTCATCCTTTTTATAGAAGAAGTGGAAGAATCCATGCACAACATAGACCGTCAGCTGAACATTCTCCGCATGAACGGGGTGCTCGATCGCTGCAAGGGCGTGATTCTTGGGGAATTCACTGATTGCGGAACAGAGTTTACTTACGAAAATGTGGAGGCCATGTTGCGCCAATATTTCCAGAAATATAATATTCCGGTGCTCTGCGGTTTTCCTGCCGGTCATGGCGACGTGAACTTGCCACTCGTAATGGGGGCTTCCGTAACTATCAATGTGACCCAAAGTGGTGCAACCGTGCAATTCAATATTGACGGAGAACAGCAAACCGTTCGCACTGCCGACATCACCGCTCCAGCCATGTCGCCAAAACTGCGCATGATCATGGCAGGTAAAAGGGAATGGGTAAATATGTAAACAACTTAAGAGAATCCCACTATATATAATTAGGAAGATGAAAAGAACAACCATTTGGATTATTTTGACCATCATCGCCATATGTGGTGCATTTGTGATGACTTGTTGCAGCAACGATGACGACAAGCCTGCACTTAGCCCTACCGAAGACAGCAGTCAGTTTGTAACTCTTACCGATGCTGTCCCAGATGCTATTCTCGAAATCCGTTACTATGGTACCTACAATTTCGTCGGTCAGCGCATAGACGGATACTTAGAGCCTACAGCGCTGCTTACCAAACAGGCCGCTGCGGCTTTGAAGGCCGTGAGCGACGACGTAATGTCAAAGGGCTATCGGTTGAAGATCTACGATGCCTATCGGCCGCAGAATGGTGTGGACCACTTCGTGCGTTGGGCGGCCAACGTTTCCGATACGCTCATGAAACCCTATTTCTATCCCGACCTCGACAAGTCCGTTTTGTTCGAGCAGGAATACATCATGGAGAAGAGCGGCCATACGCGCGGCAGCACCGTTGACCTTACTCTCTTCGACATGTCAACGGAGAAAGAGCTCGACATGGGCGGCACCTTTGACTGGTTCGGCCCGGAAAGCCATCCCGACTTCTGCGGCAATCCAGAAACGGGGGAATATACGGGTGACAACTCAAAGTCGCCTGCCACGCCGAAGCGCAGCATCACGGCCGAGCAGTTCGAGCATCGCATGATTTTGCGCCGCGCCATGCTCGCCCATGGCTTCAAGCCTCTTGACAGCGAGTGGTGGCACTTCACGTTGAAGGACGAACCCTTTCCTGACACCTACTTCACCTTTCCCGTTAAGCAGATACAATAACTGAAAAGGAGAATTTAAAATAATAATTATGTATATTATAATTAGGTAAGAATATGAAAAAGACAAAGATCTGGATGCTTGCCGCCATCCTTACATTATGCGGAACGAATGTGCTGTTCACGAGTTGTAGTGACGATGACTCGGAGGAACCAGTCAAGAAAGAATACTTTACACAGTGGAACACCTGCGAAGCCCTGACTGCATTGCAGGAATACGTGGCGGATGTTACGAATCCGGTATCCAAGAACTACATTCCGGAGGAAGACCGTATCGCTACGTTCGATATGGACGGAACCTTCCTTGGTGAACTCTATCCCACCTATTTTGAGTATAACTTGCTGGAGTATCGCGTACTGGACGATCCTGCTTATAAAGACGTTGCTCCGGACGACGTGAAGGAAACTGCTCAGGAAATCAGAGAATTCGTACGCTATGGTGCCAAACTCCCATCGCAGTTCGACATGAAGCATGCGCAGGCTGCAGCCAAGGCGTATGCCGGCATGACGGTGGCTGATTTTGATGCATATGTAAAGGCATACGCGGCTAAGGAGGCCAATGGATTCTTGGGTATGACCTATGGCCAGAGCTTCTACAGGCCCATGCTTCAAGTATTCGACTACCTGAAGGCAAATGGCTTTACCTACTATGTCGTTTCGGGTTCCGACCGCTTTATCTGCCGTGCATTGGTTGCCGCTATCGGTATCCCTTCAAACCGTGTCATCGGTATGGACGTGACGCTACGCTCGCGGAGTCAGGGCGACGAGGCTGGCGTAAACTATACGATGGGCAAGGAGGAAGATCTCATCCGTACGGACGAGCTTATCATCAAAAATCTGAAAACCAACAAGGTGCTGCAAATTACGCAGGAGATAGGCAAAACACCCGTGTTGTCGTTTGGCAATAGCGGTGGAGATGCTGCCATGCACAACTTCTGTCTGAGTAACTCCTACCGTTCTGAGGCTTTTATGCTGATTGCTGATGATGATGCAAGAGACCATGCTGATCGTGAGAAAGCCCTTGCGCTGGGCACTCAGTGGCGCGAGGCCGGCTATCACGTTATCTCAATGCGCGATGACTTCCGCACCATCTATGGCGACGGAGTGGAAAAAGTAGATTTTACCTTTCCCGTTGAATAATATTAACGAAAGGAGAAGATAAACAGAATTTGGAAGCTTGCCGCCATCCTGGCTGTCATAACATCCGCTCTTCGCTGTCGTCAGGCGGTGCGGCCTATCAGCGAGTGACGCCGTATGAATGGTTCAAATTTGCATGGCTGAATTCCCCCTGCCAGATGTCTAAGGCAAATTAAGGTTCGCTCCAATAGTGCTAAGCTCAATACAACGGACAGCCAGGTCACTTGCCAGTTGTCTGTTCTTTTCTGACATTTTCCCGGCAATGGCAAGGATCACTTCATTATTGTAATTGCCATAATCGGCCACACGGGTGGCGTCCATCACGGCCTGATATTTTATGCACTGGAAAATGCCGCGTGTAATGTCGCTATCAGAAGAAGTCGATGGTTTTACTTCTATGGCTACATGTCGGTTACCGTTACACTCAAAGTAAACATCCAGCCTGTCGCCAGAAAGGAGGTCATATTCCGTCTTTGCTAAAACCACCTGTTTAATCCCGATGCATTCTGGGTGCGCACAGATGTATGCTTTGATCGTTTTGTGTTCTTCGCCCTCGCCGCCAAAGCCGTGATGAGAGGCTTTCATCTTTGCAAGGTCGCTGGATGAAAAAATCTTGGCAGGTTTCAGATCTAAGGCATTCAGAACCCAGTTCCAGTCGTACAGGTGGGCTTCGTGGTTTAGTTTTCTTACTTCCCCTCGTTTAGAGTCAGGCGACAACTTGCTGTAATCCTTGATGACATAGTCAAAACCATCACTTGGCAGGTCAGTAGACTTGTTCAGTACTATGCCGTTGAGTGTTGGGATTTTCATTCCTGATGATTTCTGTAGGTCGTCAAGAATGTCTTGAATCAAGCCCATGACCTTACCAATCTGGTTGGTCTTATGCCCTACGGCAGCCGTCAAGTCAGAATAATAGTGGGGCTTGTCCCATGCTCCCTGTGCCCATCGTATGAGTACAGGGAGCATTCTCATTGCCCATTCTTTGTTTGTAGCCATATGGTTTTATTTTCCCCAAAGTTACGCATTAATCTTGAAAGATCGATGGGAGGACAACGCTATTATTGCCTTCTACTTAATAATTATGAGAAAAACGGATTGATATGGCGTCTGACGGGGTGGTTATGGCACGGCATTTGTATAAGAAATGTTATAAATACTTTATCAATATGATTTGCACTTCTAAGAATTACCTGCTTGACCTCTGTGGTTTGGGCAACGTGGAAAGTGAAAGGAAAATGGACAAGAAGAAGGTTTCTTGCTCCACCGATGGGAGTTGTTTTGGCTCTCAAGTGATGAATTTTGCTGCCAAGAAAAGCAAAAATGGACCGTTCCAATCTGCTTTTGCAAATCTGCAAAACGAAAATGGACCGTTCCAATCTGTCTTTGCAAACTTGCAAAACGAAAATGGACCGTTCCAATTTTCTGCAAAAATGGGGAATTTTTGGTCCACAACAAGTCTGTCGGGGCGATGCAGTGATGAAATGTCTGATTTTTTATATTACTGACCTCCAGAATGTTGCTGATATTGATAGCCACTGTAGAGAATGTTTGCTGAAGCATGCTTCAGTCATAAATAATTTTGAAACTGAATTCTTACGATGAAAAAGATTCTTAGCATTAGGTTCAAAGGATTGAAAACAGCCGAAAGTTTCGAGCTGTTGAAGGAATGCCTGAATCTGGCCATGAACGACGAGAAAGTGTCGGTCAGGTTTGCCAGTAGGGTTTCCTTGCTTCAAGCTGTAGTCAATGATTTTGACGATCAGCTCCTCAAGCCGAGAAAGACCGGATTCACGGATGATGTTGTTGCCTCGCGCGACACCATGACCGATGCATACTGTTCTTTCAGAGCAATCATTGACGGCATGTGCATCTATGCGCCTACGGCTGCATTGACGGCAAGTGCCAAGAAAGTCCAGTTGGTGCTCGACACCTACAACATTACTCCCCGAATGACTCAAGTGGAGCGGAAGGGCCTGATCTACAATTTGGGCGAAGACCTCTCTGCTGACGATTTGGCATCTGAAGTGAAGGCTTTGGGTATGGAGATGTGGGTGAAAGGCATGATCCATGAGCGTGATGTGTTTTCACAAACGCTCGACAAGCGCACCTACGCCACGCCCACTAAGGGTACGCGCCACCTCTCGGCTTCGCGAGGCGCGGCCGAAAAGGAGTTTCGTGCGTTTGCCAGCATTGTGAATGCCATTGCCGCTCTGGAAGGGGTTACGGATTATGATCCGTTTATTGAGAAGGTGAATCAGAAGCTCAGCTTCTACCGTCAGACGCTGGCCAACCGCAGGAAGGCCAAGTCGGGAAAGGAGGAGCAGGAGCCTTCTGAGGAGAAGGCCAGCGAAATCGCTCAGCCGGCATCTGCCGGAACAGAGACGGGCGCTGACCCTGCTCCCGAAACAGTTGTTGAACCCGAAAACACCGAAGTTCAGCAGCAATAGTTGCAGTTGGGGAAGCTGCTGAGGCAGACATTTCAGGAAGCCCTGTGCCGAAAGGTGCAGGGCTCCTTTCTAAATGAGAGTGGCGATTGTTCCGGGGAAATAGACCCGATTTGGAATAATTTACGCTCACTAGGATGAGCTCATCGGGAAAAACTATGTCGTTCTGTCTTCCTTATCTCTCATTTTAATTGTATCGTTTGCATCCAACGAACAAAATTCATTTTGGATTATGGCAACCTATACCATTACACTCAATGAGCGCACTGCCAGCGGTAAAGCCCTGATGAGCTATTTGCAGGCTCTGGGAGTGTTAGTGCAGAAAGTTTCTCCGGCCAAGAAAAGCAGTTATGAGCGTTCACAGGAGGACATTCGTGCAGGGAGAGTGGAGAAGTTTTCGTCGTCAGACGAAATGTTTCAGTCGTTAGGCATATAAGGGTATGAGATATGAGGTAAGGATGACCCGTACTTTCCGAAGGGATACGGAGCGGTGTCGCAAGCGAGGGCTTGACATGGAATTGCTC
>JAFUHF010000007.1 GCA_017468985.1 Bacteroidaceae bacterium
CTTACGCTCAAGGTGGCTGTAGGCAGGGAAGTGAAGGATGTGGGCCGCCTGTTGCTGGCGGACGAGGGCAATCTGCTGGGAACCGTAAGGGTAAAGGCTCAGCGGCCACTCGTAAAGGCCGAAATAGACAAGCTTTCTTACTCCATGGCCGATGACCCCGACGCGCAAACCAACTCATTGATAGAAATGCTGCGCAAGGTACCGATGGTGACCGTGGACGGAGAAGACAACATACAGGTGAACGGAAGTTCCAGTTTTAAGGTTTACGTTAATGGCAAGCCCAACCAGATGATGTCGGCCAATCCGAGCGAGATCTTCAAGAGTTATCCGGCCAGTGCCATCAAGAAAATAGAGGTCATTACCAATCCCGGAGCCAAATATGACGCGGAGGGCGTGGCTGGCGTGCTCAACATCATAACCAATACCGAGACCACCACGAGTGGTTATTCGCTCACGCCCAACTTACGCCTGGACAACCAGTCGGCCATGGGTTCCTTCTTCGGTATGGCGCAGTTTGGAAAGCTGACGCTTTCAGCGCACTATGGACTGGGCTTCTTTTTCCATCCGCGCAACGTAACGGAAAGCGAGCGCGAAGTGTTTGCCGACCCTGTGAACCACCTGCTCCAGGCTCATGGCACGGAAAAGAGCCGTGGCATGTTCCAGTTTGGAAGCATTGACGGAAGCTATGAGTTCGATGACCACAATCTGCTCAGCTTTTCGGCCGGTGTTCATGGCTTTGCCAGCCACGCTAATACCGACGACGACCGCACCATGTTCGACGCAACGGGTGCAGAGACCTATAGCTACCATGGACATACATACAGAAAGGTGCGCTATCCCAACATTAACGCATCAGTGGACTATCAACACAGCTTTCGCGAAGACGAAGCCCTGACACTTTCCTACCGTGTAAACACCTCACCGGGAAGCAACCACTCCACTACAACCTATACGGACTTTCATCAGCTGCCTTTCCAGCTGAGAGACCTCTACAGCACTCCCAAGACGCACAGTTATGAACATACCGGACAGCTGGACTACACCCTGCCTCTTGCAAAAGGCCACCTGCTGAGCACAGGCTTGAAATATATCTATCGCATCAACAAGAGTGACAACGAAGAGTATAGCCGCTTGTCGGGTACAGACGATGAGTTTCTGCTTGACGTGCAGAATAGCCTGCTCTACCGCCAGAGGGGCGACATTGCAGCGGCTTATGCCGAGTACAATCTGAAGCTGCATCCCTTCTCAGCCATGGCCGGCTTGCGCTATGAGCACTACCGCATTCACGTAACCTATCCTGACGGTAAGCGCGATGACTTCAAGGCTCGTCTGGGTGACATTGTGCCCAGCGTAAGTTTCGGCTACAGCATTACTGAGAAGCAGTTGCTCAAACTGGGTTACAACATGCGTATAGAGCGTCCGGGCATCAATGCGCTGTCTCCCTACGTGGTGCGATCGTCGCCCGAGACCGTGTCCTACGGAAATCCCAACCTGAAAACGGCGAAGGCCCACAACGTAGAACTGGGCTACAGCATGTTTGGCACACGCTTCAGCATCAGTCCCACTTTGACCTATGCTTTTTCCAATGATGGGCTGACGTCCTTCTCCTTTATGCAGAACGGGGTGCATCATACCACCTTTGACAACGTATTGCACACCAAGTCGCTCAATCTGGGCCTCTTTCTCAATTGGACCATCATTGACGGAACGTCGGTCAATCTGAACGGAGGAGCCAACTATCGCGACCTGAAAGTGGTGCAGACCGATGACCACAACCATGGCTACCACTGTTACGTCTGGGGAGGCATTACGCAGCAGCTTCTGCTCAAGCTGAAGATAGAACTCTGGATGGGGTTCCACTCCAAAGAGGTGGAGTTGCAGGGTGACGGGTCGAAGTTCTACATGTATAACTTCAACCTGAGCCGTCAATTCCTGAAGGATAACCGATTGCAAGTGTCGCTTCGGGCAGGCAACTACATAGGGCGCTATCATCACTTCCGTCATGAGGCGATTACCAACACGTTCAGGCAATCGAGTGACTTCAAAGCTGACTTTCTGCGCTATGGTTTGGGTATCAGCTACCGCTTTGGCTCACTGAAGGCACAGGTGAAACGCGTGAACCGCAGCATTGAAAACAACGATGTGCAGCAACAGTCTTCATCGTCGAATCAGGGAGACGGTTCGGGAGAGTGACGGGCTGATTCTCTAAAGAGTGCCGAATGGGGATAATCCGTCAAGTCGGCAAAGTATGGTAACTTATCATCGCTTGTTTGGTTTTTGTTCGTAACTTTGAATAAGTTACGCTCACTTGGATGAGTGAATCTGGAAAAACTCTGTCTTTCCATCTTCCTCATCTCTCGTTTATTCGTAACTTTGCACCATTAAAAAGATTCTACCCATAATGAATACGAAAAAAGACTTCAAACGCACACTGGTAACGGCGGCATTGCCTTATGCCAATGGCGGTGTGCATATAGGCCACTTGTCCGGAGTATATGTGCCGGCAGACATTTATGTGCGCTACCTGCGCCTGAAGGGTGAGGAAGTGCTTTTCATCTGTGGATCGGATGAACATGGAGTGCCTGTAACGATGCGCGCCCGTAAGGAGGGGTGTACGCCGCAAGACGTAGTAGACCGCTATAATCGGTTGATTAAAGAAAGCTTTGAGCAATTTGGCATCAGTTTTGATACCTATGGACGCACCACTTCGCCTACGCACCATCGCGTGGCAGCGGAGTTCTTCCACACCCTCTATGACAAGGGCGTATTCTTGGAAAAGGAAAGCGAACAATACTACGACGAGGAGGCTAAGACGTTCCTGGCCGATCGTTACATCGTGGGTGAATGTCCCCGTTGCCACCATGAGGGGGCATACGGCGACCAGTGTGAGCATTGCGGCTCGGCGCTTTCGCCTACGGAGCTGATCAATCCTCATAGCACAGTGAGTGGCAGTACGCCAGTGCTCAGAAAAACCAAACATTGGTATTTGCCTCTCGATAAGTATCAGGAATGGCTGGAGGAGTGGATATTGCAAGGCCATAAGGAGTGGCGTTCAAACGTATACGGCCAGTGTAAGAGCTGGCTTGATGGCGGTCTTCTGCCCAGGGCCGTGAGCCGTGACTTGGATTGGGGCATTCCCGTACCCGTGGAAGGGGCGGAAGGTAAGGTGCTTTATGTATGGTTTGACGCTCCAATAGGGTATATCAGCAATACCATTGATTTGCGGCCTGATGACTGGCAGACTTGGTGGAAAGACGAGAGCACGCGCCTCGTGCATTTCATAGGCAAGGACAACATCGTGTTCCATTGTATTGTGTTCCCCGTGATGCTCAAGGCAGAAGGTAGCTATATTCTTCCCGACCAGGTACCGGCAAACGAATTCCTTAACTTGGAAGACAACAAAATATCCACGTCGAAGAACTATGCCGTATGGTTGCACGACTACCTGAAGGATTTTCCCGGAAAAGAAGATGTGTTGCGCTATGTACTCACGGCCAATGCTCCCGAAACGAAGGATAACAACTTTACGTGGAAAGACTTTCAGGCACGCAACAACAATGAACTCGTGGCCGTATATGGCAATTTCGTGAATCGCGCGCTGCAACTCACGAAGAAGTACTATGACGGCGTGGTTCCCTCGGTGGGCGAACTGACGGACTACGATCAACAGACCATCAGTGAGTTCAGAGACGTAAAGAGCAAGGTGGAGCAGCTGCTGAACACGTTCCATTTCCGCGATGCACAGAAGGAAGCCATGGAGTTGGCGCGAATTGGTAATAAGTATCTGGCCGAAAGTGAACCTTGGAAGGTGATTAAGACCGATCCGGATCGCGTCAGGACCATATTGAATCTCAGTTTGCAGTTGGTAGCCAACCTTTCGATTGCTTTCGAACCGTTCCTGCCCTTTAGCTCCAAGCGTTTGCGCGACATGCTCCAGCTTCCGGCCTGCGTATGGGCCGACCTGGGCCGCACCGACATCTTGAAGGCTGGTCACCAACTGGCAGCACCCGAATTGTTGTTTGAAAAGATTGACGACGAGGTGGTAGACACCCAAGTGCAGAAGTTGGCCGACATGGTGAAGGCCAACGAATTGGCCGCGTGGAAGCCAGAACCCATTGCCGAAACGGTGAACATTGATGACTTTGCGAAGTTGGATATCCGCGTAGGATTGGTGAAGGACTGCATCAAGGTGCCAAAGAAGGACAAACTGTTGCAGTTTACCATTGACGACGGTTTGGGTGGACGCGCCATAGTGAGCGGCATAGCACAGCATTATCAGCCACAGGAGCTGATAGGCAAAGAGGTGCTTTTCATTGCCAATCTGGCTCCGCGTAAGTTTGGCAACGTGGTGAGTCAGGGCATGATTCTCAGTGCGCTCAATGCCGATGGCAAACTGAGCGTAACAGGACTTGACCGCGAAGTGAAACCTGGCTGCAAAGTGCAGTAAATACTTATTCTCTTCTTGTATGGAAAAAACACGTCAAAGCAAAATAGCCCGTCTGGTGCAGAAAGAGTTGAGTGAGATGTTTCTCTTGCAGACGAAAGCCATGCCAGGCGTATTGGTAACGGTAAGTAACTGCCGCGTTTCGCCCGACTTGAGTTACTGTAACGTGTATCTCAGCGTATTCCCGTCAAGCAAAGCGCAAGAAATGGTAGATAATATTACCACCAATGTGCGCACCGTGCGCTACGACCTGGGACAGCGCCTTCGCTACCAGCTCAGAATCATTCCCGAACTGCGTTTTTTCGTTGACGACACCTTGGATTACATCGAACACATTGACGAGCTGCTGAAGAAGTGAATCTGCCGTTTTATATTGCCAAGCGTTATCTCTTTACCAAAAAGAGTCATAGCGCCATCAATATTATTTCCGTCATATCCGTACTCGGAGTGATGGTGGCAGTAGTGGCTATGGTCTGCACGTTGTCTGTATTCAACGGTTTCCAAGACTTGGTGGCCTCGTGTTTTACTAACTTCGATCCTCAACTCAAGGTTGTGCCCACTCAGGGCAAGACGTTTTCTCAGCAACTCCCCGAAGTTCAGCTGGTGCGTGAGGATGAAGACGTAGACGTGGCTTGTGGCGTGCTGGAAGACCGTGCGCTGGCTCGGTATGGCGACCGGCAGGCCATGATCACGCTGATGGGAGCCGAAGATGATTTTGACGAATGTACTGACATCAGTAGCATACTCTATGGCAACGGGCGTTTTGCCCTGCACGCTGATGTGCTCGACTATGGCATTCTGGGCATTCGGCTTGCCATGTATTTCAATATGGGAGTGAGCTATCAGGATCCGCTGCTCATCTATACACCACGGAAAGGTGCGGAGATTGACATGATGGACCCTTCCTCCAGTTTTAATCAAGACGAACTCAACTCGGCCGGAGTGGTGTTTTCGGTGAATCAGAAGCAGTATGATCAGGAGTATGTGCTCACGTCGCTTTCCTTTGCACAACGCATGTTTGAAAGGCCTGGCCAGTTTAGTGCTTTAGAACTACGATTGGCACCCGGAGCCAACGTGGACAAAGTGAAGAAACGGCTTCAGCAGAAAGTGGGCAAGGAGTTTCGCGTGATGGACCGCTACGAGCAGCAGGCAGACGTTTTTCGCATTATGAAAGTGGAGAAATATATGTCCTACCTTTTCCTGTCCTTCATCCTTTTCATCGCGTGTTTTAATATTGTAGGCAGTCTCTCCATGCTGATCATTGACAAGCGCGACGATGTGCGCGTATTGCACCATTTGGGTGCTGGTCAACGAGTGGTGGCGCGAGTCTTTTTGTATGAAGGTCGCATGATTTCTATCGTAGGCGCTTCGCTCGGAATTCTTATAGGCCTGCTTCTTTGTTGGATGCAGCAACATTATGGACTGCTCCGCCTGGGCGATGTTTCAGGGGCTTTCATCGTTGACGCTTATCCCGTGAGTGTTCACGTTGCCGATGTGGTGCTCATCTTTCTTACCGTGATCGGAGTGGCTTTCATCACCACGTGGTACCCCGTTCACTATCTCAGCAGGAAACTGACGGATTAGTTCAGTACAATTTGCATGGCATTTACGTCTTCTCTCAAGAAGAGACGTGCCGTTTTGTTAAATATTTCGCTGTCTTCGGTGGTGAGATAGCGGCATGAACCGCCTTTGGAGCATTTGCAGTCCATCTCTTGGTGGCGATGCAGGTAGTCTTCAAGTTGTTCTGCTACGTATTGTCCCTGGCTGATGGCTTTTACGCATGTGGGCAGGTAGTGGGCTATCTTTGGCAACAGGAAGGGGAAATGCGTACATCCGAGGATCATGACATCTATCTGGCGGTCCCTTTCCATGAGCTCGTCTATCTTAGCTTTCACGAAGTAGTCGGCTCCGGGCTTATCGTATTCAAAGTTTTCTACCAATGGAACCCACATGGGGCAGGCCACTCCGGTTACTTTTACGTCGGGATGGAGCTTTTGGATTTCCATGTCGTAAGATTTCGATGAGATAGTGCCCGGTGTGGCCAACAGTCCAACGTGACGCGTTGTGGTCAGATGGCCCACTATCTCTGCCGTGGGTCTGATCACGCCCAACACTCTCCTGTTGGGGTCTATCTTTTCCAGATCATGCTGCTGAATGGTGCGAAGTGCCTTGGCCGAAGCTGTGTTGCAGGCCAGAATAACCAGATGACATCCCTGCTCAAAGAGGGCTTCTACGCCTTGCAGCGTATACTGATATACCACATCAAAAGAATGGCCTCCGTACGGGGCACGAGCGTTGTCACCCAGAAAAAGGTAGTCGTAATGTGGAAGCCGTGCCCTGATTTCTTGCAGCACGGTGAGTCCGCCAAAGCCCGAGTCAAACACGCCTATCGGGCCTGTGGCCGTGGCTGTGAGGCTATGAGGCGGTAGGGTCATTTCTGTTCTGCAGGTGTTTCGGGTGCCGGGGTGGCGGCAGCACTTTGCTGTCCTGCGGATTGGCCTTCCTGTGGCTGATCTTTGTTTTCTTCCGTTAGGGGAATAACCTTCCCACCTATTCTTGCAATGACTACGTCAATCAAGTCCTTTCCGGCCTGGGTGTGAATGAAGGGAAAGTCGCGATTATCGGTGTTGAGAATGAAGATCAGGCCATTTTCCTTACCTATCATGCCAAGTAGGCTGTCTAACCGTGCCACTACGGGGCCCACCAATTCCTGTTCAGCATTGGCCAGCTGTCTTTCGGCATCCTTGCGGAAGGAAATGCCTTGCTCCATGGCCACTTGCAGCTCTTTCTGACGTTTCAGCAGGATTTCCTGCGGAAACGATTTTTGCCCGGCCAGGAAGTCAGCAAACATCTTCTGAAATTTTTCCTCATTATATTTTGCCTCGTTGTCGTATTTTTCTTTTAGCGAGCGCAAAGCACTCTGTGCATTAGCGTATTCAGGCATGTTTTGCAGGGCTTTCTGGTAGCTCAGATAGCCAAACTGATACTGTGCTGAAACTTTTTCCGGCAGCAGCACTCCCATTATTGCCAGCAACAGGGAAATGGCATATTTCTTCATCTTGTTTATTGATTTCTGTGTTTACTTTTTGCAAAAATACGAATAAGCAAGGTAAGCACAAAGCGAATTTCCATTTTTCTCCCTCCGATAGTGCTGATTCCCTGTTTGGGCAGGGCTTCCCATGGTCGCTACGGGTGATTGTAGGCATTTAGGAAGTTTAGCATGGTGTGTGCCAATGCTTCTCCTTGCTCGCGGCTGAGGAAGGGAAATCCGTGGCCTTCGCCTTCCAGTGTTTGAAGCTCGTATGCCTTGTGGTGCTTCTGGAGTTTCTTCTCTAACCGTACCGATTGCTTGTGACTTACCAGTTTGTCTTTGTTTCCGTGGAGCATCAGTGTGGGTACCGCTGTTGCGGCATATTCTACGGGAGAGTAGGTCTTGCACTTGGTGCGCCTACGCCAGGGGTGGTGTTTTGTTTCACCTGTGAAGGCTGTGAGTAATGTTTCCCTAATACTCATCACGTGCTTGTTCATCACAGCTTTGGCGGCCCAGATGGCCGGTCCGTGGAGCGAAGGATGGAGTATTTTTCCTAAATGGGTAGGTCCGTAGATGTCTATGCAGCAGTTAACGTGAGCGGAGTAGGGGGCCAGTGTCTTGTCACCCGGTGTCATGTTGTCGGCTGTGTAAGCCGTCATGAGCGAGAGGTGGGCACCCGCTGAACATCCGCCTATTGCTATTCGTTCGGGGGCGAACCCATAGCGTTTTGCCTCTTTCCTGATCCATCTTACAGCGTCCTTGCAGTCAGAGAGAGGGTCGGGGTAAGACACGTCGTTATTCTCATTGACCAGTCGGTACTCCACACTTACTACTGCGTAGCCGTTGCTGAGCAGGAGGTCCAGCATCTGTTTGCGAAACTCTGAGCGTATGGTGGTGCGGTCCAAGTGCATCCACGATCCGCCGTGGATGAATACCATGACGGGATGGGCTTCCAGGGAGAGGCTGTCGGGTCTGAAAATGTCGACCACCATGGGACCGCGTGGCGTTTCTTTGTATGTTACAGCCTCTATGAGTTGTGCACGTCCAGGCAGCAACAAGGCTTCGGCCTTCATTGTCACGGGGACTATGCAAAGCAGCAACAGGTGGAGCTGGCTGTGTCTGAGGAGGTGGCGAAGAGTCATAGTTGGGATGTTACTTTGATGATTTCAACGGGCATTTTTCCCGAAGACTGAGGGCCTGGTTTTCGGCAGCTTCCATCTGCTCGCGTTCTCCAGGACCTTTGTCGTTAATACCGCAGAGATGGAGTACCCCGTGAGCAATCACGCGGTGAAGCTCCTCATCGTATGTGGTGCCAAATTCTTCGCTGTTAGTGCGGACGGTGTCCAAACTGATGAAGATGTCACCCGATAGCAGGTCGCCCTCGCTGTAATCGAAGGTGATGATGTCAGTATAATAGTCATGCTGAAGAAACTGCCGGTTCACTTCCAGAATGCGCTCATCGTTACAGAAGATGTAGGCTATGTCACCCAATCTGCATCCATAGGCGGCTGCCACTTTGCGGAGCCATGCCGTGGTTTCGCGATAGCGAATGAAGGGCTTCTTCGTCTGTTCTGCCTGATACGTTACCATTATTCAAGAGTTTTCATTGTCGAAAAATCCCGGTAATTCCGTAGGAAATCCAAATCTGCTACGTCCCAGGTGACGATAGGCCAGGTCGGTGGCTTCGCGGCCGCGAGGAGTCCTTTTCACAAAGCCTTCCATGATAAGAAACGGCTCATATACTTCCTCCACTGTGCCGGCATCCTCACCTATGGCCGTTGCTATGGTGCCTACGCCTACGGGGCCACCGCCAAACTTATCAATGATGGTGGTCAAGATTTTGTTGTCTATTTCGTCCAAACCAAATTGGTCAATGTTGAGAGCTTCAAGTGCAACGTGTGCTATCTTAAGGTCAATGCGCCCTGTGCCTTTCACTTGTGCGAAGTCTCTCACCCTTCGCAGTAAGGCGTTGGCTATACGTGGCGTCCCACGACTTCTTCCAGCTATTTCGGCTGCGGCATCGCTGTCCATCTGCAGGCCCAGTATGCGTGTGGATCGCGTCAGTATGCGTTGTATAACGCTTGCGTCATAATATTCCAAGTGCAGGTTAATACCGAAACGGGCCCTGAGCGGTGCGGTGAGTAGGCCGCTGCGTGTGGTGGCACCCACGAGTGTAAAGGGGTTGAGGTCTATCTGAATGCTACGGGCGGAGGGCCCTTTGTCAATCATGATGTCAATGCGGTAGTCCTCCATGGCCGAATACAAATATTCCTCTACCACGGGCGAGAGACGATGAATTTCGTCGATAAATAATACGTCGTGAGCTTCTAAAGAGGTAAGCAGACCGGCCAGGTCGCCTGGTTTATCCAAAACAGGCCCAGACGTTACCTTAAATCCTACTCCGAGTTCGTTGGCAATGATGTTGCTTAAGGTGGTCTTGCCTAAGCCGGGAGGTCCGTGCAGCAGTGTATGATCCAAGGGCTCACCGCGGTATTTTGCTGCTTCCACAAACACACGCAGATTATCTACCACCTTTTGCTGACCTGTAAAGTCGTCGAACGAGAGGGGGCGCAGGGCATTTTCGTACTCTTTATCAGTCTGGGCGCCTGTTTGCTGGGCGCGAATGTCGAAGGTATCTTCCATTGGAAGGCAAAGTTACAAATAACAGAGGAATTTTTTATTGGCCTTCATCGTTTTTTTGTTTTGGACTGCTGATGCTGTTGCAGCATTGTCTTACTGATATAGATATACATATTCCGATGCAGATAGGATAGGCATGGATATAGATGAGGCAATCTGGTGCAACTCTATGAAAAGAGGGTATGCCATAGTGACGATTAAAAAGAAATCATTATCTTTGCCGAAACAAAAGTCCTGAACCCTGTGCTATCAAGATGTTTATTCATGATGTTACTCCTGTTTGCTGTTTCGCATAGCAAAGGGCAAAGCGTGTTTTCCATTGATGCTCTGCAGCAGGGCGCTGCTATCAGTCCGTCGCTCTATGGTTTATTTTTTGAGGAAATCAATCATGCTGGCGATGGAGGATTATATGCAGAGTTGATTCGTAACCGTTCGTTTGAAGACAACGAAGTGCAGCCTGAGTCATGGGAGGCAGTGGGTAGTGCAACTATAGCACTCACTCAGGACTGTCTGCTCAACTCTGCTCAGCATTATGCACTCTGTATTATTGCCACGGCTCCAGGCACAGGAGTTCAGAATACTGGCTATTGGGGTATTCATGCGGTGAAGGGGCGTACCTACCGTCTCTCCTTTTGGGTACGCTCTGCTTCGGGCTATAAGGGAGGCATTACTGCTGGACTCTATACGGCCTTTGGACAGCCTATAGGCGAGGCCCGTCTGTATGGCATTACGGACAAATGGAAGCAATTTACGGCTCGTATCACAGCAGATAAAGACGATGAAAGCGCTGTTTTTCGTCTCACTCTCCAGCAGACTGGAGACCTTGATATTGATGTAGTGTCTCTCTTTCCTCCCACTTTCAAGAACCGGCCTAATGGCCTGCGTCCCGACTTGGCGCAGATGCTCTTAGATCTGAAGCCAGCATTTGTTCGCTTTCCGGGTGGATGCTACGTGGAAGGGGAAAATGCTATAAAGAATGCATTTCGCTGGAAAACTACCCTGGGGCCTATTCATGAACGTCCTGGCCATGGCAACTATACGTGGGGTTATCGCTCTACCGACGGATTGGGTTTCCATGAGTACTTGCAAATGTGTGAAGATCTGGAGGCTGACGCACTATTTGTGGTCAACATAGGACTGGGCCACAACTATGTGGTACCGATGGATAGTCTGCAACCCTTGGTTCAGGACATGCTGGATGCATTGGAATATGCCAATGGCCCTGCCACCTCCTTCTACGGACGCATTAGGGCCCGTAATGGTCATCCGGCTCCTTTTCGTATCCGTTACGTGGAGCTGGGCAACGAAAACTATCAGGCCGACAGCGATGCCCGATCAGAGAATTATGCCGATAGATACGCTATTTTTCGTAAGGCTATATTGGAGAAATACCCAGAGATGAAGATTATTGGCAACGTGGAGGCATGGGGCACCGATCACCCCTCGTGGCGTAACAGTCATCCCGTGGACTTTCTGGACGAACATTATTACAAGTCCCATACTTGGATGTTGGATAACTTTACCAAATACGACCACTATCCCCGTCCTGGCCATGCCATTTACAATGGAGAGTATGCAGCCAATGCGCCTGGTACGTATGGCCGAAATGGTACCATTGAGAGTGCTCTGGGCGAGGCTGTCTACATGATGGGTATGGAGCGTAATGCTGACATTTGCCGGATGGCCAGCTTTGCTCCCATCTTTACGCATGAAAGCGATCGCGCTTGGGATTACGACATGATACACCATACGGCATCTCGGAGTTTTGGCACTCCGAGCTACTACGTACAGCAGCTCTTTGCCCATAACAAGGGTGACCAGGTAGTGCTCATAGAAGAAAAAGATAATTTGTTGCCTATAAGCCTTAGCGGAAGAGCTGGTGTTGGCACGTGGTTGACAGCAGCGCAATTCAGCGATTTTGCCATACTTGATGGGGAGGGCCTTTTCGTTGCCAAGGAGTCCTACAGTGCCGATTTGGATCGTTGGGAGCCCATGGGTGGAATGTGGCAGCAGGCAAAACAGGCTTATTGTCAAAGCGATGAGAAGCAGCAGTTGGGCAAGTCGTTCTACGTGCAACCCGTAGCGCTTGATAGGTACGAAATCACCGTGAATGCGCGCAAACAGTCGGGGCAGGAAGGTTTCTTGCTACTCTTTGCCTATGGCGACGAGCAAAACTACTGCTGGTGGAACATTGGCGGCTGGGGTAATACGGCCAGTGCACTTGAGGTGAGTGTCGGCGGTAGTCACACCATCTACGACCGTCGGCCATTCAGCGTGGAGCCCGGGCGCACCTATCAGATCCGGCTGCAAGTGGACGGTGGTCACATTGTGGGTAGCATTGACGGAAGGGAAATGCTGAACGTAGTCCTGCCGTCCCGTCGTGCTGTGTATGCCAATGCCTCTTTGGCGAAAGAGGGGAGCGAGTTGATCGTGAAGTTGGTCAATCCAGTAGGAACCCCTTGCTCCGTAAGGATAGATTTGGCCCATTTCCCCGTGGCGGAAGGATATATGCAGCAACTAAAAAGTGCCCATTCTACCGACGAAAATACTTTAGAAGAACCACGGAAGGTGGTACCCACTGCGATGGAGCCCATTCAGGTGGAAGGAGCGCAGATTTCCTTCACACTTCCACCCTACTCACTGAACATACTGAGACTTACCAAAATAAAAGAATCCCTACCATGAAAGACTATTGCATCATACTGGCCGGTGGCATAGGCAGTCGCTTGTGGCCTTACAGCAATCAGGCACTGCCTAAACAGTTCCTGGACCTTTTCGGCACGGGCATGACCATGCTTCAACTCACTTATCAGCGTTTTCGTAACATCCTGCCTCAGGAGCACATCATCATCAGTACTTATGAGCCCTATGTGGCCATCGTCAGAAAGCAGCTGCCCGATGTGCCTGAAGAATGTATAGTGGCCGAGCCAGTACAGCTTAGTACCGCACCAGCCGTGGCCTTGGCTGTGGCTACTATTATGGCTAAGGATCCAGAGGCCTGTATTATGCTTTCACCGGCGGACCAGATGATACTTCACAGTGACGTGTTCCGAAAACAAGTGGTACAGGGTTTTCGTTTTGTTGCGGAAAAACCGTGTTTTTTGGTGTTAGGTGTGAAAGCCACTGTTCCCGAAACAAACTATGGTTATCTGCAAGCAGGGGAGGAAATGATTAACGGATTTGCGCGTCTGAAAAGCTTCACTGAAAAGCCGAACCTGGAATTTGCACGTTTTTTTGTGGAAAGTGGAGAATTTTATTGGTCTACTGGCCTCTTTATGGCCAGTGCACCTACGCTATGTAAGGTCCTGACGCCACTCTATCCCCGTATTCAGTACCTGACCGGTTTGATGAGTGAGCAAACAGATGCTGCAACCATCAGTGCCTACGTGAGGGACCAGTATCCACGCGCTCCGTATCAGAGTGTTGACTTGCTCATTTTGGAGCATCACGAGAATGTATGTATTCAGTCTTGCACTTTTGGATGGCAAGATGTGGCTGGATGGCAAGACTTTCATCGGATTGCGCCGAAAGATGAATCTGGCAATGCGGTGAGTGGCCCTAACATTACGCTCTACGACTGCGAAAATAACGTGGTGGTCAACCAGCAGGAAAAGACCATCTTGCTGCATGATATGAAGGGCTACCTTGTTATTGAGAAACCCAATCTCCTGCTAATTTGCCGCAACGACAATCCAAGTCAGCTCCGGCGTATGATGAATGAAGTCGAAGTGAAGCAGGAAACTTCCATTAGCTGAAGGATTACTCGACGGCTGTGAGTAGCTGGGTGAGTTCCTCCATACCGTCAGAAGCACCTTTTTGTATGAATGTAACCCCGTTGATGCGTACCGATACGGGTTTTGGATCAATGAGGTAAATGGGTATGCCAGGCTTTGCGTAATGAACGAGACCAGCGGCAGGATAAACGTTGAGTGATGTGCCGATGATGATCAGAATGTTAGCCTTGCTCACCTCCTCTGCGGCCGTTTCAATCATGGGAACGGCTTCCTGAAAAAAAACGATGAAAGGCCGGAGCAGACTGCCATCCTTGGCTTTCTGGCCCGGAGCAATGTTACAATGCTCGGCGTTGAGAGTTTCGATGAACTGGGGATTGTTCGGATCGAGGCTCGACGTGGCCTTCATCAGCTCACCATGCAGGTGGATAACGTGGGAACTTCCAGCTCTTTCATGAAGATTGTCTACGTTTTGGGTCACAACGCTGACCTTGAAAAGTCGTTCCAGCTGAGCTACAAGTTCATGGCCTCGATTAGGGCGCACGCTAAGCAGCTCCCTGCGCCGCTCATTGTAGAATTGGTTAACCAACACAGGATCAGCCTCCCATCCATCGTGTGAGGCTACCTGCATCACAGGATATTTTTCCCACAATCCACCGGCATCGCGGAATGTAGAGATGCCACTTTCGGCACTCATGCCGGCTCCAGTCAGTACAACAATCTGTTTCATGGCAAAACTTTTGAGTAATGTCACAAAATTACGCCTTTTTTGCTTATCAGCCAGCAGAAACGGAACCATTTTTTGTGGAACAGAGGGCTGGAAACGTGACAATTCATCCCGAATAAACATTTATTAGCGTAAGGGTAAGCGGTGAGACGAAAAAAAATGGTACTTTTGCGCCATTAATTTTTAAAAAGATAAGTAGTCTGATTATGGACAAACTAAGTTATGCCTTAGGAATAGGTATTGGTCAACAGCTTCGCGATCTTGGGGCCAGCGATTTGGTGGCAGAAGACTTTGCCCACGCTGTAAAAGACATGCTAGAGGGTAATGAACTATTGGTGACAGATGAGGAAGCAAAAAATTTGATAAGTAACTTCTTCCAGAAAGCTGAAGAACGGCAGAAGGCAGAAATGTCGGAGAAAGGTGCATCCGCACGAAAGGCCGGCGAAGACTTCCTGAAAGAGAATGCAGGCAGAGACGGTGTGGTGACGCTGCCCAGCGGACTGCAATACAGCGTGCTTCGCGAGGCCACAGGCCGTAAGCCTAAGGCTACGGACAGCGTGAAGTGTCACTATGAGGGCAGGCTAATCAGTGGCACCGTGTTTGACAGCAGTTATAGGCGTGGTGAACCGGCCGTATTCCCACTCAACGGTGTGATTGCTGGATGGACAGAGGGCTTGCAGCTCATGAGCGAAGGGGCGAAGTTCCGTTTCTTTATTCCTTATCAGCTGGCTTACGGTGAGCGTGGCGCAGGACAATTGATTCCACCCTATGCCGCACTGATATTCGACGTGGAACTTTTGGAAATACAATAATAACATCATAAAATCAATAACAACAAAGATGAAAAAGTTAGTTCTTACGGCAGCAATTGCCGTGGTAGCATTGGGATCTTGCCAGAAGACGGCCATTCCCACTGCCAGTTTGAAGACGGGTCTGGATACCCTGAGTTATGAGCTGGGTATGGTCAATTCTGATGGTTTGAAGGAGTACCTCGTTCACCGTGTAGGCATTGATACTACTTATATGGCCGATTTCTTCCGCGGTCTTGTGGTAGCAGCTCAGGCTGGCGATGACAAGAAGCAGGCGGCCTACTTCGCAGGCATCCAGATTGGCCAACGTTTGGGCGTAGAGATGTTCAATGGTATTAATCAGCAAGTATTTGCTGGCGACTCTACCAAGTCCATCAGTCTGCGCAACTTGTTGGCAGGCTTTATTGCCAATACCAAGGGCAAAACCCTCATCCCGATGGACACTGTTCAGGTGGAATTGCAGCAGCGCGTAGAAAATTGCCGCGAAGAGTCGCTGAGCAAGACTTACGCACAGAACAAGGAAATCAATGAGAAGTTCCTTGAGGAAAACAAATCTAAGGAAGGCGTCAAGGTGACAAAGAGCGGATTGCAGTATAAGGTGATCAAGGAGGGAACCGGTGCCATCCCAGCTGATACTTCTCGCGTATTGGTACACTACGAGGGTCGTCTGATTGACGGTACGGTGTTCGACAGCTCTGAGAAGAACAATAACGGTAAGCCCAACGAGATTTTGGTAAACCAGATGATACCTGGATGGATTGAAGCCCTTACGCTGATGCCCGAAGGCTCAGAATGGGAGCTCTATATCCCACAGGGACTAGCTTATGGCAATCGCGACGCCGGTGCTGGCCAGATTAAGCCCTACTCCACTTTGATCTTCAAGTTGCAGTTGGAAAAGATTCTGAATAATAAATGATGAGTAGCAGAATCATCTTAGCGTTGGTTTTGGCGGTGACCGTTTCGATGGCCACCGCCCAAACGCACACCAAAGCTACAAAAAAAGAAACAAGCGTAAAGACGAAGGACGTCAAGGGAAAGAAGAAGGGAAAGGAGGCTGCAGTTGCGGAAGCAGCAAAGCCCGATACCGTTTCGCTTTCCGAATTCAGCTACGACATGGGTGTGACCCAGGTGGGTGGACTGAAGACCTATCTCGCACAGCGCATGGGCGTAGATACGGTGAACAACATGTCGGACTTTCTGCGTGGCCTCAAGGAGGTGCTCCGCGATCCTGACGACAAGAGTATCGTTGCCTATAGTGCCGGTATGCAAATCGGAGCGCAGGTGGCAAAGCAGTTCCTGGAGCAACTCAATCAGCAGATTACCGGTGAAAAAGACAAGGCGTTCATCGACGTAGAGCAGTATAAGAAAGGCTTTCTTGCCGGTATTTCAGGCGAAGGTCTCGCGATAACCGTCGACAGTGCCAGTGCCGTGACCGGTAGGCAGATGAAGTTCTACCAAGACCGGCTCATGGAAGAAAAGTATGGCGAGAATCGTCGCGCCGGAGAGGAGTGGTTGGCCCAGAATGCCAAACAGCCGGGCGTGAAGACATTGCCGAGCGGTGTTCAATATAAGGTGATAGAGCAAGGCACGGGCGAAAAGCCTACGGCCAACTCCACCGTGAAGGTGAACTATGAAGGAAAACTGATTGACGGCACCGTGTTCGACAGCAGCTATAAGCGCAATCAGGCCATGACCTTCAAATGCTCGCAAGTCATCAAAGGATGGTCGGAAGCCATTCAGCAAATGCCGGTAGGTTCTACGTGGGAAATCTATATTCCTCAGGAGCTGGGTTACGGCTCCCGTGAAGCAGGACAGATCAAGCCTTTTTCTACCCTGATCTTCAAGGTAGAACTTCTCGGCATAGAGCCGGAGGTTATTTCGGCCAAGTAGCAGGCGCACGGAGCGGCTCCCGTCTTTCGAGAGGCAATACAAAAACCAGACTGTATGAGATCAACTCATTCAGTCTGGTTTTTCTTTTAGGCGTGTTGGAAACGGCATAACGCTGTTTCCAACACGCTGTCTTATTCTGCTACCAGCTCTAAGGCTACGCTGGTTAGTGGGCGGTTGAGCACTTGGTCAAGGCGTAGGCCTACCTGCTTGAGCACACGGCCGCTGATGGTCTTTCCGTTGAAGGAGCAGGGCTGCTTGGCATTCTGCGGAGTGAGGTCGCGCACCTTGTACATCAGGTGCTCATCTACACCGGCGAGTTGCACCGAAGGCAGTAGGTCGGCATAGACAAAGTTGGGTCTGAAAGCGAAGAATGCCACGTGGCGCTTATCCTGTGAGGCGTACATCAGCGATGTGATAGGGCCATGCAAATACGGTGAAACCAAGCGATACTGGTCGCCTTCCTGTACCACAGGGCGAATATCTTTGTAAGCGGTAATGGCGCGGCTGGCAAACTCTCGTTCGGCATCCGTCATATTCTTGGGCTGGAGCTCCATGCCCAAACGACCCGTCATGGCCACGTCGAAACGGAATTTCAGTGGCACTTCTCGTCGCGTCTGGTGGTTGGGGCTGGCACTTACGTGGCTGGCCTGCGCCTTGGCCGGATAGAAATGAGAGTCGCCCCACTGTATGAACAGGCGCTGGATAGCATCAGTATCGTCGCTGGTCCAGAACTCGTCGAAGAAGGGAAGCAAACCGTAGTTCGCCCTGCCGCCACCGCTGGCGCATACCTGAATCACTATGTCGGGATACTTCTCGCGCAGACGCTGCAACACAGAGCGCAGCCCTTGGTGGTAGCGTACGTTGAGTTCTTGCTGCCGGTTGGAGGGCAGGTAAGGTGAGTGGTAGTTCATAATATCGGCATTGTTGTCCCACTTGATGTAGGCAATCTCGGGATGCTTTGACAGCAGCTGGTCGGTTACCCCGAATACAAAATCCTGTACTTTGGGGTTGGTGAGGTCGAGCACCACTTGCGTACCTCCGCGTCCCTGGCGCAGAGGGCGGTCTTTTTCCGACAAGATCCAATCGGGATGGTTGTCGTAGAGCTCGCTCTGCGTATTGGCCATTTCGGGCTCTATCCAGATGCCGAACTTCACGCTGTGTTTCTTCGACGAAGCGATGAGGCCCTCGATGCCTTCAGGCAGTTTCCGAGGGTTTACCATCCAGTCGCCCAGGCTGGTATGGTCGTTGTTGCGCGGATACTTGTCGCCAAACCATCCATCGTCCATCACGAAGAGCTCGCCGCCGAGGCTGGCGATGTCAGCCATCATTTGGTCCATCACGGGCTGGTTTACGTTCATGTATACGCCTTCCCACGAGTTTAGTAGTATGTCGCGCAACTTGTCGCCGTGCATCAAGGCGTGGCGCAGGGCCCAGCGGTGGAATGCGCGGCTCACGCCGCCCTTCCCTTCCGTGGAATAGGCCATGGCCAGTTCGGGGGTGGTGAATATCTCCTGCGGCTGGAGCACGTAAGTGGCTCCGTCGTCGTTGATGCCGGCCAGCAGGGTCAGACTGTTGTTGCTGGCGTGGAGTATCATCTTGAAGTTTCCGCTCCACATCAGGTTTGCACCGAATACTCTGCCTGCATTTTCCTGCGGCTCGCCGTCAAACGATACCATCATGGAGGGGTTCACTTCAAAGGCGTTGCGCAGCTGCTGCTTGTTGGAGAGCACGGTCTCTCCGTTCGTTACATAATGTTCCTGCATTTGGCTTTCGGCTCCCCAGTTGCCATGAAAGTGGGTGGCATAGTTGTTGCCGCGCGGCAGGGGCACGTTGGCCGAATAGTAGCGTAACAGCTTGATGTCCTTCTTGCCCAGGTTTTGATATTCCGTCCACGTGGAGAATACGTCGCTCTGGTTATAGAGTTTGAAGTACTGTCGCAGTTGGAAGGGATACACCCTGTCCTTATATGTAATAATGAGGAGCTGACCGTTTTTGTCGGTAGAGCGTTCTACGTCCTGCACTACGGGGTCCAGCGAAAGGCTTCCGTCGGGCATCTCGGCCATGAAGGCCTTCTCGCCAACGCTGTTCAGACCGAATGTGGGGTAGGCGCTGCGGCCCAATGCTGCGCGTGCGTAGTCCAGCGTGCGTGCCTCTGCATCGGTGAGTTTTGCACCAAAGTAGCGATAGGTGGCTTCGCCGCCACCCTTGCTGGCCGCAACGATGAGCGAGGTGTTTTCCGACGACAGTACGTAGTTGTCGGCTTTGATGGTGGAGTACGTCAACGTTGCTGCCGCCGCCAATAGGAAGATCTGGGTTCTCATAGGTGTGATATTCAAAAAATTAATGATTATGATTTCATTACGCCGTCGCTCCGTAGCAGTTGGAGCAGTTTCTCTACGGCCTCTGCTTCGGGAATGTTCTTTTCCACGCACTCTTTTCCTCTGTAGAGGCTGATCTTGCCGCGTGCAGCGCCTACGTAGCCGTAGTCGGCGTCAGCCATCTCGCCCGGGCCGTTCACAATACAGCCCATTACGGCTATCTTCAGGTGGTTCATGCCCCGAGTGGCTTGCTTGATGCGTTCCACGGTCTCCTCCAGATTATAGAGGGTGCGCCCACAGCCCGGACACGATACGTATTCCGTACGCGTTTTGCGCAGTCCTGCTGACTGCAAGATGGTAAATGCCGTTCGTTCTACCGTCTCGGCCGTGATGGGCCGTTCGCCCTTGGGGGCTTCGTTGCAGAGGTAGAGGCCGTCGCAAAGACCGTCAAACAGCAGGGCCCCTGTGTCCGCCGCGCTTTCCACCTGGAAGTCCTCCGTCTCTCCCTGCCCGTGGCTGTAGGACGAGAAGAGCACTACGGGGTTCGTCAGTCCCTTGTTCGTCATGCGGTGAACGAGCGCGCGCAGCTCGCCCACTCTGTTAATGAGCGTGCTCTGGCCTATCACCACCACCTCGGGGTGTTTTCTGAGGCATTCCGTCACCTCAATGCCGAGCGCTGAGCACGGAAGGAACAAAAACTTCAGTGGCGCGTCGTAGGCCGAGAGTTGCGACAGCATGTGGAAAGTAAAACAGGGATAAGTCCCCGGCTCCTGCTTCCATGCTGCAGCGTCAACGATGTAGGCACAGTTGAGGCGTTTCGACTTCTTGGGCAGCCGGTCGCCGCAATAGATGTAGTCGGGCAGTGTTTCGTGTTTCGACGTGGGTGCCTGCGTCCTTTCCGATATGACTACGGGTAGCTGGCTTCCGCCAATGTTCATTACGGGCGTGGTCTTCCTCCGTTCGGGATTCAGGAAGTCAAATCCGTTGGCCAGGCGGCCTCCTATCGGACGCTCGCCGACTCTCAGCGTGATGTAGTCGCGCAGTTTTCGTGCTACGGGAATCTCCTTCTCGGGAGCCTCGCTCAACGACACTCTGATGGTATCGCCTATTCCGTCAGAGAGCAGCGCCCCGATGCCCACGGCGCTCTTGATGCGTCCGTCTTCGCCATTGCCGGCCTCGGTCACCCCGAGGTGCAGGGGGAAGTGCATGCCTTCTTTGGCCATGCGGTCTACCAGCAGGCGCACCGAGCGCACCATGATGGCCGTGTTGCTGGCCTTGATGGAGAGCACCACTTCGCGAAATCCCTCGCGCTTGCATATCCTCAGAAACTCCAGGCAGCTCTCCACGATGCCCTCTGGCGTGTCGCCATAGCGGCTCATGATGCGGTCCGACAGCGAGCCGTGGTTCACCCCTATGCGGATGGCCGTATGGTTTTCGCGGCAAATGCGCAGAAAGGGCACCAGCCGTTCCTCTATCTTTTTTAGCTCGGCCTGATATTCCTCGTCGGTATATTCCAGATGCTTAAACGTACGTGCTGCGTCCACGTAGTTGCCCGGGTTGATGCGTACCTTCTCTACGATCTGGGCGGCCACGTCGGCTACGTCTGGATTAAAGTGTACGTCGGCCACGAGGGGCACGCTGCGTCCGCGATCGTGTAGTGCCTTGCGAATGTTGCGCAGGTTCTCTGCCTCCCGTTTGCCCTGCGTGGTGAGCCTCACATACTCTCCGCCGGCCCCTATGATGCGCTGGCACTGCTCCACGCTGGCCTCCGTATCGGTGGTGGGCGTGGTGGTCATGCTCTGCAGCCGGATAGGATAGCTTCCGCCCAGCGGCGTCTTGCCCACCTGTACTACCGATGAAATGCGGCGTCTGTAGTTGAAATAATTAAAATCCCTTATCTTGTCGTCAAACATGTAATGGTCTGCTCTGCGCTCAGTTTGTCTTGTTCTTGTATTTTACGTTGGCCAGTTCCTGGTTGGCTTTCACGATCTTCTCCTTGAGTTCCTCCTTATAAGCGGTGAGGCGCGTGGCCAGATCGTCGTTGCTCAGGGCCAGCATTTCCACGGCCAATATGGCCGCATTCTGTGCGCCGTTCACTCCTACGGTGGCTACGGGAATGCCCGGCGGCATCTGAATGATGGAAAGCATGGCGTCCAGCCCGTCGAGCATGCCCTTAATGGGTATGCCTATTACGGGCAGCGTGGTGTTGGCGGCAATCACGCCAGGCAGTGCTGCGGCCATGCCGGCTCCTGCCAGGATCACCTTGATGCCTCGCTCACGGACCTGTTTTGCAAAAGTCTCTACCTCGGCCGGTGTGCGGTGCGCCGAAAGGGCATTGATTTCGAATGGCACGTCCATGCTGTCCAGAAAGGCGGCAGCCTTTTCCATGACGGGGAGGTCGCTGGTGCTGCCCATGATGATGCTTACTATTGGTTTCATTTTCGGATGTTATTTTTTCTTTTTTGTTGTGGCTAAGGGCTTATGGTTTCTTGCGATAAAACCTTACGTAGTCTATCCGGTACCGGTAGGGAAGTTCCCTGGGGTCTACCTCGCCCACCCAGTGTCCGCCCAGCTGCATGTCGATGAGCAGATACATGGGGCGGTCAAAGGGATATTGCTCCGGTCCGTATTCCGGCTGGCGCCGATAGGTGCCTACATAGCGGTCGTTGATGAAGAAGCACAAGCTGTCCTCATACAGCTCCACGCCGTAAACGTTGTAGCGGTTCTTGCGTATGGGAGCCGTAAATCCCGACTTGGGCTTGGCTGCCACCTTTTCATCCCATACGGTGAAGGCCGAATGCACCGTTTGGTAGGCAAATGTGTCGGCGTTTAGGCGCTCCATGATGTCGATTTCCCCCTCCTGAGGCCATCGGCCTATCTCCGGCAGCAGCCATGCGGCAGGCCATGCTCCGGTGGCGTTGTCCATCTTGAGGCGGATTTCTATGCGTCCTCTGTAGAACAGCTTCCTCCCCTTGGTCCATACTCCGCCGGTCAGAAACCGTGCGGTGTCCGTGGGCTGGCTGTCGTTCATCCTGCCGTAGAGCGTGAGCTTTCCGCGGCTCAGGCGGTAGAGGCTCTCGTCGGGGCTCATGTATTTGTTCCATTCGGGGCAGGGCGCCATGCGCGGTATCTTGTGCCACGTGTCCGACAGGTGCTTTCCTCTGAACTGCTCTTCCCAAACCATTTCCCACTGTCCGTGGGGCGTGCTGATGGTTCTTGCCGCTGCGCCGATGGTGGCGCAGAGGCAGGCGGTGAGCAAAAGGTGGCGTAGGGTCATGGCGTGGGGCTGATGATGGTGAAACGTTAGAGCAAGAGAATACAGAAAAATCCGCACAGCAAACCTACGAGCAGTCCCAGATTCACTTCGCGCAGCCTGTGCTGCCTCAGGATGAGCCTGCTGCTCCCCACGCAGCCTGCAATGAGCAGTGTGAGGCAGAGCCACCATGTGGGGTCGAACGAAAAGATGAAGCTGAAGGCCATCAGTGCTCCCACCATGGCCCCGGCGGCTGCCGAATGCGTGCTGATGTGCACCCATCGGTGAATCAGTGCGCAGGCCACTTGCAGCACCAGCGACCCCCACATGATGCTGATCATGAAGTGGGGCATGTGGAGCTCTATCATGCAGTAGAGGCAGCAGCCGTAACTGGCGATGAAGATGAGATAAGGCATGGTGCGCATCTCTCGCTTGGAGAGCTGACGGCGGTGCAGGCCGTTGATTTTGCGGTATCCCCACGTAAAGAGCAGAGGCAATGCCACGGTGAATCCGTAGACCACGCCCAGAATGGCCAGTTTGTAGTCCACGGGCAGCAGGCGCATGTAGCTGAACACGAACAATACCAGAAACGCCAGCATGGGGAAGTAGAAGGGTGCAAAAAGCATCGAAAAAACTTTTGCTGCGTAGATCAGATAGGTGTTCTTCATGGCTGTGTGGTGTGCGTTGGGCCTTAGGGTTTGGCGGTTCCCTGAGCTTCGAGGGCGTTTCTCCTGAGGCGTGCCACGGGCAGCCCCATCTGTTCCCTGTATTTGGCCACGGTGCGTCGGGCTACGCTCAGCCCCTTTTCGCCCAGCAGGGCGGCCAGGGCGTCGTCAGAGAGGGGGTTAGCCTTGTCTTCGTTTTCTATGAGTTCCCTGAGGGTGGACTTGATTTTCATTTTCGAGAGCTCCTCGCCGTCCTTGGTCACGAAGGAGTCGTTGAAGAAGAATTTCAGTGGATACACGCCGAAGTCGGTCAGCACGTACTTGCTGTTGCTCACGCGCGATATGGTGGAAATGTCGAGCCCCGTGTCCTGTGCGATGTCCTTCAGAATCATGGGCTGGATGAGCCGCTCGTCGCCCTCCTCGAAGAAGGCCTGTTGGCGTTTCACTATGGCGTGCATGGTGAGCAGCAACGTGTTTTGCCGTTGCTTGATGGCGTTGATGAAACTCTGAGCGGCGTCTGCCTTCTGCTTGGCGTACACGTAGGCATTCTTCTGGTCGCGGCTCAGGTTCTTTTTGTTTTTGGCATATTCGTCAATCAGTTCGCGAAAGGAACTGCTCACCCTGAGCTGGGGCACGTCTCCCCTGTTGAGCCTGATGCTGAGCATTCCGTCATCGTCTCCGATTACGATGAAGTCGGGCACGATTTGCTGCATGTTTCCGCCCGTGGTGTCGCTCAGGCCGCTGCCCGGACGGGGATTGAGCCGAGTCAGTTCGGCAAAGATCTGCTGCATCGACTCGTTGTCCAGTCCGAAGCGCTCGGCCAGGTGGTCAATGCGCTTATGCGTAAAGTCTTCGTAACTGTTTTCGATGATCTGAATCTCCTTGTCCTTCCAGGGAGAGCGATAGTCTTCGCTGCGGAGTTGCAGGAGCAGGCATTCTTGCAGCGATCGGGCTCCTATGCCTACGGGCTCAAATTCCTGCAACGTATGGAGGCACTCGGTGATTTCCTCCTCCGTGGCGTCAATGTCGTGATAAATGGCCAGTTCGTCGCTGATGGCGCCCAGGTCCTTGCGGAGCAGGCCGTCGTTGTCGAGCGAACCGATGAGGTATTCTATAATCTCCTTTTGCTTCTCGGTAAGGTCATACTCTCCGAGCTGTGCCAGCAGACTGTCGTAGAAGGAGCTGCTGTCGCCCCACTGCGGTGTGGGAAGGTCGCTCTTCTGCTGCACGGAGTGGAGCAGATAGTCGGGTATGTCGTCGACCGAGGCGTAGTCGGCCAGCAGGTCGGCTTCGCGCTGGCTTACGCTCTCGTAAGGATCGGTTTCCTCAAAGGTTTCCGTTTCGTCTGTGGGGGCTTCTTCTTCGCGGTCGCTGAGGCCTTCAGGCTCTTCTTCCAACGCGGAGTTTTCCAGAATCTCGTTTCTCACCCTTCCTTCAAGGTCTGTTACAGGGAGTTCCAGCAGTCTTACAAACAGCAGCTGTTGTGGCGCAAGGGTTTGCGTCAGGTTTTGCGTGAGGGCAAGTTGCTGTGAGAGTTCTTGGTTCATGCTGCCACCTTTTATTTTGTGGCAAAAGTACAAAAATCCGCACATACTCCTTTGACGTTGTGCGGTTTTTTTATGCTGCGTCCATAGCGGCTCTCCTCTGGGGCACGGGGGAGGGAGTCAAGGCTTCGTTTAGTGGCCTGAAATCAGTGCTTTTCCCTTCTGCCCGTAGCGTGGTCTCTGCCCGAGGCGGTGGGGCTGCAGCGCTCCGCACAGGCCTCTCTGCCTTTCTGGTGCTTCTGACGGGAGCTGCAAAAGGTGGTTTGGCCCCGATTTTTTAACGTTTGTTCAGGCTACCAGGTTGCAGGCATGAAATTTTTTAACATTGGGTCTGCAAACAGGTGGAAATAGCCGCGCTCTCAGCGAGACGATTTCCACCAGGTTGCAGAAGCCGTGCTCTCAGCGAGACGATTTCCACCAGGTTGCAGAAGCCGTGCTCTCAGCGAGACGATTTCCACCAGGTTGCAGAAGCCGTGCTCCCAGCGAGACGATTTCCACCAGGTTGCAGAAGCCGTGCTCCCAGCGAGACGATTTCTACCAGGTTGCAGAGACCGTGCTCCCAGCACGGCGATTTCCACCAGGTTGCAGACGTGCATCATTTTAACATTGGGCCTGCAACCTGATGGTCAGAGCTGCGCTCTGAGGCCCACTGCTGCCACCCCTTCGTGGCCAATGCGGCGAGGACGGATGTGCTGAAACTTGCTGTGCCATGCTGACAGGTGGGCGCCATTTCGTATTTTTGCATTGTGAAAACGTTTAAGGAAATAGACCTCAGTTTTACCATTGAAACCGACCTGCTCTCGCTGCGCATGGAGGCCACGGAGGCCGATGTGTTTACGCTCCGCCGCGAGCCCGGAAAGGTGGTGATCCGCTGCCCCGAGGCCAAGATGACCCTGGATGCCGCTCGGCAGGAATGGCTGCGCAAGGTGGTTCGCGAAGCCCTGCGCGAGCAGGCGCGGCTGCTGTTGCCCCCACGGCTCAGGCTCTGGGCCGAAAGGAGCGGCCTCAGCTATTCGCGATGCTTCATAAAGTCCACCCGTTCGCGCTGGGGCAGCTACTCAGCGAGGGGCAACCTCAACCTCTCGTGCTACCTGCTGCTGATGGACGGGCGTTACGTTGACTACACCATCTGTCACGAGCTCTGTCATAGCAGGGAAATGAACCACGGGCCTCGCTTCTGGGCCTTGCTCGACGGGCTTACCGACGGCCATGCGCGGCAACTGAACCGCGAAATGAGGCAAACGGTGCGCCGCTGGTATGACGAGGGCGACGCACGGGCCGGATTGCTCTGCCTGTAGCGCCCTCCTGGCCACAGCGCAGGCCGCCGTGGGACGCAGAGAGAAACTTGTGCAGCGGCATGGGGCGCGATGTGTTTAATTATTCGTAATTTTGCAGCCAAAACCAAAGAACAGAACATTATGGCTTTAATGACATGCAAGGAATGTGGCGGAACCGTTTCGACCACTGCCCACAGTTGCCCCCACTGCGGAGCACCCATCATGGTGTGC
>JAFUHF010000065.1 GCA_017468985.1 Bacteroidaceae bacterium
ACGCGCTTCGTGGCGTAAGTTTCAAGGTTTACGAAGGAGAGTTTGTCACAATCATGGGTACATCAGGTTCGGGCAAGTCTACGCTGCTCAATCAGCTGGGTTGCCTTGACACCCCCACGAGCGGTGAATACTATCTTGACGGAGTAAGCGTACGCACCATGTCGAAGCGTCAGCGCGCCCGTCTGCGCAACCAGAAGATAGGCTTTGTTTTTCAGAGCTACAACCTATTGGCCAAGACTACAGCCGTAGAAAACGTGGAGCTTCCGCTCATGTACAACAGCCGCTACTCGGCCAGCCAGCGCCGCAATGCCGCCATCAAGGCATTGCAGGCCGTAGGCTTAGGCGACAGGCTGAGCCATAAAAGCAACCAAATGTCAGGCGGACAGATGCAGCGTGTGGCCATCGCCCGTGCCTTGGTGAACGACCCTGCCGTGGTATTGGCCGATGAAGCAACAGGAAATCTTGATACGCGCACCAGCTTCGAGATGCTGGTGCTCTTTCAGCAACTCCACCAGGAGGGGCGCACCATCATCTTCGTGACCCACAACCCCGAAATTGCGCGCTACAGCAGTCGCAACATCATGCTTCGCGACGGCAAGATCAGGAGCGACGAAGTAAACAATGATATCCTTTCGGCCGCCGAAGCCTTAGCCAATCTGCCCAAACCACAGGACGACTGACTAAAGCCCCAATGCTGCAATGAATCACAAACCAACTAACCGTCAGCAAACCAGATGAATTTCATAAATCTCATAAAAGTAGCCTTACGCGCCATAGCGAGCAACAAGTTTCGCTCGTTTCTTTCTATGCTGGGTATCATCATCGGCGTAGCGGCCGTGATCATCATGATGGCCATTGGCCAAGGCTCCAAGGAAAGCATCCGCCAAAACATTTCCCAGATGGGAACCAACATCATCATGATCCGTCCGGGAGCCGACATGCGAGGTGGTGTTCGTCAAGACCCCAGTGCCATGCAGACGCTGAAAATCGCAGACTACGAAAAGATCCTGTCCGACAAGACCTATATCACATACGTCAGTCCAGAAGTGACATCGTCAGGACAGGCCATTAACGGAGCCAACAACACCAGCACGTCGCTTTATGGTGAAGCACCCGAATACTTGGACATCAAGCAGTGGACCATTCAAGACGGCACCTCGTTTACAGAAGAAGACGTCAAGAAGAGTGCCAAAGTATGCCTCGTAGGCAAGACGGTGGTCGACGAGCTGTTTCCCAACGGTGGCGACCCCGTAGGACGCACCATCCGATTCAAATCCATTCCGTTCCGCATCGTAGGCGTATTGAAGTCGAAGGGATACAATAGCTTCGGTATGGACCAGGACAACTTAATCATTGCCCCTTACACCACCGTAATGAAGCGCGTATTGGCACAGACCTACTTCAGTAGCATCAACTGTTCGGCCATTACGGAGGAAATGACAGAACAGGCCATAGAGGAATTGACCTCCATATTGAGAAGCAACCACAAACTGTCAGCAGCGGCCGACAACGACTTCACCATACGTTCGCAAGAGGAGATGATGAAAACCATGTCGAGCACCATGGACACCGTTACGATTATCCTGGTGGTAGCCGCAGCGTTTTCGCTTTTAGTAGCAGGTATAGGTATCATGAACATTATGCTGGTGAGCGTTACCGAACGCACTCGCGAAATAGGCCTTCGCATGTCGGTTGGAGCCACAGGCATGGACATCAGCAATCAGTTTCTCATTGAATCCATTATGATCAGCATCACGGGAGGGGTGCTGGGTATCGCCGTAGGCTACCTCGGCACTCTGCTATGCAGCACTTTCGGCCTTCCTACGAGCATACCGCTGTGGAGCATACTGATCAGTTTTGCGGTCTGCACAATCATTGGCGTAGGCTTTGGCTACTTCCCTGCCCAAAAGGCGGCAAACCTCGACCCCATCGAAGCCATTCGCTACGAATAATATTGATCCCCGAGTTAAACTCGGGGATCAACTTTTTTGCAATCTACATTACGTCCTCTAACGCTTCACACAATGCTCATAAATAGCGCGTGTAAGGGCAATATCGTAATCGGCGCTATGCAAATCAGCGGCATCGACCTCAATGCCTAACTGGCGCGCCACAGTGGAGAGCTTGAAGTTCTCCATGTGCGGCCGCTCCTCAAGAAGGAACTGCGTGGCCAGTACCATGACGTCAATGCTGTTCGCCCAAAACCATGATCCGAAATAGCTGTCGCCATTCTGCAGAAAGAAACCGCGCAGAAATGGATTGTCGAACGAAGTATTATTATAACCTACGAGGTAGAACTTGTCTGAACGGTCATAACGGTTCACATATTTGCTCAAAAGCGCAATGAGCTGGTCATACACTTCTTTCATTGGCGGATAGGCCAAGATTTGCTCTTCGGTGACTCCAGCCACCTTCAAGGCTTCCGGATCAATCTGCGCTTTTGGATTGGGACAAACATAAAAGTCGAAACGTTCGGCTACTTCGCCGTCAATCACAATCTCGCCACTGATCTGATGAATGCCATGCTTGGCAGGATTAGTTCCCGTTGTTTCCAAATCGAAAAAAAACAATTTCATGATCTATACATTATCCAATTAAAGGCTTATGGAACGAGCTGTGCAGAATCTCTGTCCGTATTGATGTGCTGGAACTTGAAAGCATCTACCAAAGATGTTGGCAACGCTCTGTCACTATACCAGTAGACGTGGGACTTAGAGAAAAGTTCCAGCGTAGCGGCTGCCTCAGTCTCATTAGGCGCATTCCAATAGGTACAGAAAAGTGGGCGACCAAAGTGGTAGCAGATGCTCATGAGCCATCCCGTTTCCGGAGCTTTCATGGTGGAGGAGAATGCAGCCACGTCGGAGAGCGACCAGATTTTGTAGACAAGCGGAGCACTGCTACAGCCTTCATACTTCAGGCGACTCCAGCCACCTGGACGCGCATGAATCATTTCTTCTCGATATTTGAAATTGGGATCAAAATCACCCACACTGACAAGCGGAGTCATGAAAGAGGGCTGCGTCGGACTGATGAAGCGCACGATGTCAAACAATTGCGATACCCACATTGAGGCTTCACGGTCAGTAGCCAGTTTCTCGCCAGGATGATAGTAGAGGTCCCAACCCTCTATGCGCTTATCAGCATAGTAGCGTCTGATGATGACGTTCAGGTATGCCAGGATGTTCCTCACATCGGTACGTGCAGCAAATGCAGCAGCCTCATCCTTCGATATACGCAACGACGGAGCAAAGTCGGTGCCCCAGTAGGGATCGTCACCCTGCCGCGTTGCGGTAGTAGCCTTGCCTTGGACGTATGGCTTTGTCTGATAGGCGTCGCCGTTTTCGGCAAAGTCGTTGGGATAAGTTCTGAGGAATTTGGTATGTTCAATCTCCGCTCCACCTGCAGCCAAGATGTCATCGTCCTGTAACAACACAGGCATTACGGTCAGGCCCTTTGCATCGGCCGCAGACAATTGCTGTTCAAAGTACTCCATGAAAACCTTCTCGTCGGCCGCAAAGTCCGCATATTTCAGCTTCAATCGAATACTATTGCCCTTCGGAGCAGCACTCTCTTGTTGGCTCTTGGCAGTAAGACCCTTTATCGGGCCTCCCGATACCCATTTCCATGCCCTATCGCTACCCCAGCGTTCGGTCTGCGCCAAGGGGGCATAGATTTGCTCACCTTCCTTCTCGAAACGGAACTTGCGCAGGCTTTCTATCTCTCTGTAGTCATAGGCATTGCCATCGGAATAGAGCATATCGTGGAAAATAGGCTCGTAGGGATTGTAGGCAGAACGCCCCCATTGCACCGACCAGTTTCGGTTGTCGGTGAGGAACAGGCCCCAAAGGTAGAAGTTTACATGTTCCTTGGCAAAGAGCTTCAGCGTGCGTGTCAGTCCACCACTCACGGTACGCGCGAGACATTCGGTACTGGCCATGGGTCTTCCGTCCATCTGGCGAAGCCTCCATATCCACGTCTGAGGAGTGGTATGATTGGGCTCAAGGAAGCGGTAGGTGTGAATGTTATGAATGTCCATCATAGCCTCAATCTCCATGCGACGCTTGAACTGCACTGACGTGCTGTCATATTCACCACCTTCCCAGATAACAGATGATGTTATGGGTTGCACGGGGTTTTCAGCCCTACACCACTCTACCATCTTCTCTAACCAATCCATCTGGCGCATGGTTTCGTCGTTCTTCGCAGTCGATGGTTCGTTCCAGATGTCCCACATGGCAATGCGCTTATCTTTGGCGAAGGCACGTACCACCTTGCGAACATATTCCTCCGCATGCTTGAGTCTTTCTTCCTCCGTGAGCGACTTGTCACCATAGTATCTGCCGTAGAAACTCAGTACAGGCGAATAGGTCATGCCATACTTTGCACAATCCTCTGCATATTTTCTGATGAACTCAATCTGTTCTTCTGCCGTTCCACCGCCAATCCAGGAACGCACGCTGTTGAGTCCCAACTCCGAAGCTTTTCTCAAAATCTGGTCGCGCTCCATGCCGGGATAGGCCGTCGTAGGCTGGTTGAAGCCACGGATTTCTCCAATCTCCTTCTGCCATTTCCATGCTTCGGCCACAGTCATCTGCTTGCGAGCACTCATTGAAAGCACAGTGCAGACCATCATCATTGCTGCGAGTAACTTTCTCATTTCTTTTACATTTAGTTTGATTACATGCTATATTCCAAGCCTCTCTGAAATTTCCAGCATCTTTTCGATAGGCTTGACAGCTTTCTCAATCACCTCAGGACTTACTTCCACTTCCGGCCACTCGTATTTCAGGCAGTTGTATAGTTTTTCCATAGTATTCATGCGCATGTACACGCATTCGTTGCACATGCAGGTCCTTCCCTGCGTCTCGCTGTCCTCAGGAGGAACCGGAATGAAGGTCTTTTCGGGACTTTTGCGCTGCATTTCAAACAAGATGCCACTCTCCGTAGCCACAATGAATGTGGTTTCGTTGCTTTCGGCCGTATAATTCAGCAAAGCTGCCGTAGATCCTACCACATCGGCCATCTTTACCACAGGGCCTTTGCATTCAGGATGAGCCAGCACTTTTGCCCCTGGGTACTGTTCTTTTAGCTCCAAGATCTTCCCAACGGAGAATCGTTCGTGAACATGACAAGCACCATCCCAAAGCACCATCTGACGACCTGTCAACTGGTTGATGTATTCGCCCAAATTGCGGTCGGGACCGAAAATCAACTTTTCGTCCTTCGGAAAACTGTTTACGATCTGTTTGGCATTCGATGACGTAACCACTACGTCTGTTAACGTCTTCACTGCGGCCGACGTATTCACATACGACACCACCTTATGCCCCGGATGGGCTTCAACAAACTTTTTGAAGTCTTCTGCCGGACAGCTCTCGGCCAAGGAACACGAACTGTTCAGGTCGGGAATGAGCACCTTTTTGTTGGGACACAACACTTTGTTGGTCTCGCCCATAAAATGCACTCCGCACATCACGATAATGTCGGCATTTGTCTTTGCGGCTTTCCGCGCAAGTGCAAGACTGTCACCTATAAAGTCGGCCACTTCTTGCAAGGGCTTGTCCGTATAGTAATGAGCCAAAATCACCGCATTCTTCTCTTTACACATGCGTCTGACTTCGGCTTTCAAGTCAACACCTTCGGGAACAGGTGCGTCTATGTAACCTTTCTCTTTCCACTCTCGTTTGATTTCCATCATAGTGATAAACACTTATTGAGATTAATAATTAGGCAACTTTACGTAGGCTTCGCCATATACCGGCCAGAGCCCCATTTGTTCATCAGCGGCATTGCCTCCTATCAGTTGCAAATTAAAATAGGTATTAGGGAGCACCCCATAGTCGTTGCGTTTCCAATTATGGGAGAGCAGCGAGTCTGCAGCCCTCTGAAGTCTGACAAGCGCCTCACCACGAGTAGTAAAAAAGGTGGATTGGCCTTCATCATTGAAGCTTGACAGAATATGTGCCACTTCCTTACGGACGGTATAGTTTAAGGCATAATTGGCCGACTCTGCGGCGGTTCGAAACTGATAGACCACATATGGGAAAGTAATACGACGTTGCTGCAACTGTGCCGTTTCTCCGCCACTTCCCTTACGTTCTAAAAGCACCACATCCACCCATGTAGCGTCAGCAATAAGATAATTGCGGTTTCCCCAATCGGTGTTTACAAACGTTTCACGAAGTTGCTCCCATACATTATATACCCCATCAGCATCCGCTTCAAAGTAGCCTTTCGACGTATTTGTACGTTCCAGAATGGAGTCCACATCATTTTGCAAATCTATGTTTATTCCATACTGGGTAGAAAAATCCCTGATTTGCACCACATAGCGCGCCATGCCCTGCGTTGCATCGTCATCATCAGAGCATCCTGCAAACACCCACAAGGCCAGCAGACAAAAAACAACACCTCTAAAATACGACCTGCTTCTCATAACGGTTATGAATCCTTTTATTAATTTCGCAATATGATCACCTGTTCCTTTACAAGAACTCCTTCGGTAATGAGCTGAAGCGTAAAATAGCTTTCAGGTTGAAGTGTTAAACCATCAGCAGCCCAATTGTAGCTCAAGATGGACTTGATAGTGTTCTCATACCGAACAAGGGCTTCGCCTTCCTCAGCTGCCATGAACTCGTAGCCTTCGTCATAATGCGATACGATGATCCGTTGCACCTGAAACATCAGCCCATCATTCTGCTGCAAGGCAGAGCTCAAAGCCGTTGCCCTCATGGTATATATGGGCAACACGCGCTCTTCTTTCGAACAACTACTGAACGTTAGCACCAAAGCCATCAACGCAAGCATTCCCCAAACGCATAAACAGGATTTTTGATTCTTCATATTCTTAAGAAGTCTATTCATTTAGCTGCAAAAGTACGAATAAAAGAGTGCAACACGAAAAGAAATCACAACTTTTGCACAAACGCAGTCACAATCGTTAAATATCTCTGTCATGGAATTATTATTTCTGAGGTACTCACCATTGCTCTATACTCGGAAATATCGGGAACAACTTGTTTCTCTGAAATCCTTACAATTGGGATGGCCAGGGCCATGAGCTCCTCAGCATTCCCCACACTCGGGGACGCTGGAGACCACAGGTGCCCCGACATTACCTACAGTCATTGGTACAAATGCCATCCGTCGCTTGCTCATTACGAAGGAATCATTTAACTTTGTAGAGCTTAAGAACGACAACGATGAATAAGCTCACACTATTATTTATCGCAACTACAGTTGCACTGATATGCTCCACCACAATCAGTGCCCAAAGCGACTATGCTCCACTCAGCGAAAATGACGAACAGCAATTCCAGAATCCTCCAAAAGAGAATCGGCCAGAGACATGGTTTCACTTCATTGGTGGAAACGTTTCGAAAGAAGGCATTGATGCCGACCTTGAAGCCATCAGTAAGGCTGGCTTTCAGGGTGTGCATTGGTTTCACGGTGCCTTTGGTGGCCAATGGCCGGGTGTAACCACTTCCATCAAAGCTCTCACGCCCGAATGGGAGGAGCTCGTGGCCTACGTAGGCCAAAAAGCCCATCAAGAAGGACTAAGATTCACCATTCAGACCTGCCCAGGCTGGGCCATGGCCGGTGGCCCGTGGGTAAAACCTCGCGACGCCATGCGCCAATTGGTATGGAGCCGCACCGATATTGCCGCTGGACAACATGCTGCACAATTGCCGTTGGGGCAACCATCAAACGACGAATGGCGCGATTATCAAGACATCTGTGTTTTGGCATTCCCAACACCCGATGGCGATACGGGAAAGCCCTTGAAGCCTGAAAACGTAGCATCGGATGATGAAGCATGGACCAAACTCATCTCAAACCAAAGCGAAAAAGCATATCAATCAAAGAAAGGAAGCCATAAGGCCGAATTCCAACTTCCAAAAGGATCCATTTTGCGAACCCTTGAACTACCCAGCATCAACAGCATGAGCCACGCATGGGTCTACAAACCTGGCGTTCACGTTACACTAAAAGCCATAACAGCCTCCGGCGCAAAACAAGAAACGCTGGTAGAAACCGAACTACCTATGAGCAACTGGCAAGACGGAGCCCCTCTGTATTTGGCCTGCAACGAGGTGAACGATGTTGAGAAATACATCTTGACCCTAACAACCCTTCACGACTTATCGTTACGCTACATTCGTTTATGGCAAACCGCATACAAAAACAGCTGGCAAGGCGAAGCAGGATGGACGCTACTTGCCAAAGAACTTTCGCAGGAACACACACGGCAATCGGCTACGGCTTTTATCAAAGGTAGTGACATTGCCGACCTTACCAAGCTGATGGATGCAAGAGGCAACCTGAACTGGACAGCACCAACAGCTCACGACAAATGGACCATACTGCGCATTGGCCATGTAAACACCGGACGCAAAAACGGCCCTGCACCGGCCGAAGCTACTGGATGGGAATGCAACAAGCTCGACCCCAAAGGTGCCGACGTGCAGTTCAGCAACTACGTAGGCCGCTTGCAAGATGGCCCCCTTAAAGGAACGGCCGACGGCATGCTGATGGACAGTTGGGAATGCCATAACCAAACGTGGACCGACAGCATGGAAACGGAGTTCCTCAAACAACGCGGCTACGAACTACGCAGTTGGATACCGGCCCTTATGGGCTACGTAATAGACAATCAGGAACTGACCAGCCGTTTCCTTATTGACTGGCGCCGCGCGCTTACAGAACTTTACACAGAAAACTTCTTCCACCGCATGACGGACCTGGCCCATGACAAGGGAATGCACGTGCAGTATGAAACGGCAGGTGGCGACGTTGTAGCGATGGATGCCATGCAGTTCTTCAAGTACGCCGACACCCCGATGTGCGAATTTTGGCACCCTATCAGCGAAGGCTACGTGGGCGATCTGAACTTCAAACCCATAAAACCTACAGCATCGGCAGCCCACATCTACGGAAAGCGGCGCGTAGATGCCGAGAGTTTCACCAGTTTCGATCTTAATTGGGATGAACATTGGCAAATGCTTAAAGAGGTGGCCAACCTCAACATGACGGAAGGCGTTACCCACAACGTATTCCACACCTATACGCACAATCCGCAAGTAAACTTCCTGCCGCCGGGTACAAGTTTCGGCAGCAAAATAGGCACCCCCTTCCTTCGTGGGCAGACTTGGTGGAAGTACATGTCTTACTTTACCACCTATCTAGCCCGTACCAGCTACATGCTGGAGCGCGGCATGCCCGTGGTAGACGTTCTATGGTATCTGGGCGACGAAGTAGGACACCGTCCCGACCAATTCGCACCCTTCCCAGAAGGATTCAAATATGACTACTGTAACACAGATGCGTTGCTGAATCGCATGGCCGTGAAAGATGGGCACATCGTTACTCCCGAAGGTGTCACTTACGAGGTGCTTTGGATCCCGGAAAATGAGAGAATGCTGCCTGAAACGGTAGAGAAACTGCACAGTCTGCTGAATCAAGGAGCCAAAGTGGTGGCCCAGGCCCCCGTTTCGCCTGCCACACTGACAGGTGGCACCAAGATGCAGAAGCAATTCCGCAAACTGGTGAAATCACTCTGGTCAGGTAGCGGCATACGCAAAGTAGGTAAGGGTCAGCTGGCCATAGGCCTGTCTATTGACGAAGCGTTAAATGTATTCAACATACAACCACACATCAAGACCGACGAGAAAGTGCAGTGGACCATGCGCCAAACGGAAGGAGCACAGTGGTTCTACATCACGACGGCTGTGGGACAGGAATTCCATGGCACGCTGCAACTACGCGCCAATGGTAAGGCAGAGCTATGGGATGCCGTAAATGGGGAAATGTATGCCCTGAAAGCAGAGACCTCCGGCGAATACCAACGCATAAGGCTTGACTTAAGTCGTGCCGAAAATGCTTTCATCGTATTTCGCGAGCAAGGCAGTCGTCACATAGCAGAAATGCAGCGTCCAAATTTAGGAAAGAAAATCAACCCCGAGGGATGGACCCTATCTTTTCCTTCTGGATGGGGAACACCAGAGGAGAAAATCAGTCTCGCTTCACTCCAACCATGGAAAGACCTCTTTATAGGTGCTGAAGGAAAGGCCTTCTCCGGCACTGCAACTTATGAGACTACCTTCACGCTGTCTGATTATAATCCGACACAAAGTTATATCCTCAACCTCGGCAATGTGGACATGATTGCCGACGTAAAAGTTAATGGCAAACCGGCCGGAGTGATATGGGCCGAACCGTATCGGCTCTACATTGGCGACAAACTGCAAAAGGGAAAGAACACCGTGAGCGTAGACGTTACCAGCACATGGTTTAACCGTTTGGCTTACGATGCTTCACAGCCTGAACAGCAGCGAAAGACCTGGACCATAGCAGGCCCTACCGCTGGAAGTCCGTTGCGCCCATCCGGACTACTTGGTCCTGTGGCTATTGAATACTGATTTAAAGAAATGGAGAGAAAGATGGGCATCATCAAGACACATTGGCTACTTGGTCTGTTTATTTTCCAAACGCTATCTCTATCCGTAATGGCAGAAAAGGTGGACCGCGTGGTCTATCTCGATTTGCGCCATCTACTCAACGCAGACTACGGCGACAGCTTGACCGTGTGCGACACATGGGATGCCCTGCACACCGTCAGCACGCTTCAAGGCATCGTGAATAGAAACAAGCCACAGTTTTACATCAACTACATTGTATGTGGGCAACGCGACATTGACACCTATTGGTGGCAGAAGTATCGTCAGCAAGGACTCTGGTTGGCCAATGCCGACTCCGTAGGTTGTCCCTCCGTGGAAGATGCAGTAAGGATATTCAACAAGGACGTGCGTGGTGCCGTGGTTTACGACCCCAATGTGGCCAGCACGAGCAATGTAGCCTCGGCCATAGCTGGCATAGAAGATCTGGTAGCCGTGAGATATGACAAACGTCCAGAGTCGCTCTACAGCCGACTGTGCACAAACGGTGGGCCACTGACAGTGAAAGTTTGGCTGGTAAACGATGACGGTAGCCCGATGTTCACAGGGAAAGGGCTATTACCTAATTGCACAAGAGCCTCATCGGGTTCACAGAAATGCGATCCATACTTATGGTTCATTGAGAAGTATATGAAAACGGGCCGATGTAAGGGACGATATGCAGGCTATTATCTGGATCAGCGATGGCGCGACATGCCTACCAGAACCAGCAAGAACCACCACCAGCTCACCAACCACGATTTCTTTGTGAGCAGGCGCGGTTTCTTCTTCGACCTTTCGCCATGGGACGACGAAGCAGCCACCGATGACCCCACACAAGCCACAGGTACCGACCTGAACACACTGAAAGAACTGCTGGCAGAAGCCCAGCGTTTAGGCAATGGGCGAAAGATGTGCTACATCGGTGGATTCCCTGCATGGGCTTTCAAATATACACGCCACGCCGGAGGAAGGCACGAAGACGTGGCCACAGAATGGCAGTTTTCAGAACTGATCAGCCATTACAACGCATTCAAAGATGCCGATGCCATTGGCTATGGTGCGCTGGCCAATGCATCCTTCTGGCAACATTTCCCATTAAACCGGAAATACAAACAGCCGTGGGTAACGCGCGACAAACTGAAACAGCGTGGACTGATAAATGCTGATGGACGAGTAAACACGGAGAAAAATTACGTCGTTATCTACATGGGCGACTACGATGCCTCTTCGTGGGTGAGCCAGCGCACTGCCGACATCTGGGATGCCAAGGAACGTGGCAGACTACCTACGATGTGGTGTATCAGCCCCGTACTGAGCGAGAGAATCCCTCACGCCATGCATTACATTCGCCAAACAGCCACGGCTCACGACTACTTTGCCGCAGCAGACAATGGAGCAGGCTACATGATGCCTGGTGTGGCCGAAGAACAGCAGAGGACAGACGGAATAGACCACATCAAGGCGTGGCAAAAGCACTGCCGGAAGTATTACAAAAAATGGGAACTCACGATTACGGGGTTCATTATAGATGGTAACGGACCAGCAATGGGAAAGCGCTCGTTAGACGCCTACGCACGATTCAGTCCTAATGGTATAGTACCACAGAAGTGCGATGCGGCATCGCTTCACGGAAGTATGCCCGTACTGCGTTCGGACTGGGACCTCGTATCAAACAATCCACGCGAAGCAGCGCTGGTGATGTATGACCGCATTAAGAGCCGCACCATACCCTTCCATTGGTTTCGCTGTATTCTGAAGTCACCCACCTGGTATGAGCAGGTATGCACGGAAGCCAAAACGGTGGATTCCAGCATAGAACTGGTAGACGCGCCTACCTTCTTTGAGTTGTTACGGATCTGGCTGAAAGAACACCATCAAACGCCATAGTGTTTGCCTTGCCAAAGACCTTGACGCTTCAGTTCGCGCCGGAGGAGGGCCACAAATTCATGGTTCTTGATGCCCCAGCGTGGAGCAATCAACATTTCGGATGGCGACTGCGACGTGAACCGCTCCAAAACAATCGTGGGACGCAACCGCGCGATATATTGACACAAGAAAGAAGCATACTGCTCGGGGGTGGCGAAAAGCATGTCGAAACGCTCGGGATGCTCAGCATACTGATTTTCCATCAATGTATGGCGCACGATTTGCAACTGATGAAGCTTCAGCACATGAATTGGCAGGGCCGATAACTGAGCCGGCTGAAGGAGCAACGTTTCAGGAGTATCGCCCGGAAGGCCCAATATCATGTGAGCCGCTGTATAAATGCCTCGTTCTGCCGTTTGGCGAATGGCTATCTCGGCCTGTTTGAAGGTATGCCCTCTGCCCAGATCTGAAAGCTGCTCATCTCGCGTACTTTCCACACCATACTCTATCAGTACATGAACCCTTTGGGAAAGTTCGGCCAACTCATCCAACAATGCCGGTGACACACAATCGGGACGAGTGCCTATAACCAGTCCCACCACGCCATCGACCGACAAAGCCTCATGATAAGCTCGGCGCAAAACAGGCAAGGGGGCATAGGTATTAGTATGAGCCTGAAAATAGGCCAAGAAGCGCATGTCGGGGTACTTGCGGCGGAAAAAGAGCTTACCCTTCTCCAATTGCTGACGAATGCTGTCGGTAGGCAAACAATAGGCCGGTACAAAAGTCTGGTTGTTACAATAAGCACAACCGCCATGGCTTAGGGTGCCATCGCGGTTGGGACATCCGAACCCACCGTTTACAGAAAGTTTCTGAACCTTGAACGGGAAAAGCCCCGAGAGAAAACGTCCGTAGTCTGCAAAAAGGTGAGGCTCGTTATGAAAGGGAGTGGTGACCATCAGAAGGAGGCCATGCGCTGCTCATAGTAGCGCTTCACATCGGTCCAATGATAGTAGGGCCACATGTCTGTTTTCAAGGGAATGTGTTGCTCTACTTCATTGAGAAGGAACTTCACCAGAATGTCATCGCTCCCGGGATTACGATAGAATATAAACTGAATATTGGCAGCCATGGGAGTAATCTTGAACGAAGCGTAATATTGATAAAGATCCTCCAGATGATTTACCGTGGGGAAATCGCGCGAGCCATCGAACTGCATAATGAAAGCCAGGGGAACGATATAGGAATCATGACCGAAACGTAATGCCGCGCCCTTCTGATTCTTCGAGATGGCTTCGTCAGCACGGTCAAGGAAATTGTGCAACAGATTGTAGTGCTTACGATAATTAGGTGTAGCCCCCTGAATGAAGCCCTGGCCACGCACCCAGCCATTGTTGGCCACGCGCCACAAGTCAAACAGTTCATCCTTTGTAAAGATTCCCTTAAAGTTGATCTTCAGTTCGGGCAAGCACTGCATGTCCTGAGAAATGTCATAGAAATCCTTTACCAGCTGGAGAGGGTCTTTCAGATTCTCTTCTACAAATCTGGGATCAGTGAAAAGACGAGGAGCCAACTTCACCGTTCTACGCAACGAGTCATTGATCTCGCTCATGCGCTTATCAATGTCCTTCTGCAATGCCCCTTCCGGTACTTCCACGTCATCAATGCGCATGAAATACCTGTCATCGTTGGTGGTTCGCTGCTGGATGTTCACATCATGATTGAGATGCTTCAGCTTTCCGCAAAAGAACTGCATGCTCTCTTGACAGCGGTGAACCATCGTTGAACTTGCCTCCACACGTGAATCGTGAACAAACACTTCAGGATAATTCTTATACATCCGCTCTGCGATGCCTTCATGCTGCCGTCCTCCGAGAGCCGTGAGTTCTCCTCCATGAAGATGGGCATTGGCATAGGCCTTTTTCAACTTCACGTATACCTGCTGACCCAACTTTGTAAGCTTGCCTTCCTTTTCTGCTTTTTCAAAAAGCGGCAACATGTTGTGATAAGCACGGTTCGACACCATGTAGCGTGAGCCATGACGTCCATAATGGCTGATATAGAATGGAACATAACCTTTGGGAGCCGGCGTGATGCGGTGACCACCGGGATAGGAAAAATAGTTAGATCCGGCATACTCAATCTTTGACAACACTTCCTGCTTCGTGGTTTGGGCAGGAGAAGCCGTGCAGAAGCACAGCAACGCGAAGGGAATAAAAAGATTTCTCATTTTGTTACTCAATATATTATGGACGCAAAGTTACACATTTCCCTTCATTCACCGTTGCTAAGCGTGGTTTTTGTTTTGCCCAAAGGTGCTCACAGATACTTCCGAGAGGTGCATCACTGACAAAAAAGCGCCACCCCATCTTAAAGGTTTATTTAGAAAAGGAGCAACACTTAAAAAGAATTTCAAATTGCAACCATTAACGCAACAAAATCAAAATATATCGCTATTTCCACACAAAACATCAAATATAATTGCAATTCCAATAATTTAAATCAAAGATTGTGTTAAAGAACAAAACAAAGCGCCGCATTCTTGATTTAACATTTAAAGACTAAAATAAAGTTTGCTTACCTTTGCAGGTATGAAGAAGAGAACCATCTGGATTATCTCCATCGTCATGGCCATCAGTTTCGCAGCCTTGCTCTACATGCAGGTGCGATACTTCCAGCAGGTCATCAAGTTGCGCAAAGAACAATTCGACAGTTCCGTAATGCGCAGCCTATCGCAGGTGGCACAAAAGATGGAGATGGAAGAGACACTGAAGGGACTGAAAGAAGACATTAAGGCCTCTGGCATTGACAGCACAATGGAAGACGACGATCCCCTGCTGGCCAACAGCCTTGAATTCTTGCAGAAATCATCAAAATACACGTTCTCTCCCAAAGACAGTGCTTCGGTAAAGTCATGGTCCGGACTCCCTTCGCAGATGTTAAGATCCAAAAGCCTGATGCTGAAACTTCCAGCTACGGGTTCGGCCGGCGAAATCTCTGAAAAAATGCGCGAAGACCTGAAATCGCGCTATCTGCACCAAAAGGTGTTGCTTAACAAAGTAATCTATTCCATTCTATATAGCACCAGCGAAAGGCCCCTGAGCGACTATCTTAATTTCAAGCAGTTAGACCAGAACCTAAAAGCTGAGCTGAAAAACAACGGTGTAGACATTCCTTACCACTTCACCGTAAAGACACGTTCCGGGGAGCAGATCTATCAGTGTCCGGAATACAGTTCCAAAGGTGAGAATTATGCATACAAACAGATTCTCATGCCCAATAATCCTTCGCAGAATACGGGCATCCTGACCATCCACTTCCCTCACATGAGGAGCTATCTGTTTCATTCCGTACAGTTCTTCATCCCCAGCGTGGTGTTCACCTTCGTACTGCTGGTTACCTTCATCTTTACCATCTACATCATTTTCCGTCAGAAGAAACTGAGCGAAATCAAGAATGATTTCATCAACAATATGACGCACGAGCTCAAAACCCCCGTTTCGTCTATCTCCTTAGCAGTGCAAATGCTGTTGGACCCAGCCGTGCCAAAAACAGAAAAGATGACCACCCATCTTTCGGGCATCATCAACGACGAAACAAAGCGCCTCCGCATGCTCATTGAGAAGGTACTCCAAACTTCAGTCTTCGAAGGACAAAAAGTTTCCTACAAGAATCAGGAAATCGACGTCAACAGACTCGTTGGCGATGTAGCCAATACCTTTGAAATCAAAGTCAAGCAGCTGGGCGGCACCATCGAAACCAACGTTCAGGCCGATGAAGCCATCGTATATGGCGACCAGATGCACCTCACAAACGTACTTTTCAACCTCATGGACAACGCCGTGAAGTATCGTCGGGAAGACGTACCGTTCCACCTGAAATTATCCACTTGGAACGAAGCCGATCAAGTAGGCATCTCCATAGCCGACAATGGCATGGGCATCAAGAAGGAAAACCTGAAGAAGATCTTCGAAAAATTCTATCGTGTACCCTCTGGCAATCGTCATGACGTAAAAGGATTCGGTCTCGGGCTGGCCTACGTCAAGGGTATCATTGACGCCCTTCATGGCAAGATACACGCCGAAAGTGAGTACGGCCGAGGAACGACATTTATTATTAATTTACCCATCATAAAAGATTAATCTTATGAACGACAAGCTTAGAATCTTACTTTGCGAAGATGACGAGAATCTCGGAATGCTGCTCAGAGAGTATTTGCAGGCCAAGGGCTACGAAACAGAACTCTACGCCGATGGCGATGCCGGTTACAAAGCCTTTATTCGTGGGAAGTACGACATCTGCGTACTCGACGTAATGATGCCCAAAAAGGATGGTTTCACGCTGGCCAAGGAAATCAAGCAGTCCAACTCGGAAATGCCCATCGTGTTCCTCACGGCCAAAACGCTCAAGGATGACGTATTCGAAGGATTTAAGATCGGAGCCGACGACTACATCACCAAGCCCTTCTCCATGGAAGAGCTCACTTTTCGCATTGAAGCCATTCTGCGCCGCGTACAAGGCAAGAAGCCTACGGAGGAAACCATTCTGAAGTTAGGTTCATTCACCTTCGACACACAGAAGCAGATTCTCACTCGTGGCGACCAGAAAACCAAACTCACTACCAAGGAAAGCGAGCTGCTCACCCTGCTCTATCAGCATGCCAACGAAGTATTGCAGCGCGACTTCGCCTTAAAGACCATCTGGATTGATGACAACTACTTCAATGCCCGTTCCATGGACGTCTACATCACGAAGCTCCGCAAGCACCTCAAGGGTGATGACGACGTAGAGATACTCAACGTTCACGGCAAAGGCTACAAACTCATCGTGCCCAACAAATAAAGCAGATTCCTCTCCCCCTCTCATGGAACATTCACTATGGCCATCCATTACTACAATGGGTGGCCACAGTCATATAGGGGCAGTCTGTCCATTGACCCCAGACCACATTATTATACATATTTTTCTACCCCTAAAGCAGTTGCATTATACTTTATTTCGTAACTTTGCACTACAGGCGATGTCATACCATCGCCCGAATCCCAATGAAAGCCATCACCCCATCAGGGCATAAAATCTACACCAAAGATGAATCATCTGAAAACTATACTGAGCATACTGACCGTGGTCCTCATCTCCTCAGCGAGCCACGCCAAACTCGTCATCAACGAACTGATGCAATCCAACATAGACTGTATCATGGATGACCTGAACGATTTTCCTGACTCATGGGTGGAGCTCTATAACAATGGTACCACGACAGAAAAACTGAAGAACTATAAGCTCAACATCACCAATGACAGGAACAATGCCTGGACATTGCCCGACATAGAAGTGGCTGCAGGAGGCCATGTAGTGGTCTACTGCGACAAGGTAGGAAAAGGCCTTCACACCAACTTCCGTATCAGTTCTGACGATGACTGCGAACTTTGGCTCTACAACGAGGCCGGACTTTCAGACGTTGTGAAAGTCCACAAAAAACAGCCGGCACCCAACATTTCGTATGGCAGAGCCACCGATGGCACCTCAAAATGGGGCTACCAAGCCACGCCCACTCCAGGTACGGCCAATTGCGGTGAAGTATGCGACCGCCTGTTGGGAGAGCCCATATTCAGTCAGGAGGGTTGCGTAATGGATCCTACGAGTTCCGTTCGCATCACGCTGTCACTGCCCGAGGGAACACCTGAGGATGCTGAAATTCGCTACACCATTGACGGCAAAGAGCCTACCACCAGCAGCCACAAGTACGTTTCTCCCATCCTTTTCACCACCAACAGAGTGATTCGGGCCAAGATTTTCTGCAAGGGCTACCTCTCACCGCGCTCTACGGCTCATTCCTACATTTTCTTTCCACGCACCAGGGCCCTGACGCTTCCCGTCATTTCCATCATCACCGACAACAAGTACATGACGGACTCCAAGATAGGCATCTATGTAGACGGCAGCTATCAGTCGAGCAAGAAGAACTATCAGTTCAACTGGCGACGCCCCATCAACATCGAAATGTTTGAAGGTAAAGACCAGCCCAGCGTAATCAACCAACTGTGCGAAACACGCGTCATGGGTGGAGCCACACGCAACATGGCGCTGAAGTCATTGGCAGTCTATGCCAACAAGCGTTTTGGCAAAAAACGCTTCAACTATGAGTTCTTTCCCGATCTGCGACCAGGTTATAAGTAATTCAAATCCTTCGCGCTGCGCAATGCCGGCAACGACTTTCCCTATCTGTTTCTTCGCGATGCCATCTGTCAGGTCAACATGGCCACCCACGTAGACTTAGACTGGCAGGGATGGCGTCCGGCCATCATCTATATCAACGGCACTTACAAGGGCATACTCAACATTCGTGACCGCAGCAATGAAGACAACGTCTACACCTACTACGACGGTCTGGAAGACGTTGACGTGATAGAAAACTGGAATCAGCTCAAGGAAGGAACTTGGGACCATTTCAATGCCTTCAAGGCCTTCTATGCCAAGAACGGCCACACGCTCAAGGAGTATGCTGAACTGATGGATCTTGATGAATTCATGAACCTCATGATCATGAACCTCTACTACGACAATAAAGACTTTCCCGGAAACAACTGCATCATGTGGCGCCCACGGGCCGAAGGAGGGAAATGGCGGTGGATAGCCAAGGACGTAGACTTCGGCTTCGGAATGTATAGCAGTCCATATACTTACAAAACCATTCACTGGATCAATAACCCTGCTTATGACAATAGCAACACGTGGGGCAACAACATATCTGCCACCCAATTGTTCAAACAATTAATGAACATCAGCGAGTTCAGAGATGCATTTGTTAACAAGGCCTCGGTCTACATAGGCGACTTCCTGAACGAACGCGGCACCTGCGCCGTATGGGACCGTTTGTACGATGTCATCAAGACCGAGTACCCCGTTCACCGTTCGCTCTATGGTTCATCTTGGCCCGACTACAATGGCGAAGTAACCTATGGCCGAACTTGGCTCAAATACAGGGCAAACGAATTCTATAACCAACTCGCCGACTACTATAGGTTGGGATCGCCCGTGTCCGTAACCATTAACGACAAGCTCAGCAGTGAAGAACTGGAAGGGGCAGACATTACCCTAAACGGCATCCGACTCTCCCAAGGCATTTTCAACGGAAAACTGTTCCTCACCAGCGGTCTCCGGCTCGTAGGAAAAGCTCCTGAAGGTAAGATCATCACCGGATGGAAAATCACACAAACCCAGACAGACGGTAGCACTACAACCCAAGAACGTTCAGGGAGTTCGCTCGATCTGATGCTGACCATCTGCAAAAACATCAGCATTCAGGCACAGGTAGGCATACCCGAAGGCATTCTGGCACAGACCATGGAGGAAGACCACTGGAGTTGCACAGCCGATGGAGGCATGATTCACGTTCACAACATTCAGAGCGGAACGCCCGTGTCCGTATTTACCGCAAATGGCAAACTGCTTTACCACGGCCTTGCATCTGAGAGCAACATCAGCATTCCCATAAGCTGGCGCGGCGTATGCATGGTTAAGGCTGGAAGCCTCACAGCAAAAGTCATGCTCCGATAAGAGGAAGAGAAACTGCGCCCATCAAGGGCTGTTCCCTCTTTCTCCCTATACATGCTATTCTCCTTTGCAGTCTAAGCCATTTCATACGCGAAACATCCTCTACGCAATAGGCATGCAAACTTTCGCCGTTAAAGAAAAGAAACGCCACTTCATGTAGGACAGAATTCCTTTGACGGATTTGCACCCATGCGAACTTATTCGGACTTTTTCTTTGATAGTTTTGTACCATTCCGAACGGCACAGAGCTTTTCCTTCGATGGTTTTGCCCATTCCGAACGGCGCGGAACTTTTCCTTCGACGGTTTTGGGCCATTCCGAACGGCGCGGAGTTTTTCCTTCGACGGTTTTGCCCATTCCGAACGGCGCGGAACTTTTCCTTCGACGGTTTTGGGCCATTCCGAACGGCACGGAGCTTTTCCTTCGACGGTTTTGCTCTGATACAGAGCGTATCAGAAAACAGCATCGAACCATCGTCGCTTCACAGCATGACGTTTGCCTATTCTGTCATATCGTTATCACATGGATGCACTGCAACGTAGAACTGATACTAACGCAGTCTACGTTTTTTTCTGAGACGGAAGAATTTCATCAGTTCTGAGATTTCCTCCGGAGGAGCCACTTCACTTTGCCTGTTCAGATTCTCCAATGCCGTTTTGAGTCCTTTTTGCGAAATCTGGATTTCTTCCTGCGTAAGCCCTCTCAGCGAGCTTTTCAGCGTTTTTGAAGCAATATACTGGGCCTGGTCGCGCAGTGCAAGTCCCTCTTTTGTGATCCGCAGATAGTTCGACCGCCAATCCACCCTACTCTTAAATCGCTCCAGGACTCTCATGTCTTCCAGTTGATTGAGCAAACGGGTCATTGTGGTTTTACTAAACGATGTGTCTTCACATATTTGCTGTTGCGTGGCCACTTCGCGCATGGTCAGAGTAAGCAGCACGTTCCACTGCTCGGCCGAGATGGCGATACCTGCCTTCTTGAAGTTTTCGTTCAGACGACGATTGAGCGCATTGCTCACCTTGCCGCTCATCAGAGCAAATATGAGTCGATAATCAATGTTTGAATCCATCATAATCTCGTGCTTGGATTGCAAAGTTACGATTAAGCGAGCGACACGCAAAGTGAAAAGACAAAGTTTTTTCGACTTTGTATGTCCGAGCGTGGTAAGTTATTAAAGTTACGGAAAGTCAAGAGCAGAACAAAAGAAATTTATTTCTTTTGTTCTGCCGAGGTGCAGTAACTAAGCCACGAAGTGTCAGTTTTACAACTAAACAAGTGGTATGAACAACGGAAAGACATGATTTTTCAGAACTAACGTACGGCAACCTTTCGTCCGGCTACCACATAGATGCCCTTTGACAAGGGAATAGAAGTGACGCCAATGGGTAAATGTTGCCGAAGAACCATCCGACCTGAAACATCATAGATCATGATGTCGCGAGACTCAGCCACTTCTACCCTGAGTTCACCGGCTCCACTACTGATGTTGATGTGCTCTTTATAACTGAGCGTCTCTATGCCTGTGCCATCATAACCATATTTCTTATCCAGAGCCTCAAGGCGCGCACGGATCCACCGTTGCAAGTAGAGTCTCTCCGTTGCAAATGCCAGTGCAATGCCGTCAGAATTGTTCCAGCGATTGTACTCACGCATGTCTGCTCCTGAACGCCCAAACAAGTCAAAATTGTGATTGAATATGCTCAGAATGGACTCCTTGCTCCATGCCTGACGCCTCAACTCGGCATATCGTTCACGGGTGGAAGGCCCCCAATCCTGATACAGCGAAAGCAACTTCGTATAAAGTCGGGTGGTGCTGGTAAACCAGCTGTCTGCATTGAATGCAGGATCATTCTCGGAATTGATATTGCCATTCCATTGTCGCCCCCACGTTCCATCCATGTCCCAAGGAGCAACACACAGTTTGGAACTTTCCTGCACATTGGGAGCAAAAAAATACATATTCTTGCCCAAATTGTCGTAACCCTGAATCAGGTCGATAAACAGAAAGTAATCCACCAACTGCACGACGTCAAAATACTGATCCAATTGCTCCCCAAACTTCGTACCCCACGTGTTCGACACAAAGCCTACAGCCTTATATATAGGTCCCCAGTCTATGGGTTGAGCATCGTCCAGACTGGGATATTTCACTTCAAAACCGGCCCAGCTGTCGTGCTGATTGTCGGGAGCATCGGGAGGAGTGTTAAACTTCATCTGTGTGCCATCGCCCCATGCCGTACCCTTATAGAGCACGCCGCGAACAGCAGTAACCCCATTCTTCTCTTTGGGCTTCTTCAGGTTGAACTGTTTGCGGTCCTGCTTTTCCATCATATTATAAATACCGACGTAGGCCCCATTGAGCACTACCTCTACGAAGAAGCAACGCGAGGCTTTCACGGTGTCGGTTTCCTCATTATAATAATAAGGAGGTCTCATGCTCTTGTTCCACAGCGTAAAGCTGGATGGATTGCGCATTCGCCCGGGATCTACGGCCATGGCATCCAGAATCCAGGAGTTGTCGCTCCTCAATCCATGCATGCTCCGGTTGAGCTTTGTGGTGGCATCGCCCTTTTCCTTAAGTTTCACGGCATAGGCCTTCTTAATCTTTCTGCTGGCCGTAGCTCCTCGATAGCGGAATGTGGCTACAAACAGGGAATCGTTATTCTCCCTGAAGTCTGCATCCGTGATTCGAAAAGAGCCTTGTTTGAATTGAGTGGTATTCAGTCCGTCGGCCGTAATCTCCACCACGGGCATGAAGGTAAGAAGCAATTGGGTCTGGGCAAGCGTGTCAATGCCTCGCTTCACATACATCGTTGCATGGATGCCTTTCCCTGTATTTCTCAACGATACATCTTCGTGAGCGGCCACTTCTTCGTCCTCTATCCAAAGGCAGTACTTTCCTCCCTTGTCATCATAATCAGCCGTAAGGCGCACCACGTCGGCATAAAGCAGACTTTCGGAAACGGGCAACAACAAGGCTCCCGATGACTGATCCATCACGGGGCGAACACCATCAAAACTCAGTCCTGGCAGATAGTTTCTAACATCCCGATAGAACACCTCATAGGTTTGCACTACCTGATGGTCACGCCCCATGAGCTCAAAGACAAAAGCCGAGGAAGTATGCGTAATATTGGCAGCCCACGTGCCTATGTAGCGTGTGCCCGTTTGCAAATACAGCTGGTAACTGGGGGATGCAGCACTTTTGATCACAAGCCGGCCGGCCACCTCATCAAGAAGCCACAGCGAGGAATCGCCCCGTAGTGTTTCGGTCAGTCCCACATAAATATGATTGGGCGATCTTACCGAATCGAAGGTGATGTAGTCCCCCGTCTTTTTGTTTCGAAACGAGTAATGGCCCGAACGCTCTTCAGTGATAGTCCACCATGCATCTTCGGCATCATCGTCTTCCACATAGATCAATTCAGCCGTCGACCCATGCAGTGCCCCTATGGCCACAAAACCATTAGGGGCGTAAGTGGAGGACAACCGATAGTCCGCACCACTTTCAACAGCCCACTTGGAATAACCAGGGTGCACCGATAACATCAACAGAAGGAGAAAAAGTATGATTTTATTGTTCATGCCACAAAATTACAACTAAACGAGCGATGAGGAAGATGTAAAGACGCAGTTTTTCCAGATTCAATCATCCGAGTGAGCGTAATTTATCCAAAATTACACTTAAACGACTCTACTGCCATAAACCATCATTCAAAGTTTAGGAATCGCTCATTCTTCTTGAAGGCCATTCACACCATGACAGAACAGAAGATGACAAAATGCCATCCATCTGCCAAGCACATGCAAAATATCACTCAAACAATAACACCAGCCACACTAACAATTTCCAACTTTGCCCAAAGAAACATTCACTCATCCCGTAATAAACTGGTCGCTTTCCATTACCATACGCAGCCCCAGCCCATCCGGAAGGCCTCTGACGGAATCATCGATTCGCAGAGAACAGTATTCCTACTGAAAACACCTTCTGAAGGTAACCACGTCTGTATTCATTTCTGACGACGCATTCATAGAAAGGTTATGAGTAAGTCACCATTCCCCAATGGCACATACGCCCTATGCTTCGCAGATAGGTCCCCAGTATTCTATTATATTGAAGGGGTGCGCAACGATCTGCACACCCCTTCGGTATTCAACTTGAAAGGAAGTAATTCTTATTTCAGCGTGAAGGTCATGGTTACGCGATACTTGGTGCCACCATGGTTGGTCGTTACATTACCACCGAGGCTCAGAACACCGTATGCACCATCGAACTTCACCGTAGCATCACCATTCTCGAAGTTATTACCCATGGTATCAGGATCGTCCCATGTATAGGAAATGGTGCCATTGGTTACATTCTTCCAGTTCCAATCACCGATAGAGATCTCTCCATTGGCAAAAGTCATCTGATATGTCTTGGAGCTGGTGAACGTAATGTCTCTGACAGCGCGCTTCTTGGCAAGCTGATCCATAATGTCCACGTCATGTTCTTTGAGCAACCAGTTACCCATCTCCTCCAGGTTACATCCTGTAAAGACTGCACCCACAGGTGCCTTTTCTTTGCCGGAAGCGTCCTGCTCTATGTATCGGAACTCCGTACGGGCAATGGTCCATGTGCGGCAGAGATTCTGCGTTTGCAGATTGAGTGCTATCTTGGCCACCAATACGCCGGCAGTAGTGAGTTCGCCACCACTGGCGAGCTTAATGTTCAGATTTACACTCGTTCCCAACACCGAAACGGTTATGGTTGCATAGTTGGGCAACGTATATACATTGCCATCTACTGTATACGTCCCCGTAATGATTTCCTCTACACCTGCAGCAGCATCTTGTAACTGAGGATTGCGGTCTGCTTCAGGAGCCGTGTTGGTACGGATAATGTACTTTCCGCTTTCCGTGAATTCTATAGACTTATACTGAACACCGCCAACCACAGCATTTGAAGAAAGACTGATCTTCTGTGCTGAAGCTACGTAGGGAGCTGGTTCCAATTTTGTTTCGGGTTCGTCATTGTCGCTGCTGCAAGATGCAAACATAACGGGCATCAGAGCAACGAGCATCCACTTAAAACATGACTTTTTCATTGTGATTTTATTTTTTGAATTAAAGAATAGTGTATTTACTTGATTAGAAAGCCTTGAAGCCTAAACGGAAATTCAGAACAGGATAAACCGTCAGCTTCGACAAGATGTTGAGTGCCTTGTAGGCATCGTCATCATGATCGTTGAAGTCAGACTTTTTGATCTCTTTCCATTCCTGCTCAGAGGGCAGATAGAAGTCTTGGTAATTGTATATCTCCACCTTTGGTTTTCCCCAGAACTGCATGCCAAGGTCGAAGTTGAACGACAAGCGTGACTTAGGCACAACGTGGCCGAAACCAACACCCAGATAAGGCTTGAAGCTATTCACCTTAACACGTCCCTTCACGTTACCTTGAAGGTCTGTACCGAAGAAGTTGTTGGGATTGTCACTGATCTGTATCTTTGCCACGCCATAGTCGGCAGGAGAAACACCATCAAGTGGTCCTTTGTTGTATGCCTCTGCGAGTTTCGATGTTCCAATGTAGGCACCGGCCGTTACGTGGAAGCTGCTCTTCTGGAAGGGATAAGCATCAAACAGCAATTTGAAGTTACCAACGTTGAGCTTACCCTGAGCAGTGGAAGTTCGACTACCATTATACTGATAGTCAATGTCCACATCGAGTGTAAACTTGGGCATAAACTGATAGCCAGCCCTAACTGACACATAGTTCCCAATGGGCGCAGCCACATCGAGACCAATCAAGCCGTCGGTTCCAGTGGAAAGGCCAACAGCCAGATGATTAAACAGATTCTTGTCTGTCGCAGTCTGAGCTGTCACTCTCGGTGAGAGCAACAAAACAGCAGACACCAGTACTAATTTCAGCATTTTCATAATTTAATCTGGAATTATTTGATAAACACTATTGAGTTATTGATTTCCATCCTTGTCGTTTGTTAACACAAAACGATTGCAAATTTAGAAAAAAAAAAAATCCCCCAAGCATTTTGTTCAGAAGATACAAAATTACGCGCTATTTCTTGAAGGTTTTTTACGTTACAGACTGTAATTTACAAAAAACGAGGCTTACTTTGGGTAAGCCTCGCCTTAATTTCCTTGTGGCGGAACTGCTGCACAATGCAAATGTACGCGTTGCATGCGGCGTGCATAGTTCATCAGGAAGATCATCGTTTCGTCGCGCGGCGACATCTTGACATACGGTGTAAAATCGCTCATAGGCTGACGGATTATAAAGTTTATACATCTTTATAAACGTCAGATGCCTCAGATTATTATACCACCGTGTGAGAAAAATGTCAGTTGAGCGTCAAACTGATGTTCTTTTCCTGAGCGATCTTTCGCATGTTGATCAGGGCATAGCGCATTCTTCCTAATGCTGTGTTGATGCTGATGTCCAGCTGATCAGCTATTTCCTTGAAGCTCATGTTGTAGTAATAACGCATGTAAACCACCTGGCTTTGATTTTCGGGCAGCAGCTGGCAGAGGTATTTCACGTCTTTCAACGTTTGCTCGTTCACCAGTTCTGACTCATAGCACGGAGAGGCCAGTGACGCATCGTTCAGCAGATCATACTCCGCCTCATCGTTCATCACCCAGTTCTCATTTTCCTTCTGTCGGTAGTAGTCTATGATCAGGTTGTGGGCAATGCGCAAGAGCCAGGCCTGAAACTTACCGGTAGGCATATATTTGCCGTCCTGTATGCGTGTGATTACCTTGACAAACGTGTCTTGGAAGAAATCGTTTGCCAATTCTTCATCCTGTACTGTATAATATATATAGGAGTACAACTTAGACTTATACCGATCCAAGAGGATATCGAAAGCCTCATTATTACCGTTTGCATACATCATTACCAACTCATCGTCGGTCGGGATGTTTCTGTTATTCATTACAATCTAAACTTTACAATTCAGCGTAACGATCTTCTTATAGGCAGTAATATGTTTTAAGTTGTTTATAATTTATGAGTGCAAAGAAACAAATAGTTTTCTAAATAACCAAATAAATCTTTGAAAAAATCGGATTCTTTGGCCGCAATGCCCTTTGCATTACACCATTTTCATCGTTTCCGGACATTTATAGCCCCTCAGGAAGTCTTCTACCAGCATTCGTTTCTTACCTGCCAGCTGCAAGTCAAGCAAATGCAGATAGCCACCATCAAGGGCCACCTTCAGAAATGAGCGTCCGTCGGTCACCACTTGGCCTATGGGCAGATTGTGCAGTGCTTCTTCTCTTTTTGTCTTGTAGATCTTCACCGTTTCCTCGCCCGTAGATGTTTGCATCGTGGTCCACGCAGCCGGCACAGGTGATAGTCCTCTCACCAGATTATACACATGCATAAGGCCTCGTTTCCAATCAATGCGGCACGTTTCGCGAAAAATCTTTGGTGCAGGCTTCAATGCGGCTGGTTCTGTAACGAGCTGGGGTTGCGACTTGATGCTCCCGTCTATAATGCGGTCAACCGTCTTCACCACCAGGTCTCCGCCAAGCGTCATCAGTCGGTCGTGCAGCATGCCAAAGTCATCTTCTTCGGCTATATTTACCGTCACTTGGTCTATGATCTCGCCCGTGTCCATGTTTTTGTCCAAGAAGAAAGTGGTAATGCCTGTTTGCGTTTCACCATTGATAATGGACCAGTTGATGGGAGCCGCTCCTCTGTACTGTGGTAGCAGTGAAGCATGCAAATTAAACGTTCCATACTTGGGCATGGCCCACACCACCTCTGGCAGCATTCTGAAAGCCACGACAATCTGCAAATCGGCCTTCAGCGCACGGAGTGATTCCAGAAAGTCTTCGTCCTTCAAACTCACGGGCTGCATTAATGGCAAGCCGTTTTTCAGGGCATACTCTTTCACGGGCGAAGGACGCAGATGGTTTTGATGCCGGCCCACGGGTTTATCGGGGGTAGTCACTACAGCCACCACCTGATATCCTCCCTTTACCAGTCTGTCCAAGGCCTCCACGGCAAAATCGGGCGTCCCCAAGTAAACGATGCTTAACTCTTTCTTATCCATGCGCTGCTTTATCTAATTACATATAGTATTTTGTCATTCTTCGGAGAAGTCTACCAGCATTTGCCGGTAGGAAGTATAGAGATTGGCCTGATAGATGAGTCCCATAAACTTTCCCATGTCGCCCAATACGGGCAACACATCGGCTTTCGTCTGCTGAAAGCGGTCCATCACCGTGGTCATGGGAGTTGTCAGGCTCAACTGCGCCGGTGGATCTTCCATCAGTTGTTCTGCCTTGAACACATGATAGAGTTCCTGCCTGAATACAACCTTTCGGATGTCCTTGAGATAGATCATCCCTCTGAGCATCCCCATTCCGTCCACCACCGGAAACGCGTCTCCTTTCTCTTTCGCTATGAGCAGCACCAGCTTTCCGAGCTCCATATCAGGTGCCACTTGCATACAATGCTTGTCAATGATGTTGTCCAGACTCATCAGGGTCAGAATAGCCCTATCCTTATGATGCGTGATGAGTTGTCCTTTCTGGGCCAACCTCATGGCATAGATGCTGTGGGGTTCGAAGGCCACAATGGTCAAGTAGGCACACACCGTCACAATCATGAGCGGTACCAGCATGGCATAACCTCCCGTCAGTTCGGCAATCAGAAAGATGCTTGTGAGCGGAGCATGCATCACGGCAGCCATTACGCCTGCCATTCCCAACAGGGCAAAATTCTTGGTAGGCACATCCGCTCCAATGTGTGCTCCGTCCCAAAGCGTGGCAAACACATAGCCACAGAGACATCCCAAGAACAAAGAGGGTGCAAACAGTCCACCGCATCCTCCTCCACCGGTAGTAGCCGTTGATGCAAATACTTTCAGCAGCATGATGAGACTGAGCACCAGTATGAGCATGTCACCATGGCCGTAAAAGAGTGAGTTGTTCAGCAAGTCTGAAGGATTGCCATTGAGCAATATCTCTATGCTATCGTAGCCTTCACCGTAGAGTGGAGGAAATATCAGGATGAGCACACTCAGTACGGTTCCACCCAAAGCCAGTTTTCCATACGTTCCGTGCACCTTGCGGAATACGTTTTCAAAAGCATTAGCTGCCCATGTGAAGTATAGCGAAACCAATCCGCACATCACGCCTAACCCTATGCTGGCCGGCACGTGTTTTACGGTGAACGCATCGTCAATCTGAAATGCGAATATGGCGTTCATGCCAGAGAAACAGTAGGTCAGCACAGAGGCTGTTACGCACGACACCAACAACGGCAGCAATGATGCCATCGTAAGGTCCATCATGAGCACCTCCAGGGTAAACAGCAGACCTGCAAATGGTGCCTTGAAGATGCCGGCAATGGCTCCCGATGCGCCACAACCAATGAGCAGCATAAGCGTTTTCTGATCTACCTTAAACAGGCCACCGATCGTGGAACCGATGGCAGCCCCCGTAAGAACGGCAGGCGACTCTGCTCCTACCGATCCACCAAAACCGATGGTAATGGAACTCGCCAGCACGCTCGACCAGCAATTGTGCTTCTTGATGTGTCCCTGACGACGGGAAAGCGCGAATAGTATCTTGGTCACCCCATGGCCTATATCATCCTTCACCACGTATTTGATCAACATAGCCGTCAGAAAGATACCGATCACGGGATAGAGCAAGTAAAGCCAGTTCATCTGCGTCACGTCGAAACTGTTGGTCAGGATGTACTTAATCTCCTCCACCAGCCACTTGAGCAATTGCGAAGCTAATGCCGTGAACACGCCAACGATGAAAGCCAGCATCAGGATGCGCTGCCTGCGGCTCAAATGCTGTTCTATTTTTCCTACAATGTCAAACGTCACAGATCCTTTATCTTCTTATGCTAATGGTTAATCCATGCCTAACGTATCACCTTCACCTCGCCGCCCATGCCCAGTTTAATAATGGAAGAGGGTGTTGCTTTGGTGCGTTCCTTCTGTCGATAGTCTACCACGTAGTCTACGGCTTGGCGTATTTCGTCGCTGATTTCAGCGAAATTCTGTGGTGTGGGTGCTCCGCTGACGTTGGCCGAGGTTGACACGATGGCTCGCTTCATACGGAAACACAGTTCCTTACTGAAGGATTCCTTTGTCACTCGAATACCCACGCTTCCGTCTTCTGCAATGAGGTTCTCGGCCAGATTCCGAGCGCCGTCAAAAATAATGGTAGTGGGCTTGGTGCTGAGTTCCATCACGTCCCATGCTATGGGCGGCACATCTCTCACGTAGAATTGCACTTTCGCCTCTGAATCCACCAAGGTGATCAGTGCTTTAGCATCTGAGCGCTGCTTGATGGCGTAAACTCGGCTTACGGCCTCGGCATTGGCAGCATCGCAACCAATGCCCCACACCGTGTCCGTCGGATAGAGTATCACTCCCCCTCGTTCCATCACCTCCACGGCGCGCCTTATCTCTTCTCGGGCTGCAGCAGGTAGCTTGGGTTTGGGCTTCTCTGCGGTCTCTTCGTATGCTGCTTTTTGCTTTACTTTTGCCATTTCTCCTTGTTCATCAGGCCTGCAAGGGCCCATAAAGTTCTTTACTTGTGCAAAAGTACGCTAAAAATCCCACACGTTGGGCCATGCAATCTCATTTTCTTGCAGTTCTTGCGACTTCCAAACCGATCCATCGCTGATTTCTACCTTATGGGGTATCACTTTACGAGCTCCCACTGCTGATTTTCATCGGCTGCATCGAGCTTCCATTGCGCCACTTTTGTTCCCTCCACGTTAATATATGGTTCTATAGGTTGCAAATGTAGCAGAATTTTTCTGTATGCCAGCAGATAATCGCAATAATAGTTTTTCCCATCGCCTCATGCGCCGGTGTTTTCAACATTCAGATATTGTAAGGTCCATACGGTCTGATTTTCGCCCATGGTAAACAATCACACCCCATCTCCTTGAGAAATAATTGAAAAAAACAGGCCTTTTTTCAAAAGATTTGCATTGACAAAAACATGATGCAAGGGTTGCATCAAGGAATTTACATTGACAAAAAACGTGATGCAAGGGTCGCATCAAGGAATTTACATTGACAAAAACGTGATGCAAGGGTCGTATCAAGGAATTTACATTGACAAAAACGTGATGCGAGGCTTGCATCATGAAATTTGTCACTAACTTTGCGAATGAAATATCCTTCATTCCCGTTTTATGAACAACGTACTGCCAGATTATAGTCATGCAAAGGGGGAAACGCACAGAGGCTTGTTCCTCCGTTACCTCTTAATATTGATAGGACTACTGATATGCACCACCAGTCCAGCCCGAAAGAAGCATACCGACCCTCCCTTTTCTCCTGCACTGCAACAGCTCTATGCCAAAACCGACCATGCTCCGTACCATTTGCGCCATGCGCCCGTGATTGGCATCTCTACGACTTACAGCCACGGAAGTCTATCAGCAGGTTACGACTGTGTGAAAGCCATTCACCAGGCCGGCGGCATACCGATACTCATACCATCGACCAACGACCCCACACTGCTTGATGCTATAATTAGAAAGATGGACGGCGTGCTGTTTACGGGTGGTGTGGATGTAGATCCTTCATTCTATGGACACGACAGACATCCACAATTGGGCAGTGTAAACAACGAACGTGACACCTTTGAACTGATGCTTTTCCGCAAAGCTTTTGAAAGAGGCATTCCCATATTTGGCATTTGCAGAGGGATGCAGCTCATTAACGTAGCCATGGGTGGCACGCTGGTGCAAGACATTCCCTCCGAACTAACCTCCGACATCCGTCATTTGCAGGAAGAACGCGGAACCCAAGGCACTCACAGCGTAAACATAGAGAAAGGAAGTACGGGTGCACGCATGTTTGGACAAACCACACTCAGCGTAAACAGTTTCCACCATCAGTGCATCCAACGACCGGCACCACAACTCAAGGTGACGGGGCGGAGTCCCGACGGAGTGCCCGAGGTCGTAGAAGGCTACCCAAAGCATAAGATCTTCGGTGTACAGTTTCATCCCGAGATCTTTGCTGCAAGAGACAACGACGCCACAATGAAGCGTTTCTTCAGCTTCCTCATTGAGGAATGCAAACAATAGAAGCCTCCGGCCTGCAAAAGCCTTGCCTCCACACCAATCACCATAGGAAACGCCATGTCCAGATCAGGCTGGACGACTAAGTATAACAGGTAGCGAGGGGTTCCGGCTGACGCTGTTCAGAACTCACTCGTAAAGTGGAACTTGATGTGTTTGAAGTCCTGCTGCGCCATTTGCAGCACATAGCCCGAATCGGCCAGGAAGACGTCGCGGCCTTCCAAGTCCTTGGCCATATACTGATATTTACGCTTCTTGAACTGCTCCATCTCGGCGGCATCGTCGCTTTCTATCCAGCACGCCTTGTAGAGGCCCACGGGCTCCCAGCGGCATCGCGCACCATATTCGTTCTCCAAACGGTACTGTATCACTTCAAACTGCAGCTGCCCCACAGTACCAATGATCTTTCGACTATTAAACTGGTTGACAAAGAGCTGTGCCACACCCTCGTTCATGAGCTGCGATATGCCTTTCTCCAACTGTTTGGACTTCATGGGGTCGTCGTTCTCAATATATTTGAACAGCTCGGGCGAGAAGCAGGGCAAGCCGCGGAAATGCAGCAGTTCCCCTTCGGTGAGGGTGTCGCCAATCTTGAATATCTGATTGTCGGGCAGGCCCACGATGTCACCAGGCCAGGCTTCTTCGATAGTGCTCTTGCGCTGAGCCATGAACTGCGTAGGCGAGGAGAAACGTACCGTTTTGCCTAAGCGGACATGCTGGTAGGGGGCATTGCGCTGAAACTTGCCGCTGCACACTTTGCAGAAGGCAATGCACGAACGATGGTTGGGGTCGATGTTTGCCGTGATTTTGAAAATGAATCCAGTGAAGCGGTCTTCCTCTGGGCTCACAGTGCGCTCCTCGGCCATTGTGGGACGGGGAGACGGAGCGATCTTCACGAAGCAATCCAAGAGTTCCTTCACGCCAAAGTTATTGAGTGCGGAGCCGAAGAACACCGGAGCAACGTCGGCCGACAGGTAGGTTTCCACATCGAAGGGCGGATATACGCCGTCGATAAGCTCCAGATCGTCGCGCAACTTCTGAGCATCCTTCTCGCCCACACGGGCTTCGAGCTCTGAAGAATGGATTTCCACCTCCACGGTCTCAGTCACCTTCTGCTTGTCGGGCGTGAAGAGATTGAGACGTTCTTCATAGATGTTATACACGCCCTTGAACTTCGCACCTTGATTGATGGGCCATGACAAAGGACGCACACTGATTTGCAGCTCCTTCTCCAGCTCGTCGAGAAGGTCGAAGGGATCGCGTCCTTCGCGGTCCATCTTGTTAATGAAGATGATAACGGGTGTGTTCCGCATGCGGCATACCGTCATAAGTTTGCGCGTCTGCGTTTCCACGCCCTTGGCACCGTCTACCACGATGATTACGGAGTCTACCGCCGTGAGCGTGCGAAACGTATCTTCGGCAAAGTCCTGATGGCCCGGGGTGTCGAGGATGTTCACCTTGTAACCATCGTAATCGAACTCCATGACGCTCGTTGTCACGCTGATACCGCGCTGCTTTTCTATCTCCATCCAGTCGCTGGTAGCCGTTTTGCGTATTTTGTTGTTCTTCACAGCCCCGGCCACCTGTATCTGTCCGCCAAAGAGCAGCAGCTTTTCGGTTAGCGTCGTTTTACCGGCGTCGGGGTGGGATATGATGGCAAAAGTCCGCCTGCGTTGTATTTCGGAATTCATGGTAATATAATTATTATCAGCATTGAGAACCGCCATTCTCCAGCAAACGGATGCATTGAGCCAGGGAATCTTCCCACCACGGGATGCTGATCTGATACGTTGACTTGATCTTCGACTTGTCGAGCACGGAATAGTGCGGACGAACGGCCGGCGTAGGAAAATCCTCAGTGTGCAACGGACGAACGCAACATGTCCTGATGCCTGCCAGCCGATGGATGGCCAGCGTGAAGTCGTACCACGAAGTTACGCCTTCGTTCGTGAAATGATACACGCCGGGCACGATGCCGCGGTCGATGATCTGGAAGATGGCCGCAGCCAGATCGGCAGCAGAGGTCGGCGTACCTATCTGGTCGAAGACTACGCCCAGCTCCGTGCGCTCGCGCCCCAGACGAAGCATAGTCTTCACAAAATTGTTGCCATAGGGAGAATAGAGCCACGCTGTGCGCAACACGACGGCACGCGAACAGCCCGAGAGGACAGCCCGTTCGCCATCGAGTTTTGTCTGCCCATAAGCAGTACGGGGAGAGGTGCTCATGTCTTCACGATAGGGCACGTGGGACGTACCGTCGAACACGTAGTCCGTGGAAACATGAATGACGCTTCCACCCCTGCGCTCCATAGCCTGTGCGAGGTAGCCCGGGGCCACGGCATTGAGTTGAGCGACGATGGGAGCCCTTTCTTCTGCCTTGTCCACGGCCGTGAAAGCCGCGCAGTTGATGATAATATCTACTTCGTTCTGGTCCACATAGGCATTTACCGCTGCTTCGTCGCAGATGTCAAGCTCTGCTACGTCGGTAAACAGGTACTGATGGTCTGCATGCAGCGATGACTGGAGCCTTACTTCGGTACCCAACTGTCCGTTACAGCCTGTTACAAGTATTTTCATATTGATTTCAGTCTAAATCGAGTGGTTCTTCCTTGTCCTTCTTATAATAATCCGAAAGCATCCCAACGAACGTGGAGATAGTCTTCAGGGCCTGTTCGGTTTCGGGTGTTACAGGCTTCTGCTGCAAGCGGAGAAGCATCACGCCGTAAAGCGCATTGAAACATGTCTCCAGTTCAGGCTGGCCGAACTGACCATTCTTTTGCCGCAACTCCACGATGATGGGCAAAGCACTGAGGTAAGCCTGGCGATAATAGGGAAACTTCGTCGACTTCATGAGTCGCTCGTGCAATTCTTCCAGATTGATAATCACATTTCGGCATATCTGCAGATGGCCCATCGCCGTCACGCGCTCGCGGTGCATCATGTCGATAAGTTCCGCATACCATTTCTCCTGTTCCTCCTTCTGCTGCTCCGTCAGCGACGAGAATTGCGAGAGATACTCACGACGAAAGCGGTCGAAGTCGAAGCCGAACGCACGCAGCAAGTCTTCCGTCCGCCACATATACAGCAGATACTCGGCCACGTTGCTTTCGCGAAGTTTACGAGCTACGAACATATCCTAATAAATAGCGTGGAGTCCCAGAATGGTAAATACAAAACCGAATAACGACGCCAAGATCACGATACCGCCGATGGTAAGGTTGAGTACCTTGACGTATCTCACCGTGAAATGTGTCCTTATTTTGTCAATCAGGTACGAGAGTCCGAACCACCACCCCATGGCCCCTGCAAACATCGACAAGAATGCCACCGTTACGTGGAACGGATCATTATTGACGAACAACGCAAAGCGCGCAAACAGGGCTATAAAAAGGAAAATGATGAGTGGATTCGAGAGGGTGACAAAGAAGGCCGTGACGCCATTGTGGAGCAATGTGCCTTTCTCTGACGAAGATGGCCGGAAGTTCTTCTTCGGATCGCTGAGGAACATGTAAAGTCCGAAAAGTAACAGCATGGCGCTACCGATGAGCTGCATTTTGAATTTGTTGGCCTCGTTCGTTATGAAATCCATCACGAACGACATGCCAAACGCCGTTATCAGGGCGTAGATTATATCACTGATCGCCGCTCCCAAACCAGTGGCAAGGCCGTAGTTCATGCCTTTGCGTAAGGTACGCTGTATGCATAGTATGCCAACAGGTCCCGTAGGCGCTGATGCTACCACGCCCACAAACAGACCTTTAATGACCAATTCAGCAGTACTTATTGGTTCTATACCAAACATACGGGTGCAAAATTGCGACTTTTTTGTGAGACAGAGAAATATCTAACGCAAAAATCCATGTAGAGTATTCCTACTCCATCCCACCTATTCACTTCTTCACACCCTGCCAACGGTATATCTGATTGGCCAGCGCAATGCGGTCTGTGTCGTCACGATTGGCGAAGATAAGCACCACGATGTCCTCCGACGGCACCTTGCCGGCGTAGATCAGGAAGCCGCCATTATCGCCCAAATGATATACTATCTTCGGCTCACCCTCAATCTGCTGAACGAAGAATCCGTAGCCGTACCCCGTTCCTTCGTTGTAACCATACTCCGCATTCTCAGGAATCATCACCTGCTGCGTGTAGGCCATGTCGCGCGACGCTGCTGTGAGCACCTTCTCGTCGCGCAGAACTTCTTCCCACTTCAGGAAGTCACGAACAGAAGTATAGAGTCCTCCGTCAGCCTTCGACGCAAAGAAGTTGGTTTCACCATAGTCATTCTCCTCGAAAGCCTGAGTGTCACTGTTGCGGCTATATCCGTGGGCCATATTGGGTATGTGTTTATCGGCTTCGAAGTAGGTGGTGCTGTCCATGCCTGCCACGTCGAAGATGTGAGCCTTCATGTAGCTGTCGAAATCCGTTCCCGTCACTCGTGGCACAATCTGATACGTCAGCTGGAAGGTGGGGTTCATGTATTCATACTGCGTGCCGGGCTCGGAATTCAGGTGATCCAAGTCCTTAAAAAACTCGCACGACTCTACGTCGGTCGAATAGAGCGCAAAGTTGCGGTCGGCTGAAGTACGCGTATCAGGCAGTCCAGAAGTATGGCTCATGATGTGGCGCAACGTGATGCGGTTGTAGAAGTCTGCCTTATATTCTGGGAAAAACTTCTTCAGATTGTCGTCGAGCGAAAGCAGTCCCTGCTCAGCAAGTTGCATCAGGGCAACGGCAGAAAACTGCTTCGAAACGGAAGCTATGCAAAAGTTGGTTTCTGGCGTTATGGGTGCCTTCGTCTCCAGATCGGCCAGTCCGAAACACCCTTCATACACCACCTTTCCGCCCCGAGCCACCAGCACGGCCGCTCCAGGCTCGTCAGCACTGGGATACTGACTCAAAAAGAGGGAGTCCATCTTCTCCTCAAAACTCTTTTCGCTCGTTTTCTTCTCCTGACATGCACCAAGTGACAGCATCAAAGCCATTCCCAAACAAATAATCGGTTGTTTCATATATTGAATTATGACTGTATGTTAAAAATACGGGCGCAAAGTTACGCATTTCTGCCCGAAAACGTGGTCTCTACATCGTTGAAAGGGGCTTTTCTTCACTTTTCCCACGCATTATCACCCTCGGGATGAAATTAATTCATAACTTTGTAGGGTTGAACATTATCAATATAAAATTTACACATATATGGAAAATAACGCAAAGCCCTACGTTATTGGGCTCGACCTGGGAGGAACAAATTCCGTATTCGGAATAGTAGATCAACGTGGAGAAATCAAGGGTTCCACAGCCATCAAGACGCAGGCTTATCCTGACGTGAACGACTACGTAAAGGCAGGAGTAGAAGCCATGCAACCCATCATTGACGTGATTGGCGGCATCGACAAAGTGAAAGGCATGGGCATCGGCGCACCTAACGGGTGCTACTACACCGGAACCATCGAGAATGCTGCCAACCTGCAGTGGAAAGGCTCCATTCCTTTGGCAAAGCTCTTCGAAGACGCTCTGGGCATACCCGTAGCCCTCACAAACGACGCTAACGCCGCAGCTGTAGGCGAAATGACCTACGGTGTGGCCCGTGGTATGAAGGACTTCATCATGATCACCCTGGGAACTGGCGTGGGTAGCGGTATCGTAATCAATGGTCAGGTGGTTTACGGCAGCGACGGTTTTGCTGGTGAACTGGGCCACGTAACGATGGACCGCAAGCCCGGCAGCCGCCTTTGCGGATGCGGCAAGCACGGCTGTCTGGAAACATTCTGTTCAGCAACAGGCGTAGCTCGCACAGCTCGCGAAATACTGGAGACCACAGACCGTCCCAGCCTCTTGCGCGATATCGACCCGAAGGACATTACCTCACTCGACGTATCGATAGCAGCCGAGAAGGGCGACGAAATCGCTAAGGAAATCTACGAATTCACGGGCGAAATGCTTGGCGCAGCATGTGCCGACTTCGCAGCCTTCAGCAGCCCCGAAGCCTTCGTATTCTTCGGCGGACTCACTAAGGCCGGCGACCTCCTGATGAAGCCCCTCCAGAAGTCGTACGACGAAAACGTACTGCCTGCCTTCCGTGGCCATGCCAAGTTGCTCATCTCCGGTCTGAGCGGAGCCGAAGCAGCCGTGCTTGGAGCCAGCGCCCTTGGTTGGGAGCTGTAATTCAGCATATGAGTCATCTATCAAAACACCTGCTCACTCAGAGCAGGTGTTTTGATTTTGTATGCGAGCAGCCGAGTCGGAATCGTGCCGCGTGCAACAGGACCACTGATACATGGTAAGATCCGACAGCGCTATTTCAGCACCTTCCTCAGCTCCTTAGCAATGGCAGCATATCCTTTTTCATTAGGATGAAGGCCCTCCACGAACAGCGAGGGATCTATCTTTCCACTGCCGTCGGGGAGTGTGAGGCAGGACGTGAGGTCTACGATGTCGGTCTGCTCGTCGCACACCAGTTTCTTTTCTATCAGTGCGTTAACGCGAGCTATCTTTTCTTCGAGGTTTACG
>JAFUHF010000008.1 GCA_017468985.1 Bacteroidaceae bacterium
GAAAGCCGGGAGGACGGTGGAGTCACGAAGGTAGGCGTCAAGGTCAAGATAATCGTCGGTGCTGGTAAGCGTCATGGAGAGATTGCCATAATGGTCGAGCACTGCCTTGAAAGCCCTGCACCATCGGGAAGTGGAAGCAGTGGCCCACGTTCCCATATTGCCCGGCACCCAGGCTCCCCACTCGTTCGGATGGCCCTTTCCGGGCACCTCGGGACTCCAGTCGACTTCCGAGATAAGGATGGGATGGGTTCGGGAAACGGGAACCTGCTCTCCGAACTGGCGAATGAAGTCCTCAGAAGCGCAGTGGTCGTCGGAGGCACCATACCAGCCAGGATAAACATGGACGGCATAGCCCAGGTTCTTGTCGCGTAGGGGATGGGCGGCGTAGTCTTCATAGTGGGACTGCCATCCCGTGCCCGGAGCCCAGACGATGCCCTTGAAGCCGGCCTTTCGGATGGCGTTCAGGATGGGCTGAAAATAGTCGCTCAGGGCTCCCGATGTGGTCTGACCGTCAGCAAGGGTGAGGGCCACGGGTTCATTGGCCATCTCGATGGAAATCTGACCGGCGTAGCGGCACACACTGTCGTGACGAGCCACCAACCGCCATACGGTGAGCAAATATTGCTGGTAGGCATCGCCCGAACGCAGGTGGTGCGGACAAACTCCGGGCGGCCGAACCACTACGTAGAGGCCGTGGTTCATGGCCCGACGGATGAGGGGCCAGTAGAGCAGGTCGAAATACTTCTCCAGACGCTGCAGAGAGAACTGCGAGATGTTGGCCTCGCCTTTCTCCTCCCCGGAAGGAGCGACGGAGGGGTCGTTGGTCCAGCAGGGGTCCAGATGCAGGCGGAACACGTTGCAGTGGGCCCCGTGGAGCGTGTCGGTAATGGCGGTGAAAAGGCGGTCGAAGTAACTGAGGCAGCGAGGCACGGCGGCATCGCCCACTTCATGGCCCCAACGGTAGCGGTTGAAGTAAGGATTGGGGGTGTCCATCACGCCATGGAGCATCACGGTCCTGCCCCGAGGGTCTGTCAGCTGGTTTCCACGGACTTTGAGCGCAGGCAGCGAGGTGTTCCTCCGTGCCGAAAGGCTCAGAACCGAAAGGCAGCACACGAGCACCAAGGTCCAGGTGCACAAAAGGGAAGATGGGGAGCAGCTTTTCATTACCAAAGGAGCGGAAAACCCTGTTAAGAGAGTGCCTGACGGATGTCGGCAAACAGATCGTCAACAGCTTCAAGCCCTACAGAGATCCGGACCACCGAGTCGCTTACTCCCATGCGTGCCCTTTGGTGCGGAGGGAAGTTGCCGAAAATGGTGCTGGCCGGATGGATGGCCAGAGTGCGGTTGTCGAACAGATTGGTAGCCCGATGGATGAGCTGGAGCCTGTTGATGAAACGGAAGCAGGCCTCGCGGTCGGCCAACTCAATGGTGAGCATTGCACCGGAAGTTGGGCCAAACTGCTCGCGCGCCAGGGAATAGTAAGCATTGGTTGGGAGACCAATATAATTGACGTGGCGGATGGGTTCAAGGGTGGTGAGTCGTTCCGCGAGGGTCTGGGCATTCTGCGCCTGTACCCGATAACGGGCATCGAGCGTTTCGAGACCTAAAGTCTGCATATAGGCAGCCTGCGGAGTCATGTAGGCGCCCAGATTGAAGAGCATCTCAAACCTTATGCGCTGCCGAAATGCCGGAAAACGTCCGTAGTCGATAATCAGGCCCCCGAGAGACGTTGCACCACCCGAGATGTACTTCGTGCTGGAAACGATTTCGATGTCCACACCCAGCTCCTTCGCGCTGAACTGCGTGAAAGGAATCGCCGTAGTATCGGCCACGAGAGGTATGCCCCTTTCACGGGCCACGGCAGCAAGGGCCTTTAGATCAGCCACCTCAAGTTGGGGGTTGGTCACTATTTCAAGGAAAATGCAGCACACAGAATCGTCGACAGCCTGTCGGACGGCTTCCAGATCGGTCAGATCGCAGAGCTTCGTGCCTACGCCAAAGCGGCTGAGCGTCTGGGTAAGCAGGGAGAAGGTGTTGCCAAAGAGATGGCGCGAGCTGAGAAGCTTGCGGCCGCTCTGGGTGAGGGCCATCATGGCATTGCTGATGGCGGCCATGCCTGAATTGAAGGCTATGACATCCTCAGCACCCGTGAGCGCCTTGACGCGATGCTCAAAATGGGTCACGGTAGGATTCTCCACCCTGGAGTAGTCGGGAGCATCGATGCGGCCACAGAAAGCGTCGCTCATTTCCTGGGCATCAGGGAACTCATAAGCTACGGCATGGTATATGGGCACGCTTAGCGCACCGTAAGGATCGGGGCGATGGTAGGACGTATGGATCGCCTGCGTCTGTTTCTTCATGATAGATGGTATTTTATGGCTATCCACGGCAGCAGACGGGTGGACCAGCCCATGGGCGAAGCTTCTCCATCCCCTGCAGAGCGTGAAAATGGTTGAATTAAGGGCAAAAGTACAGCAAAAATCCCAATCTACCATGAGAAATGAAGATTTTCTGATTCAGCCCGGACCATCACCCCTCGGGCCACCCTTCCAAAACGTCTACATACAAGAAACCATGCTGTATAATCAAAAAAAGAGGTCAGCATTGACCTGACCGACATGGGGTTGATCAACCAATACCTGGATTACTGGATGGGAGCCGTGGGCATGAAGGAACTGACGGACGAAAACCGGAATCCCAACGTCAGCGACACGCTGAAAGACGGGAAATATCTGCTGACGGGAGGGAGTTTAAGGAGTTCCGCTTCGGCACCGACGTCAAGACCATAGGCTTCGGTGAGCCTTGCCCCTCCTACAACTACAGCGGACTGACGAGCATTGTTATTCACTTGCAGGGAAGACGCGTAAGCAATCCGCAGAAGGGCGGCATCTACATCCGAAAGGGAAAGAAACTGTTGATGAAGTTAAAAAAGGTGCCCTAAAGTTTAGGGCACCTTTTTTAATAATGGAATGAGCTGCCTCCAAGGAACTCGCGCAGCAACGACGTAGGCGGCACGTCGCCCAGAGGGATGGGCTTGATATAGCCCAGGAATTTCCGCAACCGGTAGGCCTCCGCATACTCCGTGACATTCTCGGGCACCATCTCCAGCAATGGCAACGCCTGGGTGCACAGCAGTGCCAGCTCAAAGAGCAAGGCCGAATTGAACATGACGTCCGCATTTTCCTGGAACGGAACGATCCACTTCTCCTCGCCCTTCATTACGCTGGGCCAGCGACCTATGGTCTCAGTGGCAGAATAGCCGCGATACTTGTAGTCGCGCACTATACGGCGCAGCAGTCGGTTGTCCGTGGTAGGTATATTGTTATGATCGTCGAGCAAAATAGTGGTCAGGGCAGATACAAAAACCTTAAACTTGAGTAGGTCGGAGATACTTTCGGTGAGTTTGGGATTGAGCGCATGTATGCCTTCCATTACCACGATGTCACGAGGAGAGAGCTTGATGCGTTTTCCACTACTTTCGCTCTTACCAGTCTGGAAGTTGTATCGGGGCAACTCTATTTCCTCCCCAGCAAAGAGCCTCTGGAGGTGCTCGGAGAGCAGGGGGATGTTGAGCGCGTCGACCGACTCAAAATCATAGTCTCCCTTCTCGTCACGAGGAGTGAGCGTGCGGTCTACGAAGTAATCGTCCATTGATATTGGGAAGGGACGGAGTCCGCAGGCCATCAGCTGCACACTGAGACGCTTGGAAAAGGTGGTTTTACCGCTTGAGGAGGGGCCAGCAATGAGAATCAGGCGTACCTGAGGCCTGCGCTGAATCTCTTCAGCGATGTGGCAGATCTTTTTCTCCTGCAAGGCCTCGGCTACATTGATGAGCAGCGACGTGTAGCCCGAATCGTTCGCCTTATTGAGATCACCGATGGTGCGTAGGCGAACGATATCCTGCCAGTCCTTATGTTCACGTATTACTTCAAGCATTTTTTCCTGCTTGATAAGTGGTCCAAGCTGTGAAGGACGGTTCTGATCGGGCACGCGGACCAAAACGCCATCACCCAATCGCATAATATCATAGAGGCCGAGCTGTCCGGCTCTCGGCAGAAGGGCCCCATAGTAATAGTCTGGATGATCTTCTAACGTATAGTAGTACGCATAGATGGAGCCCACGGTGCTGAGCAGTGTGACTTTGCTTTGCATACCCTTTTTCTCGAAAAGCCCAACAGCCTCGTCTGTAGGACATACCACACGGTGGAAGGGCGCATTGCGGTTGATGATACCATCCATGTGAGTTCGGAGCGTCTGTATGTCATCGTCGGTTACGCTGCGGCCAATGAGGAGGCGGCAGAAGTAGCCACCCGAGACAGGGGCTTCCACCCTGAAGTCTCCATCGGGAAAGGCCTCTCTGAGCGCCAGGCCCATGACGAAAAAGAGGGAGCGCACGTATGTACGCAGTCCGGCATCAGAACGGAGGTCAAGAAATTCTACATCCTTATTATTATAAAGACGGAAACTCAGACCTTCCACCACATTGTTGACACGGGCGGCCGTAACCTGACCTAAGCCATCTGGACGAAAGGCCTCATAAACTTCTTCTATTGTCGTTCCGGCCGGGAAAGTCTGCCGCTGACCGTTGTTGATACAACGAACGATGATTTCTTCTCTCATGGGTAGCTTGTTTTAGAGATAATCGGTAAAAATGAAAAGAAAAACAGAGGTCGGCCACACGTGCCAACCTCGTATAATGCTCACAGAAAGGAATTACTTGCCTAAGGCCTTCTTTATTTCCTCATCAGCACGATAGCGCTTGTTGAGCCCTTTGACTACGTCGGCCGTAATATCGAGCTGCGGATCTGCCAGCAAGATGTTGTCAGCCGCACGGCTCAGAATCATACTGTAGCCATAAGTTTCGTTGTAGGAAGCAAGGAAGTGGTTGACAGAGTCATGGAGTGCCTCGTTGAAACGTTCCTGTTCCTTGGTAAATTCAGCCCCCAAGCTCTGTGCAAGGTTCTGATACTGCGTGATTTTCTTCTGCAAGGAAGCCTGAACGCTCTCTGCCTGCTCGCGACTGGTAAATGCACCCTGCTGCAGTTTGCTTTCAAAGTCGGCCTGTTGTTTTTGGAGGGAAAGTTCCTTGCTGCTCAGGGTGTTCTGAATAGTTTCGTGCTTTTTTTGAAGTATCTCCATGTAGTCCTTACAGAATTGGTAACCTGACATGAGGGAATCTAACTCTACATACGCTATTTTGAGCGATCGGGGCGCTTCTGCTTCACCCGTCTCGGCTTCTGGGGCGGCTGGCCCTTTGCAACTGCTAACGTTTAAGATGGCGGCCACCATAAAGAAAAGGCCCCAAAGCGTGTTTTTGTGTTTCATTCTTTAATGCTATTGTTTTTGACTATTGATTTTCTGAATTTCCCCGTCCCATTCTTTAGCACATGTAATGCCTTTTTGTTTCAAGGAGGCATTTCCCTCTATATGGGTATTGACGAAGGTTTTCTTGCCACATATGAGCCTGACGCTTAGCAGTGCTACTGCCACTGCTACGATTAGAAGGGATGCTAAGAACACGTTCATAATAATGAATCTGAAAAACTTCGCTTACGGGATGGCAAAGTTACGAATAAGCAAGAGAAGAACAAAATGGAAAGACAAAGTTTTTCTATCTGTCGTTCGTAGATTCTACATACTCATAGCAACCCATGTCGGCCATGCCGTCAGAAAGACGGGGATGCCCTTGACGATCGAACGGATAGTAGATAGAGGAAAGCTGCGCATCTGCTCCTCCAATGGCCCGGGAGGTAGAAACGAGGGAGAAGGAATAGATAAGTTCGTCCAGATTAAAAGCCGGGAAGTTTTTCTCTCTGCAGAGATCCTTTGCATTATCCCAAAGACAACCGACGATAAGGGGGTCGTCACTGACGGGCGTGGTGCAGAGCAAGGAGTTCTGATAATAATAATTGAAAGCTGCCTGAGGAAAGTCTGCACTCTGATTGCCAAAAATCTCATCCTCTGAATAGCCCGTCACGATACAGTTCCGAACGCTGAGCCGATGGATGGGGTAAGGCTGGTTATGGTACTCGTTGGAATAGATGAGAGCCGCTCCACGCATGACGTAGAAGGGACAAAAACCAGCTACTGTGCAGTGAATAAACTCTGTATCACCTCCGTAGAGCGTAATGCAATTGCCACCAGCATTGGAGATCTGGCTATTACCCACGAATAATCGGGAGGAAAAGGCCGTGATACAGTCGCCACTCATGTTGTGGACTACACTGTTCTCCAGCCTCAGCTTTTCGCGCTCCACACTGGACGAGTCCAGACGGAGGCCGAAGGTTCCGCTGTGTACGTCGCAATAGTTCATGTGGTTATCATAGCTGGAAGACGAGAAGCGAATGCCCTGCCACTGTCCGGGCACGCGATCGTAGGGTTGGGAGGCAAACATCAGGTCGGTGCGGTCACCACGAAACACGATGGGTCGCTGAAGTGAGCCTTGGGCCACGAGGCTGCCATCCACACGAAGGAAGGCATCATGATGAAAATAGAAACGCACACCCTCACTCACGGTAAACATGACACCCTCATCTACCGTGAGGCTGTCGTAAACCAGATAGGGCCGCTGCACACTAAACGTGGTATCGGCAGAAACGTGGAGCGCACGCAGCACGATGACACTCTGGCAGTGAGCCGTGAGCACCACTTCCTGTCGCTCGCCATTGGCTAAGGCAAACCAGAGGTGAGCCGTGGTTTCAATGGGTTCGTCAGCATCGAAAGCCTGAGGTGTGAGCTCTACAAAGACCCGGAGGCTGTCTTTTGCCCTGCAGTCAATGCTCTGAGCAAGATTGCCATTGATATAAACGCCATCTACATTCACGCGGAACCCCTGACTGCCTCCTCCGTCGAAGGCAACACCAGTAATGCTCACTCCGTCGCTCCCAGAATTATAGACCATGAAGGAGCGCGTGGGCGTACCTATTCCGGAGAACACCGTATCGAATGAAAGGGTGTCTACAGAGAAGGAGAGACGGCTACCGGCTGGCGTGGGAAACTTCTGCTCGTCCATACAGGAAAAGGCTACTGCCAAAAGCAAAGCCAAGCAAAGATAAACCCGAAAACGATGACTTGAAAGGAATCTCATGACCAAGGCATAAGAAGGAGAGATGGGTAGCTATAAGCTACAAAACACCATTCAGGCCCTCTCAGGAATATTACGAAGCACCTCAAGCAGATGGTCCCAAACCATCTGTACCGTAGGAACCAGCAGACGCTCGTCAGGACTATGAACGCCGCGCAAAGTAGGCCCAAAGCTCACCATATCCATCTCAGGGTACTTTTCACTGAACAATCCACACTCTAAACCGGCATGAATGGCCTTCACCTGAGGCTTCTTTCCGAACAGGCGCTCGTAAGCATCTACCGTTATTTTCAGCAAAGGGCTATTGGGGTTCAGATACCACCCTGGGTAACCGGTATTCACCTCTGTTCTGGCCCCAGCCAACTCAAAGACGGAACGTACTGTATCGCAGGAAGCCAGACGTTTGCTCGTAAGATTGCTACGCTGCATCGTAGAAACGCGAATCACCCCGTCGCTCAGGCGCACACTGGCCAGATTGGAAGAAGTCTCCACGAAGCCTTCGATATCCTGACTCATGGCAAAAACGCCGTTGGGCAGGCCAACGATGGCCTTCACCAAACGAGTGGTAAACTCTGCTGTCATTACCTTCCCCACCGGTGAAACGCTCTGAAGCGAGAAGCTCATGTTCTTTTCCGTAACGGCATATTCTTCTTCAAACTCTGCAGTCATCACATTAAACTCCACACGCACCAGTTCCTTATATTGGAAAGGCACAAAGCAGATGGCCCATCCGTCGCGCGGTATGGCGTTATGGAGGCCGCCGCTCTGTACATCGACCAGCTGCATGTTAAATTTCTCGCGCAGTCGGAGCAGCACGCGAAACAAGAGTTTATTGGCATTGGCGCGCTTCTTCTCAATGTCGTCGCCTGAATGACCACCCGTAAGACCACTTACCTGCACCTTGAAGAAGTAGCTGTCCTGAGGGGCATCTTCGAAATCTACATCGAAAAAGGCTATGGTGTTAGCACCACCGGCACAACTAATGAAGATCTGTCCCTCATCCTCAGAGTCGAGGTTGAGCAAATACTTACCCGTCAGAAATCCGGGCTGAATGCCACGTGCACCCACGAGGCTCGTTTCCTCAGCACGCGTAAACAGACACTCAATGGGCCCGTGCTGAAGCGTTTGGTCCTGAAGCAAGGCCATTTCCATAGCAACGCCTATGCCGTCATCAGCACCAAGTGTGGTACCCCGGGCACGCATCCAATCGCCGTCCAGTTCTGTCTGGATGGGATCTTTTTCAAAGTCGAAATCAAGGCCGGCCACCTTTTCACAAACCATATCCATGTGGCTCTGCACCACAGTAGTATGCTTATTTTCGAAGCCCGGGGTAGCAGGTTTGCGAATCAGGATGTTACCCGTCTCGTCCTGCAAGGTTTCGAGGCCCAGTTTGTGGCCAAAATCCGTGAGAAAGGCCATCATCTTTTCTTCCTTGTTAGAAGGGCGCGGTATCTTGTTTACTTCAGCAAAACAATCGAAAACCAATTTCGGTTCCAATTCTTGATTATCCATGTTGACGTCAATTTTTAATTATACATATAATCAATTAACGCGAGAGAAGGGAAAATATTTTATATCCACGAGCAATAAAACAGAATGGAGCGCGTTTTTAATTCGAAACGACATTACATTTTCAGTATGAACAAGAAAAAATTTGGCATTCACCCCCGTTTGGGACTGCTACTCCTCACTATGTTCTTCATTCTCCACGCTCCCTTGGTCCATGCGCAGTGGAAGATTGGTGGACAGCTGGGACTTAACTGGTCGAAGAACACGGAGGGCAAAGGACACATCTTCAACGAACAGAAATTCCTGATGGGGCCTCATGGTGGAGCGGTGATCGTCCATGATTTTGGCACACGCACAGCCGTTCAGGCAGAGTTGCTCTACCAACAACTGGGATTTAAGATACCCGTCTACCAGATTGTCGCCAGTGGTGCAGGCGAAAAGCATAACCTCGTGAACCGCAGCCATTATATCAGCCTTCCACTCCTCTTCAAAGTGCGGCCCATGGAAGAAGAGTTCCATTTTCTGACCGGACCACAGGTGTCCTACCTCATTCATAACAGCACTCACCTAAAGCACACCCCGGAAATCACCTGTTGGGCACAAAAACCTTGGGATCTGAGCCTTGTCATGGGAGCTGACTATCACTTCAAGACCGGCATCTACGTAGACGCCCGTTACCAGCTTGGACTGACACACTGCATGAAAGTAAACGACATGTACAACCGGAGCATTCAGCTGTCGGTAGGCTATCTATTCAGTTTAGACCTTATGGATAGAGTGACACGAACCCTGCGCAGATTATAATGTACATACAAAGATTTAAAAGGCACATCGTATGAAGTATGTTGAATTAGGAATAGGAAGCATTCTGTCCGTCATGACGTTGCTGATGCTTGCCGTGCCTCTGAGCATGAAAGGACAAGAATTCAGGGACGACTCAGTAAAGATTGGCGGCAAATGGCGCAAGTTTACGATGCTGCTGCCCGAAAGCCTCAAACCCGGTGCACCGTTAGTATTCGTGCTCCACGGCTATGGTGGTAAGGTGTGGCGAGAAAATCCACTGGCTGCTCCGGCGCGCAACTATGGCTTCGCTCTTTGCATACCTGAAGGTCTCAAAGATCCAAAGGGAAAGAGAGGATGGAACGTGGGTTATCCCTCACAGCAGGGATGGAAGCAGGATGACGTAAAGGATTTGCTCAAGATGGCATCCACCGTACAGCAACGCTATGGCCTCAGCCGGAAAAACACATTTATGACCGGTATGTCGAATGGCGGTGAAATGTGCTACCTCATGGCGTACAGCAATCAAAACACGTTTAAAGCCGTGGCAACCATAGCAGGTCTCACGATGGAATGGATGTATCGCACCCTTCACGCCTCACGCTCCATTCCTCTGATGGAAGTTCACGGTACGGAAGACCGTACTTCGGAATGGACAGGCGATTTGCAAAACAAGGGAGGCTGGGGAGCCTATCTTCCGGTACCCATAGCTGTAAACTACTGGGTGAGTAAGAATCGCTGCATGCAAGAAAAACAGGAACTCATACCGAGCCTCAATCCTGAGAGTGGACATTATACCATCAAACACGAATTCAGCCATAGTCCATATGGCTGCGACGTATGGCTCTACGAGGTAGTGGGAGCCGGCCACAAGTGGCACACCGACGACCTTAACACCGGAGAGGAAGTATGGAAATTCTTCAGTAAGTACGTGGAGTAACTGAGATTACGTTTAGCCTACTCATCAGAACAAGACTCAGTCACTCAATTCATCAAGCTCTAACCAACGCATCGACTTTTCGTCCAGTTCTTCTTTGAGTCGGGGAAGACGGCGGCTCATCTGAGTAATTTCTTCCACTGAGAGATTTCCGCTGCTCAAGGCGGTCTCTATCTCCACTTGCTCCTTTTCCATTTGGTCAATGTCCTGCGACAGCTGTTCGAGTTCCTTTTTTTCCTTAAACGTAAGTCGACGCTCACGCTGTGTGCGTGGCTTTTCCCCTCTCGGCTCCTGCGTCTGAGCACCAGTCTGCACTTTTGTCTCATTCACTGATGGAGCAAATTTTTCCGTCTGTTCACATTCGCGATACTGCGTATAGTTTCCCGGAAAATCTCTCACTTTTCCCTGACCTCTAAACACCAGGAGGTGATCCACAATCTTATCCATAAAGTAGCGGTCGTGGCTCACGATGATGACCGGGCCATGAAACTGCTGTAAGTATTCCTCCAAGATCTGGAGCGTGAGGATGTCAAGATCGTTGGTAGGTTCATCAAGGATGAGGAAGTTGGGATTACGCATCAACACCGTACAAAGGTAAAGCCTGCGCCGCTCGCCACCGCTCAGCTTTGCCACATAGGAATTCTGCACCACGGGAGGAAACATAAAGTGGCTCAACAGGCCTGACGCTGTGAGTTTTCGGCCATCGTCGAGCATCACGTACTCTGCTATGTCGCGCACCACGTCAATCACCCTCGCATCTTCCTTAATGGCCATGCCCTCTTGCGAATAGTAACCAAAGCGCACTGTCTGTCCCACGCTGAAACGTCCGGAGCTGGGACGTTCCAAACCGAGCAACAGGCGCAAAAAAGTAGTCTTACCCGTGCCGTTGCCTCCCACAATGCCCATTTTCTCATAACGTGCAAAGATATAGTTAAAATCGTTCAATATCACGTGTTGTTCATCAAACGATTTACTCACCCCATGGGCTTCAAACACCTTGTTGCCAATATACACATCCCTCATGCTGAGCGAAAGGCGACGTTCGTCGTGCGTTCCTCCCACCACTTTCTCCAATTCGCGAAAAGCATCTTCCCGATAACGCGCCTTGTGGCCGCGAGCCTGAGGCATGCGCCTCATCCATTCCAACTCTTTCCGATAAAGGTTCTGCGCACGTTGTAACTCACTGTTTCGGGCATCAAGGCGCTCCTGACGCTTCTCAAGATAGTAGCTGTAGCCACCCTGATAAGCGTAAAGCGTATGGTCTGCCAGTTCCAATATCTCGCCACAAACCCTGTCCAGGAAGTAGCGATCGTGCGTCACCATGAAAAGGCTGCAGGTGGACGTTTTCAGATAGTTTTCGAGCCACTCTATCATCTCCAGATCAAGGTGATTGGTGGGCTCGTCCAGCAAGAGCAGGTCAGGCTCCATCAGAAGCACGTTGGCAAGAGCGATACGTTTCACTTGCCCTCCTGACAGATGGCCTATGAGCTGACCGAAGTCCGTAATCTTGAGCTTCGAGAGAATCTGTTTGATACGTGCTTCGTAGTCCCATGCTCGCGCTTCGTCCATCTGCTCCATGAGCTGCGAAAGCTGGGGATGACTAGGCACGGCGAGAGCCTCTTCGTAGTCTTTCACCAACTTTGACAACTCTCCGGCATGGTGATAGCACGCTTCCATCACAGTGAGCTCGGGTGGATAGGTGGGCAATTGCGGAAGATAGCCTATACGCAACCCTTTGCGTGTCACAATCTGACCGACATCATACGACTCATGGCCGCTGAGTATGTTCAGCAGCGTGGTCTTCCCTGCACCATTTCGGGCAATGAGGCCTACTTTCTGTCGCTCTGCTATGCTGAACGAAATGTCAGAAAAGAGCAACAGATCGCCGATGGTCTTGGTCAAGGACTGCACGTCAAGAATCGTATTTGCCATAAACCTATTTTATATTACCATATTATTAATGTCATGCACAGCCCATGTAGGCCAAATCCTCACACCCACCGTTCTATACACGATCATTCAAGGGACAAAAGTAAGAAAAAAACAGCATTTCGGGTTAAAAAATAGTGCTAAGAACACGCTAATACGAATATTAATGATTACTTTTGCAGCGAAAATAAGTCATCCCGACTTCTTTTATTCATTCATCAGCGAACATTTACATCAATTATGGCGTCTCCAAGTAAGATGAGCGAGACGCTGTGGAAGAATATCATACATCAATAATGGCAAATTTCAACAAAGAAGAATTGTTGGCAAAAACCGATGCTGAAATTCAAGAAATCGCATATTCTTTAGGCATCGAAGCCAATGCAGACCTAAAAAAAGAAGATCTAATCTACCGCATTTTAGACGAACAAGCCGTTCGACTCTCTTCAGAGAAACCTGCAAAACCCCGTCGTCCTCGCATCACGGCCACAAAGAAAGAGCCCGAAAAAGTAGGAACCGCTACGGAGAAGAATGGTATTAAGAAAACCTCGAAAGCGAAGACCAAGGAGAGTAAGAAAGAAAATACCAAGCCCACCGAGGCTCCTGTTGCCCCTCAGGCAGTTGCTCCAACCGATATTCCTGAAGCTCCGGCCGAAAATCCGGCTCCAAAGCGCAGGGGACGTCCTCCTAAGAAGAAAGTAGAAGAAAGCCAGCCAATAGAAGGTGATCTTTTCTCCGCCGAGGAAGCCTCAACGCCTACCGAAACTCCTGCTGCGGCCGCTCCTGCAGAGGTGGCAACCGATGCAGCTACAGACGCTCCCATCGAAATCCAGATAGAATCCTCTGAAGAGGGCACTGCCCAGCAGAAAAAAGTTGAAGCACCTTCCTTTGCCTCTCTTTTCCATGAGGAAGAACCAGACTTCATCATCATAGATGACATTCCATTAGCGAATGAGGTCATGACGGACGAAATATCCACCCGTTTGATTGACAAATTCAACATTACGCCCACCGACGAACTGTCAGGAAGCCAGCCTCCGTTCATGGATGCTCAGGTGCCCGACTATTGGCCAAAGGAACAGTCCAAGTCACCCCTCATTCCCGAAAGAGTGCGCCCACAGGAGGACTATGACTTCAGCCACATGCTCACCGGCAGTGGGGTATTGGAAATCATGCCCGAAAACTACGGATTTCTCCGCTCATCTGACTACAACTATCTGTCGTCCCCCGATGACATCTATGTGTCACAGCAGCAAATTAAAGCCTACGGGTTGAAAAGTGGCGACGTAGTAGAAGGCGAAATTCGCGTTCCTAACGAGGGAGAAAAATATTTCCCCCTTACCAGCGTAAAACTGATCAACGGCTGCACCCCAGAACGCGTACGCGACCGTGTTCCCTTTGAGCACCTCACCCCACTTTTCCCTGATGAAAAGTTCAAGCTCTGCAAAGGCTATGGCGACAATCTCTCGGTACGTGTGGTCGACCTCTTTACCCCCATCGGAAAAGGTCAGCGTGCCCTGATCGTTGCTCAGCCCAAAACGGGTAAGACCATTCTCATGAAGGACATCGCCAATGCCATTGCAGCCAACCATCCCGAAGCCTATCTCATGATGCTTCTCATTGACGAACGCCCTGAGGAAGTGACCGACATGGCCCGTACCGTCAAGGCAGAAGTCATTGCATCCACCTTCGACGAGCCTGCGGCCCATCATGTAAAGATTGCAGGCATCGTATTGGAAAAAGCCAAGCGCATGGTGGAATGCGGCCATGACGTAGTCATCTTCCTTGACTCCATTACCCGTTTGGCCCGTGCTTACAATACGGTGGCTCCGGCCAGTGGGAAGGTTCTCACCGGTGGTGTTGACGCCAATGCACTGCAAAAGCCTAAGCGCTTCTTCGGAGCAGCCCGAAACATTGAAGGTGGAGGCTCGCTTACAATCATTGCCACGGCACTCATTGACACGGGTTCCAAGATGGACGAGGTGATCTTCGAGGAATTCAAGGGTACTGGCAACATGGAACTGCAACTCGACCGTTCGCTCAGCAACAAGCGCATATTCCCGGCCGTGAACTGCGTGGCTTCCAGTACCCGTCGCGACGATCTGCTCCACGACAAGCTCACGCTCGACCGCATGTGGATTCTGCGCAACCATATTTCCGACATGAACGCCATAGAATCTATGGAGTTCTTGCAGAAACACCTGCGCAACACGCGCAACAACGAGGAGTTCCTCATTTCCATGAATTCGTAATTCCCTTTTTCCTACGATACAGAAAAGAACAATCCGCGCTGCTCCGATGGGAGCAGCGCGGATGCTTTTAGTATCCTGATTTTTCAGATCAGAAGGGCAGATCATCCTGTGAATCGTCTTCTACCGGAGCCGGAGCTGGTGAAGCAATAGGAGCTGGGGGCACTGTACCCATAGCAGCACCTGACGCTGCGGTTGCACCTCCGGCTGCCACTGCACCACGCTGCACACGCCATGCGCGAATGTCGTTAAACCAACGGCCATTATACTCATGAGCATCGATATCTATCGATACCGTCAGCTCTTCGCCTACTTTAATATTAAACTGATTGAGCCTGTCCTCTCCCATCACCGTGAAGTTACACTTCTTAGGATATTGTTCCTGAGTTTCGATTACAAAATCCTGAGCCTTCCAGCTGTTGCCCGTTGCACGGGCAACTCCACCACGGGGTTCGGACGCAAAAATAATTTTACCTGTGATATCCATCTGTTAATTACACTTTAGATTATTGTGGTTGCGAAATTACGCATTTTGTTGCAAATAAAGATTCTGTTTTCTTAAAAACTTTCAGTTCATCCTTTCATCTTTTGCCATCTCGAACGAGCCGTGATGCTATTTCGCAATCCTTCTGCCATCCGTTTTCGGAAATCTCCTTAAATTTGTAGCACAATCTGCTCACGATGTTCAAACGATCCTTGCACCGTCTCCTCCATTGCCTGCTGGTTCCCATCAGGGAAAATGCAGTATTCTTCCTTTTCATGTTGATGCTGGGAGAGGAGTGCATCGTTTTCGAACCATGGAACAGCTTACGCCACCTTTCACTATTCGAACTGGTCCTTGAGCTTTATGTTTTCTGCCTATTGCTCACTCTCTTGCCCCTTCGCCTGCGGCGTGCTGTCCGCCTCGTGAGTGCCATTGTGGCCTATGCCGTTTCCCTCCTTGATTGCACCCTCTACGTCTGCACAGGTGCGCCCCTTACATCGCCTATGCTTCGCGCCATTCTGGCTACCACCGGCGGCGAAGCCTCCGAGGCGCTCCACGCCTATCTCTCCCCCATGATGCTTTTCTCTCCGGTGGGACTCATTCTTTTGTTAGCCATGGCGCATGTAGGCTTCTGCCTCTATGGCAAATGGCAGCGCATTATGTTACCTTATATATATAAGATACTGCAATGGATACTTCCCGTGATGCTTCCCCTTGGACTGTGCCTGAGCCTTACCAATGAGCGCTACCTTTTCCATCGGCTGGTGCTGGCTCAGAGCGACACCCAGCTCCCACAGTCGCTGATGGATGCCAATATCCGCACAGGCTACTATCTGCCCGTCTATCGTCTGTGGATCAGCCTGATTGAGATAGGCAGAGACGGCCGTGCCGTGCGCACTCTGCCCCATACAGCCGCACAGGCGACCGTAGACAGCTGCACCTTCACCTCTCCCCACATTGTTTTCATTCTAGGCGAAAGCTACAATCGCCACCATGCCTCACTTTACGGCTATCCACTTCCCACCACGCCCATTACCCAACGTCTGAAGGAGGAGGGAGAACTCTACCTGTTCACCGACATGGTAACTCCTTGGAACTTCACCACCGAAGCCATTGAACAGCTCCTCTCCACCGCCTGCATTGGCGATTCGCTCAGATGGTTTCAGGCCCCACTCATTACCACCCTCATGCGAAGTGCTGGTTACCACGTGCAGTTCCTCTCCAATCAGTACGTGCTCCATCCCCGAAAGAACCTCCATTCGCTCATCGATGCCCAGCTCTTGGCCAACGAGGAGCTCAGCCGCATGCAGTTCAGCCTGCGCAACGCTGAGATTCATCCCTACGACGAAGCCCTACTTCAGGATTACGATTCCCTCCATGGATTTCAGACGGACCACAACTTCATCATTTTCCATCTTCACGGTCAACACGTTGAATTTGCCGATCGCATTCCTCCCTCGCGCCGCCATTTCCGCCCGTCCAACTATCATCGGCCCGATCTCAATGCCCGTCAGCTCCAGATTCTGTCCGACTACGACAATGCCATGCGCTACGGCGACTCTGTGGTAAGCCAAATACTTTCCCGATTCCAAAACGAAGAGGCCATCGTCCTGTTCCTCTCCGACCACGGCGAACGGGCCTTCGACGGCAGCCCTCACTATGGCCGCAGCAATGGTTTTGAGCCATCCGACATCCGTCAACAGTACGAAATACCCTTCTGGATCTGGGTTTCCCCATCCTACGCAGCGCGCCATGCCGCCCTTTGCCATGGCATCGGCCATGCCACCACCCTACCCTACAGCAGCGACCGCCTACCCCATCTGATCATGCACCTTGCCGGTCTCCACACCCCGGCCTATCAGCCATCAGCCGATCCTCTCCACCCCAACTATGATGCCCGTCGTCCCCGTATGCTCCGAGGCCGCTTAGACTACGACCATTGGCAAAGGGAGCAACACTCCCAGGGCCTCGCCCATTGAACCGAACGAAAGGTCAATGAAGCAGTTAAATTAGGCTGCTTGATAAAATTTCAGCCGTTTTCTCCCAACGGTTTGAAAAATATTACTTAACTTTGTTAGCACTTAGTAATACTCACTGATACAACAACTAATCAAAGCAAGAAAAGATGAAAGATCTGAAAATGTACATCAACGGAACCTTCCGTGAGAGCCGTTCAGGCAAGTGGATTGACGTACTCAACCCCTCAACCGAAGAAGTGATCAGCCGCCAACCCGAAGGCACCATTGAGGACGTGGAAGAAGCCCTCGATGCAGCCGTAGAGGCACAGAAGGCATGGGCCGACACCCCGGCCATTGAGCGTGCAGCCTATCTGAAAAAGATGGCCGAAGGCATCCGCAAGCGTGAGGCAGAGTTTGTAGATATCATTATGCGTGAGCAGGGCAAGACACGCACCTGGGCCACCGTGGAAGTACAGGTAACGGCCGAATACTTCGACTACATGGCTGGCTGGGCACGGCGCATTGAGGGAGAAATCATTCAGAGTGACCGTCGCGGCGAAACCATTATGCTCTTCAAGGAGCCCATTGGCGTGGTGGCCGGCATATTGCCATGGAACTTTCCCTTCTTTCTCATTGCACGCAAGGCTGGCGCAGCACTCATCACCGGTTGCTCCATCGTGCTCAAACCCTCACAGCTCACCCCTGAAAACTGCACCGAATTTGCCAAGGTGGTTCACGAGAGCGGCCTGCCCAACGGCCTCTTCAACGTGGTAACCGGCAAGGGCTCCGTGGTGGGAAATGCCTTGGCTGCGAGCCCCAAGATAGGCATCGTGAGCGTAACGGGCAGCGTAGGCGCAGGCGAAAGCATCATGAAAGCCGCAGCCGCCAACATCACCAAGGTTTCGCTCGAACTGGGTGGTAAGGCTCCGGCCATCGTATTCCCCGACGCCGACCTGGAGAAGGCCGCGCAGTGGGTGGTCGACAGCCGCATTGGCAATAACGGACAAATCTGCAACAACGCCGAACGCCTCTACGTTCACAAGGACATCAAGAAGGAATTCACGGAGATTTTGCTCAAGAAGTTCCAGGCAGTCCGCGTAGGTGACCCCTGCCAGGACGACACCGTAGACATGGGTCCGCTTGTAGAGGCACGCGCCTTAGAGAGCGTTACGGCTAAGGTAGAAAACGCCATCAAACAGGGAGCCAAAGTATTGTGTGGAGGCCATCGCGTAGGCGAAAAAGGCTATTTCTATGCCGCTACACTGCTTGACAATTGCACTCAAGACATGGACATCATCCATGAGGAAACTTTCGGTCCCGTATTGCCCATCGTAGAGTTTGATAATATTGATCAGGTCATCGAATGGGCCAACGACGTGGAATACGGCTTGGCTTCGTCCGTGTTCACTCGCGACATCGACACTGCCGCCAAGGTAGCTCGCAAGTTGCAATTCGGTGAAACCTACATCAACCGTGAGCATTTCGAGGCCATGCAGGGCTTCCACGCAGGTGTGAAGAAGAGCGGCATAGGCGGTGCCGACGGTAAGCACGGTATGGAGGAATACCTCGTTACCAAGGTAGTCTACCTCGACACGCACTACGACGAATAACACTCCCTTGGCCCTCAGCCATCCCTAAAAACTGCGCAGACTCGGTTCAACTTCCGCAACAGTAGGTCGTATCAGGTCTGCGCAGTCATAAATTAATCAGGCCGTACCCGTAGAGGCCCAAAAGAGAAATTCTTTTGAATTTTCGCCTCTTTCTTCAAATGATTTTCCAGGAAAAATCCTTGGTACGACCCTTGCATCACGTTTTACCCATTGGGGATATTTTGAAAAAAAGATCGTTTTTCTAATTTTCCTCATAACATTACCATTTGCATTCCTGAGAACGAGCTTTCGCGTGGGCAGACATCCTTGCGCAGACACTCCGTTGGCCCTTGACAACGGCCTTTTCAAAAACCTGCCGTCTGGCACTGAAAAGAAGTATTGAAATTCTGCAAAATAGTTTCGCCCACAGACCATCATATCGAATTATTTGCGTATTTTTGTACCTCAATATCATAACAGCAAAAACAATCCAAATTAAAGATGAGATACATAGTTTCGAGCTCTCTGCTCTACAGCCGCTTGCAAAACATTGAGCGCGTGATTTTACCTAAGAATAGCATTCAGATTCTGTCATGCTTCCTGTTTGACATCAAGGATGGCGAAATGACGGTGACGGCCACTGATCAGGACACCACCATTTCCACCACCTTAGAACTTACCGAAGCTAACGGCGACTGCAAGTTTGCCCTGGAGGCTAAACAGCTGATGAACATCCTGAAGGAAATACCCGAACAGCCACTTACGCTCGACATCAATTCCAGTTCGCTGCAAATAGAGATGTCCTACCAGAATGGCCACTTCACCTTCCAGGGCGAATCGGCCTTAGACTATCCGCTGCCTCGCGCAGCAGAAGGTGAAGGATGGTTCATCGCACTGGAATCAGCCACCGCACTGAGCAAAGGCTTGACCAACGCCATCATAGCCACGGCCGACGATCAGAGCCGCAAGGTGATGAACGGCATTTTCATAGACATCACCTCCGAAGACCTCTCCATCGTAGCCAGCGATGGCCATAAATTGGTGTGTCACCGCATTCTGTGCGACACTAATGGCACCACCGCCAGCTTCGTACTGCCCCAAAAGCCGGCCAACATCCTGAAATCCATCCTGGACAAGGAGAAGGCAGGCGTGAAGATTAGCACCTTTGAAGGCCAAAAGGCCGTCATAGAGTCGTCCACCTACACGCTTGCATGCCGCCTGATAGAAGAAAAGTATCCAAACTATAAGGTAGTGATTCCCAAGCAGAACACCAACGTAGCCACCATTGACAGAGCTTCGTTCATAAGTGCCATGCGCCGCGTATTGGTGGTAGCAGACAAGACCACGGCCCTCATCAAGTTCCAGTTCCAGAACAACATGGTGACGCTCAAGTCGGAAAACATCAACTACGCCCTCTCGGCCGAAGAGCAGCTGGTGTGCCAGTATGACGGCATGCCCGTGCTCATTGGATTTAAGGGCACCGACCTGATAGAGCTCATCGGGAACTTGCAGTCCAGCGAAGTCATCATCAAACTGGGCGATGCCGGAAGGGCAGGCCTCATCCTTCCCTCTGAGCAGCAGGAGAACACCGACCTGCTCATGCTCCTCATGCCGCTTCTGATCAACTAAAGCAGGAGCCACAGGGAAGTGAATTAAAGAAAGCGCCGTATGCCAACGCCCTGCAAGGCAGGAACAAAACCCTCACTCACGGGCCAGGCCATAAATGAACGATGGGCCACGCACTTTCGCCCCACCGGTTGCCATAACAACACGCATTGTTCACTCCTTGTACGTAGAACCTTACTATCATTCAGATGAAACTGAAACTGAACAAGCCCATTGTGGTGTTCGACTTAGAGACAACCGGCGTCAACGTAGGTCACGACCGGATTGTGGAACTGAGCTACATCAAAGTGTGGCCCAACGGCGAAGAGGAAAGCAAGAGCCTCCACATCAACCCCGAAATGCACATTCCGGAAGAGAGTACCAAGATTCACGGCATTACGGATGACGACGTGAAAGACTGCCCCACCTTCAAGGAGGTGGCTCCCGAACTGGCCAAGACCTTTGAGGGTTGCGACTTCGCCGGATACAACTCCAACCACTTCGACATTCCCGTGCTGGTGGAAGAAATGTTGCGTGCGCAGGTAGACTTCGACATCCGCAAGTCCCGACTGGTTGACGTGCAGAACATCTTCCACAAAATGGAACAGCGCACACTGATAGCCGCTTACAAGTTCTATTGCCAAAAGGACCTGGTAAATGCCCATTCCTCCATGGCCGACACGCAGGCCACCTATGAGGTGCTGCAAGCGCAGCTTGACCGCTATGAGGAAACTCTGGTCAACAACATTGACTTCCTGTCGGAATTCTCAAAATGCGGCAAGAACGTCGACCTGGCAGGACGCATGGTATATGATGAGCAGGGCGAAGTGGTGTTTAACTTCGGGAAGTACAAGGGACGTTCCGTAAAGGAAACGCTGCGCCGCGATCCGGGCTACTATAGCTGGGTATTGCAGGGTGACTTCACCATGGACACCAAAAACGTGCTCACCAGAATTCGCCTGAGCGAGCTGAATCAAAAAAACAAGTAACGAAAATATGGAACTCTCGGGCAAGCACATCGTATTAGGCATTACGGGCAGCATAGCGGCCTACAAGGCCTGTCTGCTCATCCGGTTGCTCATCAAGGAGGGTGCCGAGGTTCAGGTAGTCATCACGCCAGCCGGCAAGGAGTTTATCACCCCCATCACGCTCTCCGCACTCACGCGGAAACCCGTAATCAGTGAGTTTTTCTCCGGCAGGGACGGAACGTGGAACAGCCACGTAGACCTGGGACTTTGGGCCGACCTGATGATAGTGGCACCGGCCACGGCCTCCACTATCGGAAAAATGGCCCACGGCATAGCCGACAACATGCTGATCACCACGTATCTTTCCATGAAAGCCCCTGTGGTGGTTGCTCCAGCCATGGATTTAGACATGTATGCCCACCCATCCACGCAGCAGAATCTGGCCACCCTGCGCAGCTATGGCAACCACATCATAGAACCCACCAGCGGAGAGCTGGCCAGTGCCTTGATAGGGAAAGGCAGGATGGAAGAACCTGAACAGATCGTGAGCCACATTAAAGCCATCCTCAACTCGCCGCAAGCACTGAGTGGGAAAACCATTCTGATCACAGCCGGCCCCACTTACGAACGCATTGACCCTGTGAGATTCATAGGCAATTACTCCAGTGGGAAAATGGGCTATGCCCTGGCCGAAGAATGTGCCGAGAGAGGAGCACGCGTCATCCTGATCAGCGGCCCCACTCACCTCACGCCGCGCCATCCTAACATCCAACGCATTGATGTAGAAAGTGCGGCAGAAATGTACAGCGCCTCCGTTGCACATTTCCAAGAAGCCCAGGCCGGCATACTCTGTGCTGCCGTTGCCGACTTCACGCCGCAGACCCAGTCGGACGTAAAAATAAAACGCGAGAAGGGGGAGCAGACCATCGCCCTAAAGCCCACACGTGACATAGCCGCCACCCTGGGAGAAATGAAACAAAAGGATCAGGTACTGGCAGGTTTTGCCTTAGAGACCAACGACGAAACCTTCAATGCACGGGAAAAGCTGAGGAAGAAGAATCTGGACTTCATTGTGCTCAACTCGCTGCGAGACGAAGGAGCTGGCTTCATGCACGACACCAACAAGATCACCATCCTGACAAAAGAAGACACCATGGAGTTTCCGCTGAAGCCCAAAACGGAAGCAGCAAAAGACATTATCAACAAACTATGTCAATGCCTCGCATGAAAAAACTGATGCTCATCATAAGCCTGATGATGCTCATGCAGCTCCCTCTCGTGGCGCAGGAACTCAACGCCACAGTGGAGATCAACACTGAGCACGTACAGGGCACCAACAAGAGTGTGTTCGACAATCTGAAGGCTTCACTCACCCAGTTCATCAACGAACGACACTGGACCGGCGCGCAGTATGAACTGAACGAGCGCATCAAGTGCAGCTTCAACATCATCGTCAACAAGTATAACGAAAGTAACGGACTTATGACCTGCGAAGCCTACATACAAAGTTCACGGCCCGTATTCAACAGTTCCTACATCACCACCACCCTGAGCATTCACGACACGGATTTCAACTTTGAATTTCAGGAATTCGACCAGCTGGAATTTCGCGATGATCAGGTGGACAACAATCTGACAGCCCTCATAGCTTACTATGCCTATCTGATTATAGGCATTGACATGGACACCATGTCACCCGAAGGTGGCACAGATGTACTGGAAAAGGCCGTAGCCCTCGTCAACAATGCACAAAACCTCAATGCCAAGGGTTGGAAAGCATTTGACAAGGACAATAACCGCTACGGCATCATCAATGACTACATGGCCGAAGCACTGAAACCCTTCCGCCAGCTGCAATATGACTATCATCGCAAGGGACTGGACAACATGGCCAAAGGCCCAGACCAAGCACGCGAGGAAATCACAGCCTCCATGGACCAACTGGAGAAAGCCTATTTTGCAAAAACGCGAAGCGCATTGCCAAAACTCTTTACGGAGTATAAGCGTGACGAGTTGGTAGGCATCTACCAAGGAAAAGAAACCACGGCAAAGAAGCAGAAAATGGGGGATCTTCTGAAAAAGATTAACGCTTCGCAGTCGGCCTACTGGAAGAAAATGCTTGAACAGGAATAACCTCATCGCTCAACCTTTCAAGAAATGCTTCAACATCTTCTGATCAGCAATTACGCCCTCATTTCTCACTTGGACATCACGCTAAAGGAGGGGTTCACCGTCATCACGGGCGAGACAGGTGCAGGAAAGAGCATCATACTGGGTGCCTTAGGCCTGTTGCTGGGTGGAAGATCGGATGCAAAGACCATCAAGCCCAGAGCAAAGCGGTGTACCGTAGAAGCCACCTTCGACGTAAGCGATTTCCATTTGGAAGAATTCTTCGAGACCCACGACTTTGACTTCGACGGCAGGGAATGCATCATACGCCGCGAAGTGACCGACAATGGGAAAAGCCGTGCCTTCATCAACGACACCCCCACTTCCATTTCCACGCTGAAACAACTCTCATCACAGCTCATCGACATTCACTCGCAGCATCAGAATCTGTTGCTCAACAAAGAAGGATTCCAGCTCAACATACTTGACAGCCTGAGCGACAACCAAACAATCCTAAAGCTCTATCAGGAACGCTATCAGCAGTATATGCAAACGGCACGCGAGCTACGGGAGTTTGAAGAACGCGTGGAACAGGAACGAAACAACATGGACTATCTCTCCTTCCAACTGGGCGAAATAGAGGCGGCACAACTACAGGACGGCGAGCAGGAAACGCTGGAAGAAGAAAGTACCTTCTTAGAACACGCCGAAAGCATCAAGGAGAGCCTTTACAAAGCCGACCGTCTGCTTTCGGACGATGAAGAAGGCATCTGCTCCAAGCTCAATGCACTGACGCGCACCATGGAACGCCTTTCAACGGTGTATGCCAAGATGCAACCGCTCTGCGAACGCATAGATTCCTGCGCCATTGAGATAGAAGACATTGCCAGCGACCTTGCCACAGAGCTCTCGCGCACTACGTTCGACCCGAAACGCATGGATTACGTTACCGAACGCCTCAACACCATCTATACATTGCAGAAAAAGCATCAGTGCAACAGCGTGAAGCAGCTCATCAATAAGGGAGAAACCTTGCGCAAGCAACTGGCGGAACTCAGCGACAGCGACGAAACCATAGAACTCTTGCGCAAAAAGAGCGAGGAACAGCTTAATCAAACCGTAGATACCGCTACACAGCTATCGGAAAGCCGCCAAGGCGCCACGAAAAAGCTGGAGAAGGAAATGCTGGAGCGATTGCAGCTGCTCGGCATGCCCAACGTGCGTTTCCAGGCCCAACTGTCCAAACTTTCGCAGCCAACGACCTCAGGAATGGACAGCGTAACCTTTCTGTTCAGCGCAAACAAGAATATGCCTTTGCAACCCTTGGCCACCATTGCCTCAGGGGGCGAGATAGCACGCGTAATGCTCTCACTCAAGGCCATTCTCTCCTCAAAAAGAGCCATGCCCACCATTATTTTTGACGAAATAGACACTGGTGTTTCTGGCCAGATGGCAGAACGCATGGGACGCATGATGCTCAACATGGGCAGCGAGGGGCGTCAGGTGATCAGCATCACCCATCTGCCACAAATTGCAGCACTCGGGAAGACTCACTACAAAGTATACAAGGAAGAAAACGACGAAGCCGCAGCCACACACATCGTGGAACTCAGCACCGACGAAAGAGTGACCGAGATAGCCCATATGCTCAGCGGAACGGAGATTACCGCAGGAGCAAAACTCAATGCACAAGAACTACTTCAATTGTAAAAGATCCATATTCAGCTATATCATGAAGAAATCATTCCGATATTTCCCAACATGCCTCACCCTATTGGCCATCTTACTACTGACGGTTCCGGCAAGCGCCGCAAAGAACAACGCCACTGACAAGGCCATCGTAAAAGTCCTCACCTACGACGCTCAGGACAAGCCGCTACAGACGGGTTACGGATTCTTCCTGTCGCAAAAAGGCGAAGCTATTGCGCCCTACACGTTGCTAAAAGACGCTTGCCGTGCAGAAGTGAAGGACAGCAAGGGAAAAACCTGGAAAGTAATGCGCATACAGGGAGCCAGCGACATTTACGACGTAGTAAAGTTCAGCACAGATTGCAAAGAAAGCCCTGCCCTGCCCCTTGCGCAGCAGCCGGCAACAAAAGGAGCCCAGGTAACGCGCTATCTGAGCAACGGGGACAAGGGACTCACCCCACTTTCAGCTCAAATCACCGAAGCAAAGAAGTATGACAACCTGACCTATTATACTTTGACCTCGAAAGCCGACAATGCCACAGCCGGCACTCCGCTGCTTGACGATAAAGGTCAGGTGATCGGCATCATGCAGAAGAGTGCCGACAAAGACCTTACGAAGAGCTATGCCGCCGACGTGGCCGTAGTACAGTTCCTTTCCACATCGGGCCTATCGGCCGGACAATCTGTGCTGCAAAGCATCCACATACCCAAACAGCTTCCGGCAGACACGCTGCAAGCCGCCACGTACCTTTATCTGCTTCAGACCAACAGCAGTGATTCCACGGCTTATCTTACAGCACTGGAGGACTTTAAACAGATCTTTCCACAAAAAGCTACGGGCTACGTGGAACATGCCGCATTCGCTGCTTCGCGTCAGCAATTTGCACAAGCCGAAACCGAATACGAAGCCGCATTTCAGCATGCTGACAATCAGGCAGAAGTACACTATAACTTCTCCAAATTGCTCTATCGGCTCAATATGTATAAGTCGTACCAGACTTACAAGGACTGGACACTGGAGAAAGCCTTGAACGAAGCGCAGCAGGCCTACGAGATTATGCCCATGCCCCTCTACCAACTGCAAATCGGTGATTGCCAGTTTGCCTTGAAGCAATACGATGCAGCATTTCAGACCTATCAGGCGGTAAATGCCTCCGACTTCCGCTCGGAGAAGACCTTCTTCTATGCTGCCCGTGCGCGCGAACTGATGGACGACGATTCTACCGTGGTGCTGGCCCTCATGGACAGCGCAATGTTCCGATTCCCCGAGCCCTATTCCAGCGAGGCCGGCCCGTACCTGCTGCAACGCGCACAACTGCGCTACAAATATGGCCAGTATCGCAAGTCGGCTCTCGACTTCGATGCCTACGAAAAGCTGATAGGTTCACACAACCTCAACGACAACTTCTTCTACATGAAGGAACAAGCCGACCTTGCCGCTCACATCTACCCCTGGGCCATGAGCGACATAGAAAAGTGTCTTTCCATCAGGCCCAACGATTATCTCTACATCGTGGAGAAGGCCATTGTCCACCTCCACGTAGGCGATTACGAAGAAGCCATCTATGAAGCACAGCGCGCAGCCAAAATTGACAGTAAGGGCGCCGATGCCTACAAGGTTATCGGCATTGCCTATGGTCAACAGGGCAATAAAACCGAAGCATTGAAGTATCTCAACCAAGCCAAGACCCTGGGCGATCCGCAAGTGGATGAATGGATTGAAAAACTGAAGTAATCCTTCCCCATATTTCCAAACAGCGCAGTCCCATTTCCCCAAAAGAAGTGGGACTGCAACGATATTCGACGTTCTGAACTTCCAGTTTTCTTCACTATTTCTCACTCATTCTGTGTTATTTCCCAATTTCATTCACTAAATTTACAAACTGATAGCAATAAAGCAAATGGAAGACTCCTGAAGATACTTCGCTTTTATCAGTTACAACCATCAGGACAGGAAAATGGCCGATTGGCTCCATCCGAAGATTGGAGCGATACCATCTGCCAGCCAAGCTGCGAAGGAGCAACACTACACTACCCTGGGATATTCGTCCCATTTTTCGTGACGAAATGGAGCTTTCGGGCGGAGTTTTGCCCAAGAAATCAGGACGGCCCTCAACCGGTCCAGGTTTCTCATCGTAGTCTGCTCATCGCACTCTGCCGCTTCAGCCTATGTCAACGATGAAAAGACCGGTCCAATCTGTCTTTGCAAAACTGCAAAGCGAAAAAAGAATGGTCCAATCTGTCTTTGCAAAACTGCAAAGCGAAAAAAGAACGGTCCAATCTGTCTTTGCAAATCTGCAAAACGAAAATGGAACGGTCCAATCAGCCTTTGCAAATCTGCAAAACGAAAATGGAACGGTCCAATCTGTCTTTGCAAATCTGCAAAACGAAAAATGACCGGTCCAATCTGCCTTTGCAAATCTGCAAAACGAAAAATGACCGGTCCAATCTGCCTTTGCAAATCTGCAAAACGAAAAATGACCGGTCCAATTTTCCTCCAAATTGGGGCAAAAACTTTATACATCGGTACATCCTATTGAAGCATATATGCACATCCGAATTTTCTTAATCCGTTATTTATAAACACCTTACCACACCTATACAGATCCAATTCATGAGGCAAGAGCCAGCCGAGGAAGGAAAAATCCAATGCCGAAGGAAATGCTTCGGAGCAAAAATGCTAACTTTGCATCTATAATGATGCCCACTATTAGACGTGGGATATGAACATAGAGAACATGGACAATCTTTCCGCAAGAAGAACATCCAACTGATGCAGTAATACTTTGGCCACCTCATTCTTACCATTCCCATCTCAAGCCCACTATGCCCCATCAGCACTACACACCCCACCCCATCGACACTACGGACATCCACCTACCCGAGGAACTGCTGCCCCTCGTGGAGCAGATGACCAAGAACGTTCACAACCTATGGGCGTAGGGGCGCATGACGGAAGGCTGGACCTACGGTCCTGAGCGCAACGACACCCTGAAGCAACACCTCTGCCTGATGCCCTACGAAGAGCTGCCAGAGAGCGAAAAGCAGTATGACCGCAACTCGGGCCCTGAGCACCCTGAAGCTCATCATGAAACTGGGCTTCAACATTTCGCGGTAAGCACGGCAGCCACGGACAGACGGCTCTCAACAGTGGAAGAAAAAAGGAGGAGAATATTTTTCCCATCGGCAATCTTATACTAACTTTGCAATCAAAAACCAAGCAGTAACCACGCATGGCACAGAAGATCTACATCATTGCCGGATGTAACGGAGCAGGAAAGACCACGGCTTCGCTCACACTGTTGCCGCAGATATTGCAGTGCGAAGAATTTGTGAACGCTGACGAAATAGCGCGCGGATTGTCGCCGTTTCATCCGGAAAAGGTTTCGATGGAAGCCGGCAGGCTCATGCTGGAAAGGATTTCGTCGCTCATGCAGCGGCGCGAAACCTTTGCCTTGGAAACCACGCTCTCCACGCGCTCCTACCTGAGCCTGATCAAGAGGGCGCACAAGGCCGGCTACCAGGTGGAACTGCTGTATTTCTGGCTGTCGAGCCCCGAGGTGGCCATCAGGAGGGTGAAGCAGAGAGTGGCCGAGGGAGGCCACAACATTCCCGAAGACGTGATCCGCCGCCGCTACGACGCCGGAATACGCAACCTCATCAACATCTACAGCGGCGAGGTGGACCGATGGTTTATCATTGACAACAATACGGGCCAGTCGGCTGTGATAGCCGAAATGAACGGAGGCATTACGAAGATTTATAACTTCGACCGATTTAAACGTATCATGGACCATGGACTCAGCAGGAAATAAGCTCTCGCCCTATGCACGAATGGTGCAGCGCGGACTGGCCATGAGCAATCGCCGCCTGCTGGAATGGAACGCCACACTTGGACGCACCCTCATACTGGGTCAAGACGACGGAAGCTACGAAGAACGCGACGCCCGAACCTATCTGGAAGAAGCCCGAAATTCGGCATGGTGGACCGAAAACTTTCCGATGAGCTGAAGCCTGCCCACGGAATCCTGTCCTCAACATCCCCAACCGCCATTCACATAGAAGCAATCCCAAAAAGAAAGGCACATCTCACGAAAACCTGCGAGATGCGCCCTACGGTGCGAAATAATTTGAAATATATACACTTCCTGATAGCTTCGCAACGCTGACCCGAGGCCGAAGCATTGCGACAGAGGACTCAGAACGAGAGCTTGAAGAAGTCGCCCTGCGCCTGAATCATGAGGTCGCCCTTATAGTAGGCACAGTCCTCCAGTTCGCCGAAAGTTGCCTGGGAAAGATCGATGACGTTTTGCATCACGCGGTCGCGGAGGTTCCACACATAGAGTATGGAGGGATACTTTTCAGTTCCCACGCCGGTGGGCATGAAGAGTTGGCCATTCTTGATGAAAAGTCCCTGGCCAATGGGCATGAAGGGAGCGGCATAGGTTTCTTCGAGCAGATAATTTTCAAGCAGGTCTTCGTTGGTAAGGGTGATGAGCCCGTCGGTGGCCTCGCTGAGATCGGGCAGGCGAAACTTTACGATGCGATGCTTGTTGAGCGGATTGGAATTGTCCACGGTATTGCCATAACCGTAAAGATAATTGTTGTCCACGTCGATTACCCACTGGAGGGCGTAACCAAAGAGGTGCTTCACGTCGCGGAAGTAGATGGTCTGAATGAGCTCGGTATGCTTCAGGTCATTACCGATGCGCTCCACGTAGATAACGTCCTTACGCCCGTTGATGGTGCCGCGCTGGCACTGGCTCACATAGAGCAGGGGGAAGCGGTCGTCCTTGTCGTAGAAGGTGCGGCTGAAGGAAACCACGTTGCAGTGATTGTTCTTATTGAAGCTGGCCATCTTGAAAGGCTCGCCCAGCCGGGTGAGTTTATCGCCATCGGTCTGATAGAGCGTCATGTAGCCCGTATTTTGGCAACTTACCACGTAGTCGCCCCAAATGTCCATGCCCTGATAGCCCTCCTTGGGCTGGCCCTGCAGTTTGCCTAAGTGCTTGCACTTGAAGGTGCTTTCCGAAAGATTGATCTTGGTGCCGGAATAGGTAAATTCCTTGGCCTTCTGCCCATGAGCAAGCAGCGGAAGCGATGCCGTCAGGGCTACGAGGATGATGTTTCTAACCATTTTATTTTCTTTATATACATTATTTATATTTTATATGCAAAGGTACAAATTAGTTGACAACCGCCTCGGATTTCGTCAGGAAAAATAAAATCAGGGCTCGCCGGCGGCTTTTGGCACGCTTATTGTTTAAAGATTAGGTGTCGCTCCCAGAGGGCGGCAGAAAACAACAATAGAAATAACATAAAAAAGAACATATTATGAGCAAGATTATTGGAATCGACTTAGGAACCACGAACAGTTGCGTCAGCGTGTTTGAAGGCAATGAACCCGTGGTGATCGCAAACAGCGAGGGAAAGCGCACAACGCCGAGCGTTGTAGCATTTGTGGAAGGTGGAGAGCGCAAGGTGGGCGACCCTGCCAAGCGTCAGGCCATCACCAATCCGAAGCGCACCGTATACAGCATCAAACGCTTCATGGGCGAACCCTACGACATGGTGCAGAAGGAAATAGCCAGAGTGCCCTATACCGTGGTGCGCGGCGACAACAATACGGCCAGAGTAGACATTGACGGCAGACAATACACGCCGCAGGAAATCAGTGCCATCATACTTCAGAAGATGAAGAAAACGGCCGAGGACTACCTGGGCGAGGAAGTGAAAGATGCCGTAATCACAGTGCCTGCCTACTTCAGCGACTCGCAGCGCCAAGCCACGAAGGAGGCCGGCGAGATAGCAGGACTCAACGTGCGCCGCATCGTAAACGAACCCACCGCCGCAGCTTTGGCCTACGGCTTGGACAAGAGCAACAAGGAGATGAAGATTGCCGTATTCGACCTGGGTGGCGGTACCTTCGACATCAGCATTCTGGAATTCGGAAGCGGCGTATTCGAAGTGCTCTCTACCAACGGTAACACCCATCTGGGCGGTGATGACTTTGACCAGGTAATCATCAACTGGCTGGTTGACGAATTCAAGAGCGACGAAGGCGCAGACCTGAGCCAGGATCCTATGGCCATGCAGCGCCTGAAAGAGGCAGCCGAAAAAGCCAAGATAGAACTTTCGTCCACGACAAGCACTGAAATCAACCTGCCCTACATCATGCCCGTAGGCGGAGTGCCCAAGCACTTGGTAAAAACCCTCACCAGAGCAAAGTTTGAACAGTTGGCACACCAGCTCATTCAGGATTGCCTTGAGCCGTGTCAGAAAGCCATTGCTGACGCACAGCTCACCCCGGAAGACATTGATGAAGTGATCCTCGTAGGAGGTTCGAGCCGCATACCGGCAGTGCAGACCCTCGTACAGAACTATTTTGGCAAAGCACCTTCGAAGGGCGTAAATCCTGACGAAGTGGTAGCCGTAGGCGCAAGCATTCAGGGTGCCATTCTGAACAAGGAAGCCGGTGTAGGCGACATCGTATTGCTCGACGTAACGCCACTGACCCTGGGCATCGAAACCCTGGGCGGCGTAATGACCAAGCTCATCGACGCCAATACCACCATACCGTGCAAGAAGAGCGAAGTATTCTCGACCGCAGCCGACAACCAGACGGCAGTGACCATCCACGTGCTGCAAGGCGAGCGCCCCATGGCCAGCCAGAACAAGAGCATCGGTCAGTTCAACCTCGAAGGTATAGCTCCGGCACGCAGAGGAATTCCACAGATAGAAGTGAGCTTCGACATCGACGCCAACGGCATACTCAAAGTATCAGCCAAGGACAAAGCCACTGGAAAGGAACAGGCCATTCGCATTGAGGCCAGTAGCGGACTGAGCAAAGACGAAATCGACCGAATGAAAGCTGAGGCACAGGCCAATGCAGAGGCCGACAAGAAGGAGCGTGAAAAGATTGACAAGCTCAATCAGGCAGACTCCATGATCTTCCAGACGGAGAATCAGCTCAAGGAACTGGCCGACAAACTGCCTGCCGACAAGAAGCCTGCCATTGAAACGGCATTGCAGAAACTCAAGGATGCCCACAAGAGCGGTGACGTGGCAGCCATTGACGCCGCCATTGCCGAGCTCAACAATGCATGGCAAGCCGCCAGCGCCCAGATGTACCAGCAGACAGGACAAGGCCCACAAAGTGCCGGCCCACAGGCAGACACAAATGCCGGAGCCAATCAGAGTAACGCCCAAAGCGGCGATGAAACCATCCAGGACGCCGATTTTGAGGAGGTGAAGTAAGACCGATAAGCAAATAATAAACAATTATAGAAATCCCGTATAACTCAGGTAGTTATGCGGGATTTACTTTTAGTCAAACTTTGTGATTTTGTCTCTGATTTCGCGTTTTTATCGTAAATTTGCATCAAATCGTTCACGCGACACTTTAGTCGGTAATGTTCAACAAAACTAAAATACACCTTATTATATATAATATATGGCACAGGCAAAATACGAGATTCGCAGGAAATGTCCCATCTGTGGTGCTGTATTCCAAAGACGCACCATCGATGCCGTGTATTGCTCCAAGCAATGCTCTGATGTCGCCTACAAAAGGAAGAAGGACAGAGAGGCAAAGGAAGCAAAGTACGAACAAATGGCGAAAGAGATTCCTGACATTAGGGAATACCTCTC
>JAFUHF010000066.1 GCA_017468985.1 Bacteroidaceae bacterium
CTGGTTACGGTCGGGCCTGTCCAAGGTACGGTTGTCCCTTACACGGCTGCTCACCACTCTTACAATATCGAACATCGGCACAAGCAACGCGCCGAGACAAATCATCAGCATTCCATCCGGCATACGCTCACTGTGGCTAAGACCGATGGTGAGATAGCTCACTATGTAGCCCAGCACGTAAGCTCCTGAGTTGCCCATGATGGTGCTCCCCCACTTGCTCGACAGCAGAGATCTGAGGCTAAGAGGAACGGCAACGCCAAGAGAAGCCGCAGCCACAAAACTGATAAGCGTAGAGTCGTACCACACGCTGAACAGAAGGAAGGTAAAAATAATGATGCCCCCCACCCCACTGCTCAAGCCGTCGATGCCGTCGAGCAGGCTAAAAGCCTCTGTGATGTAACACACCAGCAGCACTGACAGGGGAATACCCACGTAAGGCGACAATCCCTCAATGCCGAAGAGCCCGTGCAGATTGTCTATCCAGAGGCCCGTAGCAGGAAACATTGATGCTGCAAGGAGCAGCGCCACAACCTTCACAAAGCCGCTGGTGCCGTTGAGGTCATCCTTCAATCCTGTGATAAAAAGAATCGAGCATCCTACCACGAGCTGCATGATACGCATTGCCGCAGGCTCCACACTGGCACGCAGTTCCGCAATCTGGAACAAGTAAGGCAGCGAGATGCTGATGCACAGAGCAATCAATATAATGGGAAAGAAAGCAATGCCGCCAATCATTACGCCATTCTTGACCTTACTGCTGCTCTCGGGCAGAAAATTTTTTTTCTTCGAGGCCATCAGGCGCAGGTTGGGAATGATAAACAAACCCAGCGCAAAAGAAACAAAGAAGGGCGCTATATTGACTAAAAAGGGAAAATCCATATACGATTGCTTAAGAGCCTGTTACATTGCTTAGTTTATTCTTAAACTTTAATAATGTGCGCCAAGCGTAGCCGCCCCTGCATTGTCTCCCAGACCTTGCGCATCATGCGCCGCATAACGATCAGGGGCGAGGTGCGATAGCCGTTCTCACGCAGGGCACGCATGATGGCGAGGTTGCCACGTATGATGTTGCGCAAACTGCCGGTGCTCTCCCCGCCCACTCGCATCATTATGAAGTAGCGGTGAATGTAGCAGTTGCGCAGTTTGCCCTTCTCAATGAAGCGAAGCATCAGGTCGAAGTCGGCCGAGATAGGGAAGTTGGTGTTAAAAACTCCCAGTTTCTCGTAGCACTCACGACGGGCATAGAACGTGGGGTGCGCAGGGTGCCATCCACGTCGGAAGGCCCCCTTCTTGTACTGCGAACCGCGCCAGATGCGCACTATGCTTGAGGTGTCGTCAGCCTTGACAAATTTCAGGTCACCGTAGACACAGTCCACGGGCTGGTCCTCCATAGCCCGGTTGACATCCTCCAGCACGCGCTCGTCGTAGTAGAAATCGTCAGAGTTGAGAAAGCCCACCACGTCGCCGGTCACCATACGCAAGCCCTTGTTCATGGCATCATAGACACCGCTGTCCTTCTCAGAAATCCAGCGCATCTTGCCGCCGAACCTGGGCTCGTATTCCTTAATAATATCGAGGGTATTATCCTTGCTTGCGCCGTCAACAACGATATATTCAATGTTCTGGAACGTCTGTGCCAGCACACTGTTGAAAGTCTCCGCTACGGTAGCGCTGCTGTTAAAGGTCGTTGTTATCAGTGAAATCTTC
>JAFUHF010000067.1 GCA_017468985.1 Bacteroidaceae bacterium
AAACAATGTGAACTATGCCGTAGAATTGTAACAGTCCACAGTGAAGTTGGCTGCAGATGCAGAAACGACAATGGAGGCTAACAGAAATGGTATCATCGGTGATTCCAATCAAACGGATATTGCTGGAAATGCTATGCAGGTAACTGGTATTCTGATTGGTGGTCAGCCTCATGAGGTGGGTTGGAAGATGATTCAGGAAGGTTCTGATGCAAGTGTAACTTTCTCTGATGTAATCTATGATAAAGATGTTCAGTACGGTTCTGCTTTAACGACATCTCAATCAGACGCTAACTATACCATGGTATTTGATAATTATACCAACAAACTCACTCCAACAACAGAGCAGCCTGATGTGTTGTTCGCTTTGGAGATTAAGAACGGTAACCAAGACTTCTACGGAGCAAAGAATATGATTCCTAAGAACAGCACGTTCTACATCGTTGGTAAGCTGAGCCTCAGTACAGCAGTCGGTGATATAACGAATTATCCAGCCGGGTATCGTATTCCATATGTAAATGCAGGTTCTGAAACAACAACAACAATCAAGCGTGTGTTCATTCAAGACCATACCACGGTGGCCAACATCACCATTTCAAAGGATGCTCTGAAAGGAGCTTACAGCACCATTCCTGATCTGATTTCAACTCAGGTAGTGTTTGGTCTGTCAGTTGATCTGAAGTGGAAGCAGGGTCTGACGTTCAGTCCTGTAATCTAACATAACAGTCTGAGGGGTGTGATTACTGCGGCACCTTGCCAGCGTGGTCATACCCCTCACCGCTAACGCGGAGCTCCCTACGCTTAGAGGAGTAGTTTTCAAGGACAGCTCTTTTAGAAATAGTAACAACAAAACCATAAATGGTGAAGCATCTTTTGACGGGATTGATGGTGTGCGGACTGCTTTTGGCAGGCTGCTCTGCCATTGATGAAGATCTGGACAATTGCGGCAAGGAGTACGTGCTGCGATACGACCTTCGCTTGTTGACCAACATGACCACCGAGCTGGAGACCGTGCTCAGCGAGGATGCCGATCAGCCCGTAGCCGAGGCGCTACGCGACTATCTGCGGCCCATCTTCACAGACTATGCCCACGATGTGGACCTCGCGTTCTACAACGTTACGGCCGACTCTGCCCTGTCGCACCATGAAGAGCACATCATGGATGCCAACCAAACGAGCTACACCATCTATTTGCCGGTGCGTCAATACATGCACCTGGCGCTGGCCAACATTGCCGATGCTCGCAACGTGAGCTACAGCGTGCCCGAGCGTTCGTCGGATGCCGAACTGGTACAGCAGAAGACCGACACCGTTTTGCCCCACAATACGGGACTCTTCACGGCCCGACTGCCCATGGATGTGCAGGAGGGCATCGACCAGACCTTCTTCGTTCATCTCTACATGGTGAACAGCGCTTTGGCCCTCGTGGTAGACACCACCGACTGCCACATTACGAACCTCAAGGCCGTGGCCTTCGACATGGCCGACGGATTCCTGATGCGCGACAGCGTCTATACCTTTACTTCCCAGCCCGTCGTTGCCACCGACGTGCTCAACGTGAACGGCGGCCACCAGGCCTGTCTGGCCACGGTGTGCTTCCCCAGTCACCGGCCCGTTATTCGCTATCAGTATCCGGCATCGCCCTATCCGGCTGCCGAAGGCAATCAGAATGCGAACGAAATATGGCATATGCGCCTTTATGCCACATGCAGCGACGGCAAGGTGACCGAAAACGTGCTCAGCTTCCGTGACCCTCTTTTGGCCGGAAACCTCAAGATCTTCAAGCTGCGCATGTTCAGGGATGGGAGCGTGGCGAGCAGCAGTTCCGTGGGTGTGAGCGTTACGCTCGACTGGAAACCCGGCGGTACCTACACCCCCAGCATTTAAGGCCTCATTTGCATGACGATGAAAACGAGAAGGTTTAAAACACTCCTTAAGCGGCAATTACTCCCTGCCATGAGGCCTGGGGCAATGTTGCTGATTGTGGCCCTTCTCTTTCCGGCGTGCATCAACGACAACGATGAGCCCACTCCCAGCACCCGTACGGTGACGATGCCCATCGTGCTGCGCATTCACAGCGGACAGGTGATGACCAAGTCAAAGGGCGACCCGGGTATCACCGAAACGTTCGCCCTGCCCGAATATGCCTACCTCTTTGTGTACCTGGAACGCGGCGGCGCAGTTTACAAAACCTATTACACTCCCTTTGCCCTTGACCCCGAACTCTGGGTGAGCGACACGAACGACGGGCGCTACATCACTACCGATGACCCCATCTACCGCTACACCGGCAACCTGAACTTCCAGATTGCACCGTCCGACGAGTGGACCTCGGGCCGCGTCTATGTGGCCGTGTCGAAACAGGAACTCCATCTGACCTGTAACGGCACCGACCTTTCCACCCTCTCCGACCCCGAAACCCTGCCTATGCAGACCCTCGAAAGCCTGCAAGGGGTGACGTTTACGGTCGACACCGACGTTAAAGACCGCCTTCAAGACATCTACTCCACGCCCTATGACTACAACGTGAGCGGCAACTACTATGGCATGCTTGACCGCACCGATGCCAACCGCCCACGTGCCGACCTGCTGCTCTATCACGTGGCAGCAAAGGTGGATCTCATGTGGAACGTGGACGCTACCGTGCAGTCCGAACTGCGCATTTCCGAGCTCACGCTCCTCGATCTCTTTGGCGACGAAGCCTATCTGTTTCGTCCCATGGAGAACGCTGAGCCTGCTACCACTTACCAGAAAACCCTCTTCAATACCTATACCGGCGACGACGTGGGTAGCCAATGGTATGGCCGCCGCTACATCTACGCCATTCCTTACTATAACGCCAGCAGCCATTTCCCCGTGAGCACGGCATGGCAGTTCAATGGCGATGCCTCCGGCAGCTACAAGGTCATCTTCGACAACGCCAAGCCCTCGCAAAATGCAGGCTTCACGCCCTGGGTGCGCGGCGACGTGACGTTTAAGATGAAGCCGGGTTACAATTAAATCGCAAGATGAATCACGGAAACCTACACCACGCAATAAGACTCCTGGTCTTCAGCCTGATGCTCTGCATGGGCTGGACGGAAAGCCTTGCCGACGACGTGCAGACCTACGAGGTGATGTACGTAGACCAGGAGAATGGTGCCTTTGCCAATGGCGGTACCAGCTGGAGCGATGCCAAGAACAATCTCCAGACAGCCATTGACGAGCTTTACGACAAGATTAAGACCGAAGGCGCTACCACGGTGGGCTACGTATTCGTGGCCAAAGGCACTTACACCCCCACGCGTCGCTCCACCGACGAGTCTGACGGATCTATGTTCAACACCTCGTTCCGTATTCCTGAGCGCATCTACGTGTTTGGCGGCTTCAATGGCGACGAAACGGCCGATGCTCCGCAAAACCTGCCGGGTAAGCGCATCATGGCGAGAATCAACGATGCCGGTGAGGAAGTGAGGGCCGTCACCTACGACGAGGAGCAAGCCTTCATTGCGCAGGATAACATCGACGGTGCCGTACGCCGCTGGAACTTCTACTATAAGACCATCCTTTCGGGCAACCACTCCGTGGTGACCACCTCGTTCACCTACGAGCCTTCGCGTGGCCTCTACCATACTACCTTCCCCCTGAACTCCTACCACGTGGTGTGGTTTGGCACAAACGGGGAGATAGGCGACACGGGCCACTATCAGCCCTTGGAAAATGAAGCCGCCATTGATGGTTGCACCATTCAGGAAGGCAACGCCTCGTCGCGCGTTACTTCCGGCCACGACCATACGGGCTACGGCGGCGGTGTCTACATGGTGGGCAATTCGCTGCTCCGAAACTGCGTGGTGGAACGCTGCGCGGCCACCCTTCGCGGCGGTGGTGTCTACATGGACGGTGGCGGCACCATGGAGCGCTGCTACGTACATACGTGTCAGGCCTCCGGCATAGGCGTGGTGCAGGGCTACGGCGGTGCTGTGTGCATTGACTATCTGGGCAGTGTGCAGCACAGCTACATCCTTCAGAGTGCGGCGCGCATAGGTGGCGGTTTGGCCATCTGCCACGTGCTGAGCGAATATCCGTTTGCACTGGTGGGCGACGGAAAGCAGGCTTCCATGTACGAACCCCATGCCATTGCCACGTTGATTGCTAACTGTACGAGCAATGCCGAGGGTGGCGGTGTGTATCTTGACGAGGGCGGAACGCTCAACCACTGCACCGTGGTGAAGAATAAGTGTACCGGCCCCGACGTTGTTTACTACGGACGTCGTCATGGTCGTACGGGTGGCATCTACGTGCGCAACTGCGGCACCATCTACAACAGTGTGGCCTGGGGCAACGAGTCGCCCGTGAACAACGACGTGCAGTTTGGTTGCAGCAAGACGAGCGACGATGCTTCCTACAAGATAGAAATTTATCACTCCGCCTTCTCCAAGCACGACATTACCGACTGGAGCAACACCCGAAAGACCAACGTGGTGTCGCTTACCAATGCCAACTATCCCACGGCTAACGATTACGTGGGCAATTTCCCCATGTTCTACCATCCCACTGATACCATCGTGGTGGCAGGTGGAGAGAACATTTCGGCCGGCATCATGCACTACAATGGCGTGGTGCGTCCCGACGAGGTGGAGCCCGGCCAGCCTTATCAGAAAGTCTACAACTGGCATCCCATTGCTGCTTCGGCTCTCCGTATGAAGGCCGTACAGGTGACGAGTGCCATCAGCGGTATTGCAGATGAAATATCACATGCCCATACCACGATTGACGTGGTGGGCCGCCAGTTTGAGGCCATCAGTTCTTGCGGAGCCTTGGCTCACAGCTACCGCACCATTCAGGCCGTGCTGCTGCCTTCGCTGGAGACAACCGACGCTGCCGGCACCCTGATTCCCACCATCTTCGTTGATCCGCAACGCTCCGTCTACGGTACCGACAACAGCGACGATGTTACCGGCTATGAGGACGACCAGGCCGTAGGCCAGTCGTGGACCCATCCGGCCGGCAACCTGCCCGACGCCATCAAGTTCTTCAAGGACCGCATCGGTCAGAAGGTAGCCCTGCAGAGCGACGGCTCCGTGGAGTATCAGTATACGTTCCGCGAAGGCGAACTCTTCAACGCCGACGGCACGGCAGCCACCTCTCTCACTCACGACTATGTGCAGGTGTGCGTAAAGGAAGGCACGTTCAACACCGCAGGTACGGGTTCCTATATCGGCTCTCAGGCGCGCACCGCGTCCATCCGTCCTGCTTCCAACATGCGCCTTTATGGCGGATTTTCCTCCTCGTTTACGGGCCAGACCATCGACGGGCGCAACCAGCGCACTACGCCCACGCGTGTCAATGCCAACGTGCTGGGCGATACGTATGAAAACAATGCCGCCCACGTGTTTGCACTGGTCAACGTGAAGAACGTGGTGGTCGACGGTTTCCGTCTGTCGTCCGGTAATGCCAATCTGAGTGCCGACTCGTATGCGCCGGAGGGTACCGAGATCACCTTCGGCGGCGGCGTGCTGGTCAACAACTCCACCATTGCGCAAGACGCGCGCATCAACATGACGGGCAACATCCTGCGCAATTCCGTAATCTCCAACTGTTCTGCCCCGAGGGGTGCAGCCATCTATGTCAACGGCCAGTATCCGCGTGCCGATGGCAACCGTTGCGCGGCAGAGCTTACTGTGGTCAACACCATCATGCGTAACTCCACGGCTGGCGACATGCGCCACCCTGACGGCACGCCCTGGGCTGACCGCTACACAGTGGAGAAGACCGAGGGAGGCGTGGTGACGGCCAACGGCAATGCCCACATCTGGCTGCGCAACTGCGACATTGTGAATAACTGCGGCTACGCCCTCAAGTCCACGGCCGACAACTCCGATGGCACGTATGGCAAGCTGGAGATCTATAATTCCATCATCTTCTCCAACGGTCTGAAAATTGCAAGCGACCGCCGCACCCTCTCGGACGACGGAAGCGTGAGCTGCCTGTGGACGGAAAACATCACGGGCAACTATCTCTATACCGACTATGACGCTGATGGCGGCCAGCGTCCCTCCCACTTGGGTAGCGACGTGAAGTACTTCAATCTGCTTACGCGCAACAAGAACGGCGTGAACGGTGACTGCGAAACCAATCCCAAGGCCGTTACGACGGCTACCAACTACGACGATATCAAGATGTTGCGCTATCCGTACTTCATCAATCCATCACGCAATGTGGGCCACTCTACGGGAGCCGACCAGCCCATGTATGGCGGCGTGGTGAACTACGAGCCGCTCAACATGAACCCCCTCGTAAACGGTGCTAACGACGATATGGAGAGCGGATCCGACATCATTTCCACTGGTTCCTCTCTGGCACAACGGTCGAAGACTATCAGCTATGATTCCGGTCTGCGTAGCCGCATCTACGGCGGTGCCCCCGATGCCGGAGCCATTGAGAACACGCGTCTGCCGAAAGTAGGAGCCGTGATCTACGTCACGCCCGACGGTGCCGGCAAGCGCGACGGCAGCTCGTGGAGCAATGCCATAGCCGGCAACACCATCTATGCCCTGAACGGTGCTGCGGCCGCCGGCACCGATGCCCTTGACGAAGCCAACGGTACCACACGCATCATCAATGCCACCGGTGACGGCACGGCCACTACCGGCGCAGCCAACGGGGTACTGACTACTGACTGGCGTTATTGCGGAGGTTTTGCAGAGAGCTACATGTCGGGAAAGACTTTAGGCGGAAAGACACAAACCACTGTCACCAAGACATGGACTACAGAGTCTAACGTATATACTGGTGGGTCTGAGGACAGAACCGATATACTGAATGAAAGTTATGCCGAAAGTTCTGCTGTCAAAGAAACGCAGGCGGGCAGTGAAGACGGCAGTTTTACGAAAGGTTGGCAGGCAGATACGCGCTTTCCTTATGGTGAGTTGTCAGGCAATTCGCGTTCCTTCTGGAGGTCAAAGGGCAATAGCAGTCCGGTACCTGAATGGTGGAGTAAAGCCACTTTCAATAAGAACGACGTCGTTTCCAATCCCAACGATGCCAGCGAAACAGTTACAGGCTTGCTGCCCGAAGGTACGCTACCCAATGATCAGGGGCAAACATTCCTGGAATATATTACTGCCGCCGACACCCCCGAAAGCGATAGGGTGATCATAAAAAATGAACGAACAGAAAATTATGTAGGTGGATTGCAGTATGCTGTAGAGTTGGCCACCGCTTATAATAAGCAGGGATCCACTGAGCCGCGTATTGAGGGGGTTGAAGCCAAGCAGGTGTGGGTGAGCAACGGAAAATATACCGACTATAAAGGTTTCATTATGCGTGACAATACCGTGGTGATGGGCAGTTTTCCCGCCGTGAAGGATGGAGTTGTGCTGACGCCCGGCGAAACCGAACGTCAGGCGTTGATGAGTGATCCCGACGAGGTGGTTGACATTCCCAAGGCTCTGATGGCTGCAGACCTCAATCCCGTAGACTATGAAACCATACTGCAGATCTCCGATGTGAATCCGCGCTTGAGCAACATCGCACTCAATACCGCTGCCGTCAACTCCTGGGACAACGACTACAAAATCGTGGAGGCCACCAACACCACAAAGTTTGAATACAAAGCGCACAACATCACCCATTATTACAAGTGGGTGGACGAAGGCGAGAACAATGTGTCATCCCTTTATGTCCAGAACTCAAAAGACAATAAAACGGATCGACTAAACCAAAATGGTTACAAAGTTTCGATTTTCGGAACAGCTTCGGGCAACATCGATAATTGGCATCTTTGGATTCCAGAACAGAATTCTGCTTACCGTATAGGAGCATACACTGATAATGGCGGAACCATCTATGATGCCGATAATAACAGAGTAGATTCACATTCAGGAAACCGATTCCATCTTCGTGACGGCAGTCTTACAGGATTAGAGCTCTGGCAAACGATGAAGAATGTGGAAGCAGGGAAATACAGATTAACCATTGACGTTGGGGCCTTCTATTACGATGACTATACCAACAAGAATAACAACACGGGCAATGTCAATACCGGCGTAACGATTTATGTGATTGACGCAGATGGCAACGTAGTGTATCAGGAAGACAATGTGTTTTACTACACTGGCCGAAACAACATGAAGCGCCTCACCGTCACCTTTGAGCAACCTGAATCTGAAAAAGGAGAACTCACCGTGAAGATTGTAGTAGGGCATGGTCGTGACAAAGACAATAATGAGATTGATGACGATTCCAGTGTTGCCTTTGCTAATAATCCCTATCGTCGTGAGCTTAATGTAGGCTACGTCTATCTTTATAAGGTGGTTGAGAGCCAGTATGTGGTCGACGAAAGCAAGGGAGGTGGCAGTGGGACGGTAGAGCAAACTGTCAACAAGGCCGATGTTACCAAGGAGGCCGATATCGTAGAAACTAAGACCAGCTACATTGCATCGAAAGAGCGCCAGATACTTCGTAAGCGCGTATTGCAGATGCCCGACGTGACTAATCCCGTATGGACATTGGGCGGCTACTTAGGCGATCCCAGCACCAATGAAACAGCGCAGATGGGAAACAACGATTTCTTGTCTCACAGCGAGCGCATGGCAGCCGGTTCGGGCCGTGAAGCCAACGATGTGGACAGCAGGCGTGCTCCCGATCCCAACTATCAAACTTACGACAATGTGGTTTGGGACGGTTTCACCATTCGTCATGGTTTTCTGTATAATCTCTGTTTGGTGCATGGTGGCGGCGCCGGTGTGAGCATGTATGAAGGTGCCCATTTGAGAAACTGCGTGATCATTGACAATTTCTCTGGCGGTAAGCGCAACAAGGGTGGAGGTGTGTTTGTAGATGGTGCCACAGCTACCATCGAGGGATGTTTCATCATTAGCAACACCTCAACTCACGGTGCCAAGAACGAGCAGGGACAGATTTTTGGCGGTGGCCTCTTCTTGTATGAAGGAACGTGTTTCAATACCCTTATTGCCAATAACTATGCCCATGGCTTTGGTGGCGGTCTGGGACTCTGTGTAGGTAAATTCTATAACAACACACTGTCTTATAACACCAGCGGTAACCGAAACGGCGGACTCCGCATTGCCGACAAGGCACGTTCATCCATTTTGATGGCAAACTCCATCATCTATGGAAATGATGGAGCCGCTATCAGTATGACCTCAACGGCCACCTTCTCTCCCTTTATTCATTGCTACGTGCAGTCGGTGGATTCCATCTCGAACGGTGGTATTCTGAATGCCATCCGTTCTGCATCCGAGCGAAAGGGTGGTGTGGGCGTAGGCAATACTTTCCTGAACGGTCCGGATTATGGAGGTATGCTTTCTAAAGAGAATACGCCCTTCGAGAAGGATATCGATGCTGCTGGCAACTATACCGGCGAAGCTAAGACCTACAATGACTTCCGTCTGCGCATCATGGAAAGCAATGCAGGATGTATCAATACTGGTGCCGACGAAGGCATGCTGGGTATAAGCCTGCCCAATAATGACGTGGCCTTTGCCGAACGTGTGCAGGATTGTAAGATAGACATCGGAGCCTACGAATACGACGGTTCGAAGGATATTGAGCCACAGCTCATCCGTCGCATTGACGAGGACGGGCGCTTAGTGAGAGAAGCTATTTTCTACGTAAACCAGAACGGAACCGGAACGGCTACGGCCGCATCGCCCGAGGAGGCTGCCTGTGTGAGCAAGCTGCAATTGGTGTTCGACGCCGCCGGACGCTGGAAGTATGCCGCTCGCCACTTGGGAGCCACGGGGAGCATCCTTACGAACTTCAACGCTGACGAGAACCTGATGCTGAGCAAGGAGTTAAATCAAGGCATTGGCATCAAGGCGGCGGACAATGTGACCATGCCCGACGGTACGGTGCTGGGCGACATCACCATGGACAGCCTCAAGACGTTCACCGTCATCGTGAAAATGGCCGGCGACTATACCCAAACGAAGACCAACTTCAGCTATTCGCCCACGCATGTGCCCCTGAAACTGACTGACGTGGAAGAAAACCTGCTGGAATATTCGCTGACCATTCCTCACGGCGTGCAGGTGAAGGGTGGCTACAGCGCCGAGGAGGTGAAGGTAACCACCAATGGCACGACCGTAACCGTGCCGGCATATGACGAAAGCTCGCGCGACGTGATAGGCTATCCTACGCGGCTGAGCGGCAAGGTGAGTAATGCCTCCACGGGAGCCACGGGTCAGGTGTTCCATGTGGTGACGTTCACCAATCACCTGTTCCGCCCAGGCATGGAGCGCAGTCTCTATAAGAACAGCGACGACGAGACCTTGCTGTACACCTTGAAGGAACTCTCGGATGCCGACGTGGTGGGTGCCGACAGTGCGCGCCACCGTGCCGTGCTCGACGGCCTGTTCATCATAGACGGCGATGCCAACGGAACGGACGAAGACTTTCGCAGAGGCGGTGCCGCCGTGGTGCCTTCCTATGCCCACGTGAAGAACTGCATCATCAAGGACAACACCGCTACGCGCTACGGCGGCGGACTCTACTTGCAGCCGGGAGCCCTCGTGAGCGGATCAATTATTAAGGACAATTCGGCACAGTATGGCGGTGGTCTGTATGTGGAAGCCCCCTCCGTCTCGGCCAAAAACAGCGAGCAAACCGATGACGAATATCAGAAAGCGCAGCGCGTGGCCGTGGAGCAGCAGTATACGCGAATCTATACGTCGACCGTGGTCTTCAACGATGCTACGGTGTCGGGCGGTGGTATCTATTTCGACTCCTCTTATCCCAACCTGCTCTGTAACTCCAGCGCCTTCTGGCAGAACACGGCCAACGACTTTGCCAATGTGGCCGGAAACTTCAATGCACAGACCAACTCCAAGAACGAGAACATCTATGCTTTCACTTGTTGTGGCGTTGAGTCGCGCCGTATGCCCGGTGTGAACAACCTGCTGCTGCCTGTGATTGACGGTGAGGGTGTGCGCTGGGACCACCACGACCGCTTTGAAGACGGTTTGCTGAGCGGAACCATACTCTATGTGCCCATCACGCTGTCGTCCATCCTGGCACGTTCCGGCATGACCTACGATGCCTACGAAACCGTGATGAAAGAATATCCCACGATGGAGCTGAGAGATGTAGCCGGTCTGGCACGCATGGAGCAGAACAAGGAGCAGCAAATCTCGTGGGACAATACCGGCGGAGACGTAGTGATTTCGCCCGTGAGCTTCAAGAAGGTCAAGAAGAAGAACGACTTCATAGAGATGGGAGCACGCGTACTGAACAAATCGTTTGAGGTTCAGGTGGATGCTTCCAATGTGATGCGCCGTATCTTCGTGGCCAAGACCGAGAGCCTGCCCGAGCCGGCCGCTTTGGAGTTGTTGCAGGAGAATGAGAGCACCGAACCGGTGGCACTGATGTATAAGCAGATGGGAAGTTCGTTTGCCAATCCGTTCCACCGCTTGGGCGATGCCTTTGAATACATCAAGGCCGTGCGCAGCTACGAAGGCCTGAAAGACACCTATAAGGATGTGCGCTTTGAGGTCTTTGTGGGCGAAGGCGAGTTCCGTCCCTTCCACGATGCCTATGGGCAGCAGGGTTCGGCGCGTACCAATACCTTTGTCATTCCCGAAGCCGTGACGGTGGTGGGCGGTGTGGACAACACTATCAAGACCGCCGGCGACAACCATACCTACTGTCAGGCCGGATATGGCGAGAGCGACGATGCCGACGTGCAGGTGCCCATCACGATCAACGGTGTGGACCGCGGAGTCATGACGCTCTATGCGGCCAAGACGCAAACCATACGCGACAAGCGCGAAGTCTACGACTATAACGGTAACAACGTGTATGAACCGTGGGAGTTGAAGAAGCTCTCGAAGGTGATGGGCGACGCCGTGGATGCCAACTCCGCCGGTAGCACCAATATCTACCACCTGATCACCATCATGTCGGACAAGGAGCGTGTAGGCGAACTGCCCACGCGCAAGGACAACGGCGGAAACGTGCTGGAATCCCTGTCGAGCGAAACGACGCAGGCCAAACTGCTGGCCAATATGGAGCAGGAGAGTCTGGAGAGCCGCGATGCTCGAACCATCATTCTGGACGGACTGCAAATCACTGGTGGATATGCCAACAACATCAACCCCGAACATTCTCTGGAAGCTCGCGACAAGCCCGAAACGAGTGACGACCTGCAGCAGCTGACCGACGAGAGCGACGAGGCTTTCATGGAGCGCTGCAAGCGCCGAGCCACGCAGCTCACCTACTTCCGCGGCGGCGGCATACTGGTGGACGGCAACTGGGACGACCACTTCCTGAGAAAGTCGTCGTTGCCCGAGGTGCTTGGTGTGCCCAAGCGCGACATTCCGCTCATCGTGACACATTGCGAATTCCAGAACAATATGGCTGGAAACGGCGGTGCCATCTACAGTAACGGAACCCTCTTCATCATGAGTTCGCACTTTACGCAGAACCACAGCTCCGGCCCCATCAACGAAGACGACCGCAACTTCATCCCATGGACGGCAGGAGGAGCCATAGCTACGAACTACGAGTGCAACGTGTGGAACTCCCTGTTCGACAACAACGAGGCGGAGCGCGGTTTGCCCATCTATGAAAGGGTGCAGAATGAAGCCGGCATCACCAACACCGAAGCCCGTCAGGGTAGCGGCGGTGTGATTTCGAGCTCCGAAACCAGCACCGTGCGTATGTCGAATTGCGACTTGGTGCGCAACAGGGCACAGCAGTTCCCTGCCATCTACAACTTCCTTGACAACTCCCTGCGCCAGTATGGCAGCTACGACCAGAGCGGCGAACCTACCTATCCTTATGGCCGTGGACGTCACTATGCCTTAAACACCATTTTCTGGGGCAACGACGTGCCCGACGACGTGAAGGACCTGGCTCCGGCATTGGCCGTGCCTCTGATCGGCGGCAAGACCGACCATCGTCGACGCGACATGGTGGCCAACTTCGGTCCCGACATGGACCAGGAAATGCTCTACTTCTGCGCCTACGAGCAGGGTAAGGCCCGTTATGCCTCGCTGCCTGTAGATCTTGCTGATCAGGAAAGTGCCAAGATGTCCGACATCGTAGATGCCTCCGGCAATAAGGTCACCATTACGGCGCTAAAGGATGGTAGCTTCTCGCGTGAGCGTGCCTTCGGCACTTATAAGCGCAACAGCGATGGCAACCTGGTAACCGGTACGGACAGTATCTATAACCACAATCAGCTGCTCAACTCCAACAACCTGGCTTCGGACGGACCATCGTTCGTGCAGCCGTCGATCGAAGCCGGTATTGCCGGATACATGCAGAATGCCGACTGGCTCGTAGACCGTCTGAACGTATTGATAGACAATGGCTGGAGCTACCTGGAGCAAGAGGTGACGCAGCCCTCGCTGACCTCCACCAAGCTGATCACCAACTTTTTCAGCAAAGACGGAACCTCCATCTATGCCAATGGCAACATGACGGAGCTTGACGAGGCCGACGGAACAGCCGACGGCAAGCTGAAGACAAAGTCGGGCGGCGTGGAAACCACGTTCAACCTGATTGACTCCCCAGCCACCAACAGCTCTACGGACGGACTGAAGGGCAACGGCTTCTACAACCAGCATTCGGGCGGAGAGAGCAGAGCAACCTATAACCGATTCAAGAGCTTGGGCTTCAGTGACCTGCTGCCTATGGCTGATGAAAGCTACATGACCTATACCCGTGAGAACGAAATAGGCACTTACGACATGCGCCGTATTTCCACCTATCCCAAGATGGGGCAGCAGCACGTGTTTATCGACATTGGCGTGTACGAATACCAGTATGTGCAGCTTAATCCGTTAGGCAACGAAACGGACGTGATCTGGGTAGGACCCAGCGAGCGTGGTACGCACGACGGAAGCACGAGCGCCAACGCTACGACGAACCTTCAGGATGCCATCGAAATACTGCTGCTGAGCCGCAACGGCCACGACAAGGTGGTGAAACTCATTGGCGGAAAGAATCCTGACGGCACGGAATATGAATACAGTCCTTTGCGTGTATCGTCAAACAACAAACTGGCGTTCTTCGTGAAAATGCCGCGTTCCGACGACGGTGTGAGCCTGACGGGCGGTATTGCTTCGAGTGAAGACGCCCGAGGCATCAAGAGCCTGACCATCCGCGGAGGCTACAGCGACAATACGAACGACCATACCACTGACGGTGAAGCCGTGCGCGATGCCGAACTGTTTCCGTCGCGCATCGTGATGAAGCCCATCAGCAGCAACACCACACTGGACCAGATGGACCATCTCTTCATCGTGGAAGATGCGCAGCAAAAGGAAACCTACGGCACGATGGTGTCTAACCGCGTAACGAAGTTTGGGAACGCTCCCGTGCCCATCATCGTGGAGGGCTTGAAGTTCATCAATACCTACGCCAGCAACGTGGACGAAAAGGGTGGCGCTGCCATCTACTACGAAACGCAGAATTTCTGGGAAAGCGAAAGCTCGCTGGGTGGCGGTGTGCTGAAACCCTTGGAGAGCGGTGAAGCTAAGTTTACGGTGAAGAACTGCGAATTTACGCTGAACGGAGCCAGTGCGGACGTATCGGCCGTGGCCATTGAAGAAGGTGGCGGCGAGGCATTGGTGGTGAATTCGCTGTTCCATAGCAACACGGGTGCGCCCATAGTGGGCAAGAATACGAAGGTGGTGAACTCCACGTTTGCCCTGAACGGCGGCCACCTGACGCTGAGCGATGCGGTAGAAACCTATGCCGGTGGTACCACCTCGGGAACTTCGCTCTACTCCGAGCTCCAAAACTCCATCATCTGGAAGGACAACGGCGGCACAGGCACGCAATTCGAAGGCGTGACCGTAGACGCCAAGAAGCGCGTAACGCACAACGCCGTTTCGGGTGAAACGTTTACCGACGAGGAAGATGACTATCGCAACATCAGCCTGAGCGACGTGAATACCGATATCTTCAGGGGCCCCAACTTTGTGGACCCGAAGGAAACCTTTGCCGCTGGCATGACCGACAAGGAGAAGCAGGCTCAGATGCTGACGCGCGACTTCCACGTGAATCCTTCGGCCCGTATCATCAATGGCGCCGACATTGCCACCTACAAGAAGCTGGTGCCTTACTTCCCCTCATATCCCAAATATGAGAACAACTATCCCGACACGGAAAAGCAGGGAACCTATTCAGAGGTGCGCACCGTGAAGGACATTCATGACAACGACCTCAGCTACTACTTCCACTCTGCCCAGCGTGGCGACATGCAGACGCTCGCCGACGAATACCTGAAAGGCATTGCCACTTACGAAAAGAACGGCTTGACCTTGAACGATTACACCGAATATGAGCTGTCGGGCAAGGCGCGCTGGCAGGCCGACGGCATGGAGCGCGGAGCCTACGAGAGTACGGCGCGCTTTGAGCGTGTGCTCTACGTCTATGGCGAAGGCTACAACGACAAGAACGGCGTGGACTGGGAGAATGCCTATCCCATCTCGAACATACAGAGTGCCATTGACATGGCCAGCATCTATTCCGCCACCCATGAGGATGCTCACGGTGAGCACGAACGGGCTTACGTATTCGTGAAGGGCGACAATGCCACGGCTGGCGGCGTGACGCTGCGAGACGGTGTGTCAGTGTATGGCAGTGTGCCGCGCGCCGACTTCAGCGAAGAGGCTAAGAAGGACATTGACGACAATAACGACGAGATCATGGACCGCTACAGCGACGCTTCGCTCATGGCTTACATCAACAAGGTGAAGGCAGTGCGCGGCGGTGTGGCCACGCGAGGTGCCACGGTGAGCATCGTGCCCTCCGTGAAGTCCGACGTGAATGATACGGAATTCAAGACCGGTTTCCTGCTCGATGGCTTCAAGATTACGGCCAGCGGTGAGCAGATAGAACCCGTGGTGCAGCTCACGCAGAAAGGAAGCATAGTGGCCGGAAGCATAGTTTCAGACATTACGATGGCCGTGGGACAACCCGTGGTGAAGATTGACAAGGGACTGCTTTACAACACGCTGCTCTATGGTAACACGGCCGATGCCGTGGTGAACGTAGGGGCAAATGGCCGCGTGCTGAACTGTACGGCCGTGGCTGCCCATGACGGCGAACTGGCCATCAAGGGAACAACGGCAGGAAGCGTGGTGAATACGGTGACCTACAACGAAGCCACATCGATGCTGGCACGCGAGGGCGAAGGCGTGTTTACGCAGTGCAATACCAAGACCAGTGCACCCTTCGCTCCCTATCTGCGCGAAGGCAATGCCTATACGCAGACGCTGCCCACGTATCTGACCAGCCATGCTCCGTACTACTACCAGCTGCACGAAGCATCGGCCGCCATCAACGGTGGAAACAACAACGCCAAGTCGCTGGCCACGCTGAGCGATTGGACGGAGTGGTTCGACTTTGACCATGACCGCGATCTGCTGGGCAATCCCAGAAAGCTGGGCGGAACGGTGGACCTCGGAGCCTTTGAAACTTGGAAGGTGGCCGACGAAAAGGCCGTGGAAGCTACGAATGTGACGAATACGGCCAACGAAGTGAATGGCAGTGGCGACGTGACGAAGTATGCCTACGTGGACAACTATGGTGGCCATCTCTATCCGCATGACGGCAGCGTGGTCTACATCGGGAAGGAGGCCAACCTGGTGCTCCATGCCGACGACAAGATGACGGTGCGCCCGGGCTACCTGCTGGTGAAGGAAGGCGGTTCGCTCTACGGCCAGGGCAACACGGTACAGGCTGGCTATGTGGCTGTGGAGAAACAGCCGGCAGTGGGCGAACAGTATCGCCTCGTGAGTTTGCCATACGCCCACGATTTGCAGAATGCCATCTCCGTAAGCTACGACGAGGAAAGCGATGCCTTGACAGAGGTGAACGTGAAGGATGACTTTGCATCTCCTTATATATATAACGGTAGTACGACAGACGGCCGCGCAGGCTGGCGCTACAACTTCCAGGAGGAGAACTCCACCTGCTGGCAATCAGCTGCGACGAGTCGCGAAGCCTTGGTGGGCTGGCTCATGGAGCGCAACGATGCCGCAACGGCCGACACGAAGCCCGTTCGCCTCACCGGATGGGGAGCCAGTCAGGGCGTATATGCCTACGAAGAAAACGGTGACGCCAAGACGGTGACGCTGACGCAATATAACCAGACCGAGATCAACGGCAGTACGGGACAGCCAGAGTTTACCAAGCTGGAAGACATGGGCTGGAACCTCAGAGGTCTGCCCTTCCTGATCAGCCAGTATGAAACGTCGCCTGTGGACGACCACACCTATCAGATGCAAGTGCCGCACGTGATCTACACCATGGGTGGCGACGGTACCTATGAGAAGATGGCAGACAAGATCTACTCCGCCCAGTCGTGGGACAGCGGAGCTACGCTCACGTTGGGTGAAGGCTTCTTTACGCAGACGGCCATCATCGGCGATGCAGAAACCCTGACCTTCAAGGTGCCGCTTTACGGCGCAGCCGTGACAGCCCCCTCGAAGCCCTACGTGGGTCTACGCAGCGTGGACGGCGAAGCCGACGTGGTGGAGATACGTCCCGTGGTGGGAGCCGACAAGGATATGGAATTTGACATGGGCCGTGACGGTGTGAAGTGGCAATCGTTCAGCGAAGGGCCGACGCTCTATGTGCAGAATGCCGCTGAAACCGCCCTCTCGCTCGTGGCCGAAGCTCCTACGGAGACAGAGATACCGTTGGGTTACGGCGTGGCGAAGGAAGGAATGTACACCATAGAATTGCCCGACAAGGATGCCTATAGTGACGTGAATGGCGTATGGCTCACCGACCACGAAACGGGCGCTGTGACCAACCTGCAACAGCAGGCTTACCAGATGAAGGTGAGCAGCGCCGGCCAAAACAGCCGCCGCCTCACCATCCGCTTCGGCGGTGGGCGGCCGGAGAAGGCCACGGAAGGCAGTGCGCCCTACCGCATCTATGCCGTAGGAACCACGCTTCACATCGAAGGACTGAAAGATGGAGACCACGTGCGCATCTACACCACGGGCGGAGCTATCGTTGACAGCCACGAGGCAGACGCCTCCCATTACAAGAAGAACGTGCAGCCCACGGCCATCTATATAGTGAGAATCAACAATTATACGAAGTCCATCAGAGTGAAGTGAGCATCGAGTGGATTCTCAATGCATCATTCACAATGCACGATGCATAATTGAGAAATTCAGATAATACCTCAGACAGCATTCCTCCAGGCTTTTTCCGTGAATAAAAAGCCTGGAGTTTTTTGTATTCAGTTAGAGACGAAAGCCTTGTGAAATGACAGGTATCTGTAAAAGTGCCGTAGGCACGGCAGAAGAGTTGCTCGCGCCATATTGTTCCTATGGCATGTTTTCTCGGGTATCAATAAGTTCGAGCAAATCCGTTGACGGTTTTGCACTCATGCGAACTTTTTGAAGCTTTTTCTTCGACGGTTTTGGGCCATTCCGAACGGCACGGAGTTTTTTCTTCGATGGTTTTGCTCCATTCCGAACGGCACGGAGTTTTTCCTTCGACGGTTTTGCTCCATTCCGAACGGCGCGAAGCTTTTCCTTCGACGGTTTTGCTCCATTCCGAACGGCGCGGAGTTTTTCCTTCGACGGTTTTGCCCATTCCGAACGGCGCGAAGCTTTTCCTTCGACGGTTTTGCCCATTCCGGACGGCGCGAAGCTTTTCCTTCGACGGTTTTGCCCATACCGAACGGCGCGAAGCTTTTCCTTCGACGGTTTTGGACCAATGGGTGAGGCATAATACTAAATGCACAAATGACTGATATGTTGCATTTTCTATACTTGCTACATTGTAAATTCTCTTGCGTATTTCTGCAACGCCTCCAGCGTTGACATTGGGGAGGTTGCCAGAAACAGAGGTTGCGCGAAGTGCAACACCTGGCTGAAATCTGTAAGGCCTCCGGCCTTTTCCTCAGCCCCTGAAAAAAGTAGAAAAGCCTGCAAGGCTTTCAGTATTCAGGCAGGGGTAACGCCCCGGTGACGAATGACAGATCGCTGACAAGCAATCCTGAAGGGATGGCAGAGCAAGCGAACTGCAGCGGTGCATTCTGCAAAGATGAATACTGCGTGGGAATAATGGAGGCTAAAGGGGATCGACATCAAAGTAGACTTGAAGCGGACCGTAAGATGGCAGAGATTGTACAGTGCTGAGTATACGACGAAGTTCGGCACGCACCCATGTGGGGGATAGGGAACGGGGCAGTTTCAGAGCAATCTTACGAATGTGGAGCCGCTGCACGCGCGCTACGGATGGTGCTTCGGGTCCTAACACGGCTGTACCGAATACGGCGCGGAGCGATTGAGCCAAGGCCTCGGCGGATGATATGACGGAGGGCTGGTCGCGATGTTTGAGGTAGACGTAGATGAGCCGAGTGAACGGAGGATAGTGGAAGGCGCTGCGTTCTTCCATCTGTTCGTGGAACATGCCGACATAATCATCAGCCACGACCTGCTTGATGACCGAATATTCGGCGTGGCGCGTCTGCAGCACCACGTGGCCCTGTCCGGATCGGCGTCCTGCGCGGCCTGCCACCTGTGCCATGAGTTGGAAGGAACGTTCGAAGCTGCGGAAATCGGGCCGAGTGAGCAGGGCATCAATGCCCAGAATGCCTACCACCTGCACACGGGCAAAGTCGAGGCCCTTGGAAATCATCTGGGTACCGATGAGTACATTGGTTTCGCCCGAGGAGAAACGGGAGAGAATAGACTCGTAGGCCTGACGGCTGCTCGCCGTATCAAGATCGAGACGGGCAGTGCGCGCTGCAGGGAAGCGTTTGCGCACTTCTTCCTCAATCTTTTCCGTGCCATAGCCCAAGGGGCGCAGCTGCTGGCCACCGCAAGCCGGACACTCCTGGGGAAGGTCGAAGGAACTGCCGCAATAATGGCACTCCATGCGATGGAGCGACTGATGGAAGGTGAGCGTAACGTCGCAATGGGGACACGTAGGCGTCCAGCCGCACTGCTGGCATTCCACCACGGGGGCATAGCCACGACGGTTTTGGAAAAGGATGACCTGCTGATCGTTGTGGAGTGCTTCGTCGATGGCCTGTTCCAATCGTGGGGAGAAAGGCGGCCGCATTTCCTTGGTGTGCATGAGTCGACACACGTCGGCCACCTCAATCTTTGGCATGCTCACGGCACCGTAACGGGTGGTCAGCTGCACATAGCCATATTTCCCTTGCTGGGCATTTGCATAGGTTTCGAGATTGGGCGTGGCCGTACCCAGCAGGGCACGGGCTCCGTGGCGCGTGGCCAGCATGATGGCTGTATCGCGAGCATGATAGCGTGGGGCAGGGTCTTCCTGCTTGTATGACGGTTCGTGCTCCTCGTCTACGATGACCAAACCCAGATGCTGAAAAGGCAGGAATACGGACGAACGCACGCCGAGCAGCAGTCCGTAGGGATGGTCGGAAAGCTGCCGCTGCCAGAGCGCTACGCGCTGGCTGTCGGGAAACTGGGAATGGTAAACGCCCATTTCGTTGCCGAAGACGCGGCGCAGACGGTGGGTGATTTGCGTGGTGAGGGCAATCTCAGGCAAGAGATAGAGCACTTGCTTTCCGGCCTTGAGCATGGAACGGATGAGGCGGATGTAGATTTCCGTCTTACCGCTGGAGGTGACCCCATGGAGCAGGCAAACGGGCTTTTGCTGAAAACGCTGTAGAATGGCGTCGTAGGCTTGCTGCTGCGCTTCGGAAAGGGGAAGCTGATCCTCAATGGGGAGGGCTTCGGACGGTTGGGGCTCAACAGTGCTTTCGTAGAACTCCAGAATGCCCTTGGCCTTCAGGGCAATGAGCACAGCGGCCGACGTGCCCGACTCGCGGAGCAAGGCGGCCTTGCTCACTTCGCCCAACAGCTGGGGATTATGGAGCGTGATGGCCGCTTTGAGGCCCGAAAGTTCCATGTAGGTCTGGAACAGCTGCAAGCGCTTGGGGGTGCGTTGCAGGAGATGGAGGAGTTGGGAGAGGGCTTCTTCGGAAAGATAGGCTTCGGCCAGGCGAATGCGCGTTTCCGTCTTGGGCTTGTAGCGCCCTTCGATGTGTTCGCTCACGGTGATGGCTCCATGTTCCATCAGGCTCCGTACGTGATTGAGGGCACTGCCCACCTTCAGGGCACGGGCCAGTGTGGCTACGGTCTTGACCTTACCGCTGCGCAGGAGTTCCAAGGCTTGCAGTTCCTTGGGGCGGAGCAGGTGGAGGTCGCTGAAATCATCGTTGGGAAGGATGAACATCTCGCTGGTGGGGCGCAGACCGGAAGGCATGGCGGCCTTGTAGACATCGCCTAAGGAGCACATGTAGTAATCGGCCATCCATTGCCACAGCTGCAATTGCTGAGAGGTCAGGATGGGGCGGTCGTCAATGATGTCGAGAATGCTTTTGATCTGAAAGTCGCCCTGCGGCTTGCGCTGATGGATGCCCATGATGATGCCGGAATACTGCTTGCTCTTGCCGAAAGGTACCACGGCGCGCTGACCCACTCCAGCCTTGTCGCTGAGTTCGGGCGGCAGGAGATAGGTGAACGTTCCCTCTAAGGGCAACGGCAACAGAATGTCACAATAGTTGGCACTCACAGGGGAGGGGGATGTTCAGTCCTTGGAAGGATGAATGATGGTGTCAGGATTTTCGTCGGCAAACCACTGGGTGTACATGATGTAGTGGGAGGCAATGCCCACATTGAGTTCCTTGGCCTGCTCGGGGTCTACCTTCTTGATGAACTTGGCAGGCACTCCGCCCCAGAGTTCGCCATCGCCAACCACGGTGTTCTTCAGCACCAACGCTCCGGCAGCAATAATGGCACCCTGGCCAATCTGACAGTCGTCGAGCAGCGTGGCACCCATGCCAATGAGTGCACCATCCTTGATTTTGGCACCATGGACGGTGACATTGTGGCCAATGGTGACGTCGTCGCCAATTTCGATGGCCGCTTTCTTATAGAGCGTATGGAGGCAGGAGCCATCTTGAATGTTTACGCGGTTGCCAATCTTGATGTAGTTGACATCGCCGCGCACAACGGCATTGAACCACACACTGCAATTGTCACCCATCGTGACTTCGCCCACTACCGTGGCGTTTTCGGAGAGATAGCAATTCTTGCCAAACTGCGGCGTCTTGCCCAGTATTGTTTTAATTAAAGCCATGCTTATATAAAAAGGAGTAATGTTAAATGTGTTGTGTGGCCTGCATGAGCCAAAGGCGGTCGGTCTCGTCGTGAAGCAGCGGCATCAATTGGCGGCAGACTTCGAGATGATAGTCGTTGAGCCACGCGCGTTCGCTGGCGGTAAGCAGGTTCTTTTCGATGGGGCGCAGATCGATGGGGCAAAGCGTGAGGGGCTTGAAGCCGAGAAAATGGCCAAACTCCGTATCCTTGTAGGGAATGGTGAGCAGTACATTCTCAATCCTTACCCCGAAGCGTCCGGGAAGGTAAATGCCGGGTTCATCGGTTACCGTCATGCCGTTATGCAAGGGAGCTGGGACGTAATTCATGCGGATCTGGTGAGGTCCCTCGTGAACATTGAGAAAGGAGCCTACGCCATGACCCGTGCCATGTCCGTAGTTCATCCCTTCGGTCCACATGCTCTGACGCGCGGCCAAATCGAGCTGCGTGCCCGACACGCCGTCAGGGAACTTGAGCTGGCTCAGGGCGATGTGGCCCTTGAGCACCAAAGTATAGATGTGGCATTCCTCGGCCGTGGGTTCGCCCAAAGCAATGGTGCGCGTGATGTCGGTGGTGCCGTCAAGATACTGTGCGCCGCTGTCGACGAGCAAAAGGCCTTTGGGTTTGAGCTCGCGGTTGGTTTCGGGCGTGGCTTCGTAGTGAACGATGGCTCCATGATCGGCATATGCTGCAATCGTGGCAAAGCTGTCGCCCTGGTAGAGTTCTTGTTCGGCCCTCAGGGTTTGAAGCCGGGCGGCAATGTCCATTTCCGTAACGCCACCGGCCTTGACGGCAGGCAGCAGCCAGTGCAAAAACTTCACCATAGCCACGCCGTCGCGCAGCATGGCACTCTTGAAGCCTTCTATTTCGGCTTCGGTCTTGATGGCTTTCATGGAGGCGATGGGCGACGGACGGCGCAGAAGGAAACAACGTTCGGCTGCGGCCGTCATACGCGCACTTGTGCCTTCCGGCAACAAAAGACATACATCGCGGAGAGCTGAAAGGTCCTGCTCCGCCTGTTCGTAGGGCATGATGAATACGCCTTGCTGCGTAAGGTGGTCGCGCACCTTCTGCGGCAGTTTGACGGCGTTAACGTAGAGCGTGGTTTCGTTTCCGCGCAGCAGGCAGTAGGCCACAAAGACGGGATTGCACTCCACGTCCTGACCTCTGAGATTCAGGAGCCAGGCCACTTCGTCGAGCGCGCTCACCAGCATGGCTTCGGCACCGATTTTACGCAACTGGGTGCGCAGACGCTCCAATTTCTTGGCTACAGTCTCTCCCGTATATTTCAGGGGCTGAATGGTGACGGGAGACAGGGGAAGCGTCGGGCGATTGGGCCAAATTTCGGCAAAGGGATCGCCCTCATCGTTGAGGAAGATGCCCTTAGCGTTCAAGTCACGCTCCAAAGCTTCGGCCGTGGTGGCTGAAAACACATTGCCGTCTAATCCCACCGTGTCACCGTCGGAAAGATGCTTGGAAAGCCATTCGGCAATGCCAGGCGTGCCGTCAACGCCGTCCTTCATCAGAGAAAAAGGGGTGTCTTGCAGCTGTTGCGCTGCGGCAAGGAAGTAACGGGAGTCTGTCCAAAGGGCTGCGTCCCTGAGCGTGACTACGGCCGTACCGGCGGAGCCGTCGAAACCGGAAATCCAAGCTCGGGAGGCCCAGTGGGAGGGCACGTATTCGCTCATGTGGGCATCCGTGCTGGGCACGATAAAGGCCTGTACGTTGTGCTGCTCCATCCAATGGCGCAGTTGCGCTACGCGTGCTGAAATAACTTCGTTCTGCATGGCGTGGCAGGCTTAAGCAAGGAGATTTTTCGCTTCGCGATATTCCGAGAGAAGCTGTTGGAACACGGTTGCGACACTCTGGGGGGCTGTGCCCTGAAAAAGCGAGGCAATCTGTCCGATCTCCAGCTCGCCGGCGTCAACGTCGCCCTCGAAGATGCCAGCCTTGGATTTGCCCACGCCAATAATCTGCAAAAGTTCCTCGGGAGAGGCTCCGCGGTTTTCGGCTTCTTCAATGGCAGAATAGAATCCACCTTTTACCAAGCGAGTGGGGGAAAGTTTGCGCAACAGCAGTTTGGTGTCGCCCTCCTGGAGATTCAGGCAGCGCTGCTTGAAAGCTTCATGGGCCGAACTCTCCTGCGTCAGGGCAAACAGCGTACCGATTTGCACACCTTCGGCCCCCAATGCCTGCACGGCAAGCATGGCGTGGCCTGTGGCGATGCCTCCGGCGGCGATGAGCGGAAGGGTGGTGGCCCTTCGAACGGCCGGAATGAGGCAAAGGGTGGTGGTTTCTTCCTTTCCATTGTGTCCGCCGGCCTCAAAGCCTTCGGCAACGACGGCATCAACGCCAGCATCTTCGCACTTCTTGGCAAAAAGGGAGGAAGCTACTACGTGGGCCACTTTAATGCCGCGCTCGTGGAGCCATGAAGTCCATTTTTTAGGGCTACCGGCAGAGGTGAACACTATTTTAACGCCTTCTTCGGCAATGACGTCCATCAAAGCCGCAGCTTCGGGCTTCATCAGCGGAACGTTCACGCCGAAGGGCTTTCTGGTGGCGTTTTTTACCTTGCAGATCTGTTCGCGGAGAACTTCGGGCGTCATGGAACCCGAACCTAATAGGCCCAGGCCACCTGCTTCACTTACGGCGGCCGTCAGGCGCCAGCCACTGCACCACACCATTCCTCCGGCAATGATGGGATATTCAATACCGAAAAGTTCTGTAACTCTATTGTTCATGTGATGTATGTATTTTACGATTTTCAGCTACAAAAATACGAAGAAACTTTGGGTTCGGGCTCCTTTTGTGCTTACTTAATCGTAACTTCGCGTGATAAAAGGAGAGAAAATGAAAATGCATCCGTTTGCCGTTTCGTTCGGCCCTAAATCATTACTTACCGCCTGTCTGGCGCTGCTGCTGTTTCTGCCTTGTTACGGCGAACATAGCATTTTGGAAGGAACATTGGAGCAATCGAGCGTGTTTCCAGGCACGGAGCATCGCTATTGGGTGTATGTGCCCGAAGGTTATCAGAGCGGACAGGAGGCTTGTTTGTTTGTAGGTCTGGACGGCATCTTGTGTGGTGCGCCGGAGGTGTTTGATGAGCTGATTTCTTCGGGGAAGATGCCCATGACGATAGGCGTCTTTATTGATCCAGGAAAGATTAAGGACGGAAAGGGCGAAGTGGTGCGCTATAACCGGAGCAACGAGTTTGATATGACCGATTCGCGCTTTGCCTCATTCTTGGAGCAGGAACTGCTGCCGACTGCAGAAGGCAGGGTGCTCAACGATGGCCGGAAGCTGAAGTTTTCAATGCGCGCTTCCGACCGAGCCATCTTCGGTTTGAGCAGTGGAGGCATTGCAGCATTCAACGCAGCCTTCTGCAGGCCCGACATGTTTGCCAGAGTGTTCAGCGGAGTAGGCACTTTCGTGGCTTTTCGCGGTGGTAATGACTTACAGGCACTCGTCAGGAAGACTGAACCCCTTCCGCTGCGTATTTTTCTGCAAGATGGCACCTTTGACGCTTGGAACGCCCTGTTCGGGAGTTGGTATGAGGCAAACCGGCTGTTAGAGTCGGCGCTGCAATTTGCCGGCTACGAATTGAAGTGCGACTGGGGCGAAAGCGGTCACAACGGGAACCGGGCAACCCAGATTTTTCGCGACGTTATGGTATGGTTGTGGGAAGGATGGCCTCAGGCGCCCCAACGGGGCGTGACGCAGAACGATTTGCTGCAACCCATGCTGAAGGACAGCTCCGATTGGGAATTTGTCGGTCGGCAAAAGGTGAAGCGCAGGAATCGCGGCACCTTTGACGCCGTTTATCCCGACGGCTCCTTGGCCGTGAGGAAGGAAGAGGGGGACAATAACCTGTGGCAATACGTGCTGGACGAGAAAGGCAAGCCTCTTTACGGTCAACGCTTCTACTGGCTTCACAATATGGACAACCATGCGCTCCACATCGGCCCCATGGGCTTCGATGACAAAGGTTTTCTCTTTGTGGTGACTACCTGTGGCGTGCAAATATGCGACCAAAACGGCCGAGTGCGCGGCATATTGCGTTTGCCGAAGGCTACGGCGGCTCCGGTCGTGGCCTTGAGCATAGAAAGCGGCCATCTCCGGCTTACGGACAAGGAGGGTAATACCTTCAAGCGCCACTTGAACATCGCGCCGCCACAGGAAGGCGTGCGTCCGGCCTCGCAGGGGCAAGGATAGCTTGCCAAAGGGCCAAAAGGGCCAAAGGAGTGTCAGAGGCCCCAAAAAGGCGAAAAATGAAAGCAAGAATGCCTTTCAGCAAGCATTCCAGAGCAGGAATGAGCGGTTTATCTATGCTCATTAAAAATCTTAGAGGTTCCATTTTGTTTTTCTCTTAGAGAATCGTAACTTTGCAGCGAATTTTTCAAAGTATTAGGATTCATACTTGTATATAAAAAATAATAATCATGGGATTCTTAACTAACGACAAACTCGTTATTGTTGGTGCCGCAGGAATGATTGGCTCCAACATGGTGCAGTCAGCCCTCATGATGGGCCTTACCAACAACATCTGCCTGTATGATGTGTTTTCACCCGAAGGAGTGGCTGAAGAAATGCGTCAGAGCGGTTTCGGCAACGTGAAAATCACGGCTACCACTGACGTGAAAGAAGCATTCACCGATGCAAAATACATCATATCGAGCGGTGGTGCTCCCCGTAAGGAAGGAATGACGCGCGAAGATTTGCTGGCAGGCAACTGCAAGATTGCAGAGGAGCTTGGCAAGAACATCAAGGCCTATTGCCCGAACGTAAACCACGTAGTGATCATCTTCAATCCGGCAGATCTTACGGGTTTGGTGACATTGCTCTATTCCGGTCTGAAACCCGGACAGGTTACCACGCTTGCCGGTCTTGACACAACTCGTTTGCAGAGCGCTTTGGCTAAGAAGTTTGATGTGATGCAGGACGAAATCACCGGTTGCGCCACTTACGGCGGTCACGGTGAGCAGATGGCCGTGTTTGGCAGCCATGTAGAAGTAGCTGGTCGCAAACTGACGGACATTATCGGTACTGCAGAGTTCCCGACAGAGGAATGGGAACAGATGAAGAAGGACGTAACGCAGGGTGGAGCCGCTATCATCAAGCTGCGCGGCCGCTCGTCGTTCCAGAGCCCCAGCTATCTTTCTGTAGAGATGATACGCGCCGCTATGGGTGGCGAAGCATTCCGTTTCCCCGTCGGAACGTATGTGAAGACCGACAAATATGACCACATTATGATGGCCATGAAGACCACGTTGGGCCCCAACGGAGCTACTTTCGAGGTTCCGCAGGGAACGGCAGAGGAAAATGCAAAGCTGGACGCCAGCTATGAGCACCTTTGCAAGATGCGCGACGAGCTGGTAACGCTCAACATCGTTCCGCCAATCAGCGAATGGAGTAAGATCAATCCAAATCTCTAAGCCATTCATCCTTCTGGATTAGATCACAGGCATCCACAGATTACGGCAGCTCCACTGGAAATCGGAATAAACTTCCCACCTGGGCGAGAAGCGTAATTTGTGGATGTTTTATTTGTTCATCACTCATCGTATGAAGCAATTTTCTTTTCTTTTTGTGCTCCTGCTTCTGGCATGTGCCGCTTCGTGTCCTGCCCGGACGAAAACCAAATGTGAAAGTACCGCTTTTGCCCATCGCGGCTGTCATCTGGGTAATGACATTCCCGAAAACAGCCTTCGGGCAGTGGAAATGGCACGACGTTACGGCTACGACGTCATAGAATGTGACGTACACTATACCAAGGACAGTGTAATGGTGCTGATGCACGACTACAACGACATGCGTCGCTGCATTCGCCACAAGGATAACCGCCCCGTGGAAAATCGACTCCGGTTGGCTGACATCACTTTTTCTGAACTGCGGAGGGAATACGTTCTGGCGTCAGAAAAGGAAGAAGAGCGCGTGCCCGTGCCCACGCTGGAGGAAATGCTGGCGTTCTGCAAGCAGTACGAGATCGTTCCGATGCTTCACAGCGACATCGTTGCTTCCTACGAGATGGCCCAGCGCGTTTTGGGAAACAAGTGGATAGCCTTTTGCTCGTCTTTGCCCACGCTGCAGGCAGCGCGGCGAATGTCGGACGTGCTGATACTGCTCAATCAGGGCAGCGGCACGGCGGCCGAGGCCATCAGTAAGCTGAAGCAGATCGGTGGACATTGCGGCATTTCGAGTATGAACTACCGGATGATGACTGGCCCCTTCTGCGACTCCCTGCGGCAGGCAGGTTACGAAGTGCAGTCGTCCATTTTCCCCGTTCCATACGATGGAGAGGCCATCCACCACCGTGCTTCCATTCTGCTCAGCGACTTTTGCTACTTGCCCAATGGCAACAAGCGCCCCAATGGCGTGTTGACCCTGAAGAAGCAACGCATGGAGGCAGGGCAGAGCATGGAAATGGTCGGAGCGCAATCCACTTATGGCGCTCAAGTGCTGGAATTGCAGTTTCAGGGTACCGTGGAGGTGACGCTGGGAGGAAAAAACCGCTATACCCTGACCCGAAGCACCTTTGGCACAGAATATCTGGGTCTGCGCTTTTATGAAGACCGCCCCAGCGTGAAGCTTACGGCAAAGACTCCCGTGAAGCTGGGAAAATCGCGGCTGTTTACCTATACCTTCTGAACCGGTAGAATCAATCAAGGCCTTTGTCAAGGTCAATGCCCTCATGATGAAACGCTACGCCCTCGGATTGCTGCTCCCCCTCATGTTGTTATGGTGCGGAGGGCTTTCGCTTGCGGCTCAGACCCTCGTGACTGACACGCTGGGACGCGTTGAGGGCCATATCATTGATGAGGACAACCGCCCCATGCCAGGAGTCACCGTAAAACTGATGACGGCGCGCGACAGCATTGTGCGAAATCTGGTCATCACCGACTCTTTGGGCCGCTATCAGATGGCGAGGCTCCCACTGAGCGGCTATTTGATGAGTTATTCCATGTTGGGCTACCAAACGGGATTTGTTCACTTCAATCTCACTGCCAACCGGCCTGCCGTGAGCGTGCCGAGGCTGCAAATGGAGCGCAACGACGTGATGCTCAATGCTGCGGTGGTGACGGCCAGTCTTCCTCCCGTTACGGTGATCGACGATACGGTGGCCTACAATGCCGATGCCTTTCAGGCCCCCGAGGGAGCTATGGCTGAAGAACTCATAGAGCGCATACCCGGGGCCGAAATCACGGACGATGGCAAGATTGTGATCAACGGCAAGGAGTATAGCCGCATTTTGGTGAACGGCAGGGAATTCTTCGGCAACGATCCGCAAATGGCGCTCAAAAATTTGCCTGCCAACATCATACGTCGCGTGAAAACCTACGACCGCAAGTCAGCGCAGACCCGATTGACGGGCATTGACGACGGCGAGGAGGATAACGTGATAGACTTAGAGATAAAGCCCAACATGTTTAAGGGCTGGGTGGGGCAGGCAAGTGGTGCTCTGGGTAATCACGACCGTTACAGTACGGCTCTTAACCTAAATAAGTTTCGAAAAGAGCAGCATCTGTCTATCATGGGCGGAATGAACAACGTGAACAACCCCGGATTTTCGGAGCGAGGCCGCGATGCAGTAAATTTCTCGCGTGGGAGCCGGTCAGGGCTTACGGCATCGAAATCGACGGGCATCAACTATTCGCGTGAAAAGAAAGACAAGTATCGCATTTCCGGAAATCTGCGCTATGGATACTCCAACGCCGAGAACAAGAATGGCAGCCACAGCGAGACCATATATAATGACTCCAATTATCGCTACGGCAACAACGACAGCCACTCCATGCGCCGGCGTTACGAGTGGAGTTCTAATTTTACGCTGGAATGGAAGCCCGATACGCTTACTAACATTCACGTGAGGCCCAATGTTTCCTTCAGTCGGACCACGTCGTGGACCACGGGCGAATCAACGGCGCAAAGCTGGAACGGGAGGCGTGGTAGCGACACCACGGACATCAATCACCGCCTTTCGGGCAGCCATTCACGCTCCGAAGGCTCGAATGCTAGCCTTAGCTTTGGCGTCAGTCGCCGGCTGAGCCGTAAGGGTCGGAATGTGTCCTTCAGCTCATCCGTCAATTACAGCGACGGTTCCTCTGACACATATTCGCGTAACCTGGCCCAATATTTTTTGCAGTCCAGCCGCAACAGGAAGTACAACCGATATTCCGACAATGACAATCACAGCATGAGCTACAGCGTGGGAGCCACCTACAGTGAGCCCCTCAGCAAGGTTACCCACCTTCAGTTGCGCTACAGTTTCAACCGCCGCCATGCCCGGCAGGACCGTTTCGGACGAGAAGTGGAGTACGCCAAGGTGGACACCATGGCCCTGACCGAAAATCAGGTGGAATGGGGAACCATTCCGGTGGACACGGCATTGAGTAACTGCATAGAGAACAACTACAGCTCGCACAACGTGCATCTGACGATGCGCCACACTACCAAGAAGCTCAATGCAAGCTACGGAGTGAACCTGAATCCACGCCATAACGAAACCAACTACATTTTTGGGCCCAAAATGGATAAGGGTTTGCTCACCCAGGACCTCATGAATTGGGCACCGAGCCTGAACTTGCGCTACCGGTTCACTAAGCGGACCACCCTGACCCTCAATTATAACGGCCAAAGCAGCGAACCAAACATAGACAACCTCCAGGAGATCATTGACAAGACCAATCCGCAAAACATCCGATACGGTAATCCCGGACTCAAGCCTTCGTTCCACAACAACATGCGCGCCAGCTTCAATAGCTATGGCGAGAAGTCTCACCGCAGCCTCGTAACGGACTATTACTTCTCATCAGAGCGTAACAACACCTCGAATATGACGCTTTATGAGTCGTCGACCGGTGTGAGGGTATCGAAGTTGATGAATGTGGACGGCCGGTGGAGCATGGGAGGTAACATTAACCTCAACACTCCGCTCGACAGCCTCGAACGGCTCAACCTGAGCACTCACAGCCAAGTGGACTACAACGACAATACCAACTACAATTCCACACCCCTCACTGCTGAACAGCTTCGGGAGGCTGGCATAAGCGTGGATTTTCAGGACATTCAGGCTTCCGACATCGACCTTTTGCAGCCATACGCCCTGCGCAACCATACGCACACCCTGCGTTTGCGCCAAAACATGACGCTTCGCTATCGGAAGAAGAAGTTTCTGGCCGGCATAACGGGCGGTGTGGGATATTATAAGGTAGAGAACAGTATTCAGATGGCCAATCGGCGCGAAACGTTCGACTATACGCTGCGCTCCAACCTTCAGATGGACTTGCCGATGAACATTCAGCTCTCTTCCACGCTTCATTTCACGAGCCGGCATGGCTATTCGGCCAACATACAGAAAAACATTGCCATATGGGACGGCCAGATATCCAAACGCTTCCTGAAGCGCAACGCAGGCCTCCTCACGTTCCAGATCTATGACATTCTTCACCAGCGTAGCACCGTGACGCGCAACATTTCGAACCTCACTATCACCGACACGCGAGCCGAAGCGCTGCGCAATTACTTCATGCTGGGCTTTCAGTATCGCATTAACACGATGGTCAAGGGTCAGGGGCAGCAACGCCTGGGTCGTGGGAGCCAAACTTCCTTGCAGAGTCAGAGCCGTACTCGCAACGCCAGTGCCGCTCAGCAACGGAGGCCCTCAGCCACGGGCAATGCGCGATAAAGCCTGATGTGTGGTTGTTCGAAAAGTCCCTTTGGTTGTTCAAAAGTTCTTTTTGTAACGCTTTTTAGTAATTGTAAGGCGAAATTAGGCTGTCAATTCTTAGGCGGAATGGAAGTTCTTCCTAATTTCGCGGCGAAAATGATGCTCAACCCTCAGGGTGGAGCAAGAGTTTAACTTAAAACAATAGCAAAAATGAAGAAAGTATTTTTGATGTTTGCAGTAGCAATGCTGACACTGACAGCAAATGCTCAAATCTATCTCGGTGGTGAACTGGGAATGTGGCGTGAATGGCAAGACGGAGCAAACAAGAGCTCTGTAAGCGTACTGCCAGAAGTGGGTTACACCCTTTCTGACCAATTGGCTATCGGTACTGTGATCGGTTACAGGTACAACTACGAAAAAGGTGCTAAGGTTAATGCCCTTGAGGTTGCACCTTACCTGCGCTACACCTTCTTGCAGCTGGACAACGTGAACTTGTTCGTTGACGGTGGCTTTGGTTTCTATACTTATAAGTATAAGAACGCAGCCGGCGTGAGCAGTGACGCACAGAATGCTTGGGAAGTAGGTTTGAAGCCCGGTGTGGCCGTAAATCTGACTGACAAGCTGAGCTTTGTTACCCATTTTGGCTTCTTAGGCTATCGCGATGCTGATGCCGCTACTCCGTTTGGCCGCAATGGCTTTGGTTTCAACGCTGACGGAAACGCACTGACTTTCGGTCTGTATTGGAATTTCTAATCCTGATAAGAGGATTCATTTTTCATAATTTATAGTTTGGGGCCCAGCCGAGAGGTTGGGTTTTTTTGTGCTTCATTTTTGTCATGCGCTCTGTCCTGAAGCGTGAAAAAAGTCTTTATTCCGGCTTTCCCCCATTCGATTAGTCCGAAAAAGGTCTTTATTCTGCCTTTCCCCCATGCGATTGGTCCGAAAAAAGCCTTCATTCTGCCTTTCCCCCATTCGATTAGTCCGAAAAAGGTCTTCATTCTGCCTTTTCCCCATGCGATTGGTCCGAAAAAAGCCTTCATTCTGCCTTTCCCCCATTCGATTAGTCCGAAAAAAGCCTTCATTCCGGCTTTCGCCCATGCGATTGGTCCAAATGAAGCTTGGATTCGCTCCTATTGGGAGGCTGGAAGGTTCAAAAACATCTGAATGCCTCCGCTGACCATTGAGCGAGGCCCTACCTTAATACATATATGCGCACGGAGAAGGACCACTGGGTCAAGGGGAAACAATAAGAGGCCTCAAAACTAATCTCAATGCTCAAGACTGCGTTCAAGAAAGGCGCACCGCCAGACTACAGACAGCAGAACATCCAAAAAGTGCCCCATAACTCCCTGGAAAGGACAAAATATGCACACTTTTCGGGGTAAAAATGTAAAATTAAGTGTTCGTTGCCATGTGTAATGCACAAAAACGAGTAATGGTGTGCAAAAAATGCCATTTTCTTCTACAAACTTTTGGCCGTAAGAATATTAAATTCTAATTTTGCAGCCTATTTAAGAAATTATTAATTTATAAAAGAAACAATTATGTCAGAAGTTGAATCTAAAGTAAAAGCTATCATCGTTGATAAGCTCGGTGTTGACGAAAGTGAAGTAAAGAGCGAGGCAAGCTTCGCAAACGATCTGGGTGCTGATTCTTTGGACACCGTAGAATTGATTATGGAGTTTGAGAAAGAATTCCACATCTCCATTCCCGACGATCAGGCCGAAAAGATTTCTACTGTTGGCCAAGCTATCGAATATATCGAGGCTAACGCAAAATAGTTTTCATAAACCCTCTTGACTTTAACTTTGACATTGGCCTCCATTTTATGGAAAAACCGCCCAACGGTGGCATAGGGACCAACGTCAAAGTTGAAGTTTTAAGGACACAAAAGTTTTCAATGGAATTAAAAAGAGTAGTAGTAACAGGTGTTGGTGCGCTTTCGCCCTTAGGCAACACGGCTCCCGAAACATGGGAGAATGTGAAAGCTGGAAAGAGCGGTGCTGGCCCTATTACCCATTTCGATACCACCAATTTCAAGACCCATTTTGCCTGCGAGGTGAAGAATTTCAATGGTAGAGACCATATTGACCGCAAGCAGTGCAACAAGATGGATCTTTATACGCAATATGCCATAGTGGCAGCTCAGGAAGCGGTAAAAGATTGTGGTATTGACCTGGAAACTGCGAACAAAGACAGAATAGGCGTAATTTACGGCGTAGGGATAGGTGGTATCCATACTTTTGAGGACGAAGTAAGCTACTGCGCACTCAATGGGCAGAATGGACCTACTTATAGCCCCTTCTTCATCCCCAAGATGATCGCTGACATTGCCGCTGGCCATATCTCCATGCTCTTTGGATTTCATGGTCCTAATTTTGCGACTACGTCAGCCTGCGCATCGTCCACTCATGCCTTGGCTTCGGCTCTCGACATCATCCGTTTGGGAAAAGCAGACGTGATTCTGGCCGGAGGTGCTGAGGCAGCCATATGGGGAACGGGTGTTGGCGGATTCAACGCCATGCACGCTCTGTCAACCCGTAATGAGTCCCCGGAGACAGCCAGTAGGCCGTTTAGCAAGAGCAGAGACAGTTTCGTGATGGGTGAAGGGGCAGCATGCCTTATTTTTGAAGAACTGGAGCATGCCAAAGCCCGCGGAGCAAAGATTTACGGCGAAGTGGCAGGTAGCGGAATGTCAGCAGACGCTTATCACATCACAGCATCTCATCCCGAAGGCCTGGGAGCAAAGATTGTGATGCAAGAGGCACTCCGCGATGCCGGAATGAAGCCTGAAGACATTGACTACATCAACGTTCATGGCACCTCAACGCCTGTAGGCGACGTATCAGAAGTAAAGGCAGTTCAGCAAGTGTTTGGCGAACACGCCTACAAGTTGAACATTAGCTCTACGAAGTCTATGACTGGCCACCTGCTGGGTGCTGCCGGAGCCATGGAGGCTTTCTTCAGCCTGATGGCTGTAAACGAAGACATCGTTCCTCCAACGATTAATCACGAAGAGGGTGACGATGACCCTGACATAGACTACAATCTGAATTTCACCTTCAGCAAGGCTCAGAAGAGAAACGTACGCGCTGCATTGAGCAATACGTTCGGTTTTGGTGGTCATAATGCCTGCATAATCGTAAAGAAGTACGCAGAGTAAATTCTCGCTCGTAGAGATTCAATCGTAGAGAATGGAGCTGTTGCGGCACATATCAAGGTTCCTCTTTCCGAAAAGGAGAGAGGAACTTTATTATTCCCTGAAAAGCATTCTCACGTTTGCTCCCCACAATCTTGAACTCTACAAACAGGCACTCCTTCATAAATCCATGCTCGCTGTTGACGACAACGGGCAACAGATTAACAACGAAAGACTGGAATTCCTGGGCGACGCCATACTGGAAGCCGTAGTGAGCAACTATCTGTTTCGCAAATATGGAAAGAAGCAGGAGGGTTTTCTGACGACCATGCGCAGCAAGATCGTACGCAGGAGCACCTTGGGACAACTTTCAAAGCGAACGGGTCTGGACAGCCTTATAAAGTCCAGCATACTCTCCGGCGCACACAACAGTTACATTGGCGGAAACGCTTTTGAAGCCCTATTCGGCGCGGCCTACTTAGATCGAGGCTACAGTTGCTGCCAGAAATTCTTCATGAGCCTCATTGAGAGAGGATTTCTGAATCCCGACAAGCTGGAACAGAAAGAGCAGAACTATAAGAGCCTACTGCTGGAGTGGTGTCAAAAATATAAGGTAGATATCACCTACGAAACCGAGGAGTTCGATAGCTCAGACGCTAAAACCCCTCCTTTTCTCTGCTATGTGATGATGGAAGGCCACGTAATGGGTAAAGGACGCGGTTACTCGAAGAAAGAAAGCCATCAGCAGGCCGCACGCAAAGCCTTGCAGCGAATAAAAGAACGGCCGCGCGTGAGCCAGCATCTGATGGAAGATAAATTCATGCGGTTGGTGACGGAAGATGTATTCACATCCTCCGTAAGTCAGACATTATAGGCTCAGGAAGCCCTACCGTGCGGCGGCATGGGACTGCCAGTAACGACAATGAGAAAACATACTCATTGCGCAAATCCGCAATTCATCCATTTTTGCATGATAATCGCCGTATTGAAAGCAAAATGGCGACATTATGAGGACGATATGATACAAATGGTGATATTTGGCGGAAAATAAAGTTCTTTTTTAATCAAAAAGTAATGTATAGTGGAAAGAATTAGCTAACTTTGAAACCAAATTTAGGCTCATGTAAAGCATGAGACCCAATCTGTCGGGATCAGAACAATCAATTAATTAATAATAATACAAAAAATGTTTATTCGAAAGGTACAATTTGTGCAATCGCTGAAGCGAATAGGCGCAGTTGCTTTACTCACGGTGTTAATGATGGGCAGTGGAGTGAGAACAATGGCCCAGGTAGATCAAACCAAAACTCCGGAGGGACAGTTGATAACCCTCCGCAACGCATTAGAAAAAGCTCAGACCGATGCGGAGAAGAAAAAACTCTTGAAGGAAATCGGTCAGACCGGAACCTTCATCGGTTTAACCACCGTGGCTCCCTATATGAAAGAAAAGGCGCTGAAAAAGGTGGCGGCTCAGGCCGTAGCTGAGATTGCGCTCTCACACAAAGAATACAACGGAACCAATACGCGAAATTGGCTGGGAGAGGCAATGGGCATCCTTGGCGGAAAGCAAAGGAAAGCCATTTTGGACTATCTGCAAAATATGCCCAGTGAAGAGAGGGGTTTTGTCTCCATCTTCAATGGTAAGGATCTCTCAGGATGGAAGGGATTGGTGGAAAACCCTATTACCAGGGCAAAAATGAGTCATGAAGAACTCGCGGCAAAACAGGTGAAGGCCGACGAAATCATGAATCGAGACTGGAAGGTTCAGGATGGAATGATTGTATACGTTGGTCATAGTTTTGAGAACCTCTGTACCGTGCGTCCTTACGGAAATTTCGAAATGTATGTGGATTGGAAGCTCGATCCAAGCGGAAAAGAGCCCGACGCCGGAATTTATCTGCGAGGGACGCCTCAAGTTCAGATCTGGGACATCAAGCGAGTGAACGTAGGAGCTCAAGTGGGTTCCGGTGGATTGTATAATAACCAAAAGAATCCCAGTAAGCCTACTCAGGTGGCTGATAACAAGCTGGGCGAATGGAACAGCTTCTACATTAAAATGGTGGGAGACCGCGTAACGGTAAAACTCAACGGAGTACTTGTGGTAGATAATGTAATTCTGGAAAATTACTGGGATCGCAAACAAGCCATATTCCCGGTGGAGCAAATAGAACTGCAAGCACACGGCAGTTTGACCTATTTCCGCGACATTTATGTCAGAGACATTCGCTGATAGACCGTATGCTATCAATTGAAAACAACTTTAATCATTCATTATAATGAAAACAGACAGAAGAACGTTTTTAAAAACACTCGGTGCTGCCGGAATCTTTTCAATTATTCCGCGCCGTGTGTTAGGAGGAAACGGATATGTTCCCCCCAGTGATCAGCTTACCAAAGGTATAATTGGTGTAGGTGGTATCGGTAGGTCGTCTTATCACTTTACGAGTGACCAGACCTATAGATTGGTATCAATTTGTGACGTTGACAAGAATCACTTGCAGCAGGCGCACAAAATGGCGCAAGAACGCTTTAATGAAGACGTAAAGACGTATCACGACTTCCGTGATCTAATCAATGACCCCAACGTTGACGTCGTTCACGTAGCTACTCCGCCCCATTGGCATGCATTGATGTCCGTAGAGGCTGCTAAAGCAGGCAAAGACATTTGGTGTGAGAAACCAATGACCCGTACCATCGGAGAAGGAAAGCGCGTAATAGAAGCTGTTAAGCGCTATAACCGCATTTTCCGCTTGAATACGTGGTTCCGCTTCAAGGATACGTTCTATGGACTCGGAACTACCGTTCAACCCCTGAAGAAATTGATCGATAGTGGCTTGCTTGGCTGGCCGCTGAAGGTGACGATCTCCGGAACCACTGGTTTTGCATGGAAATTCTTCTGGGTAGGAAAGGAGAACCTCGTTCCTGAGCCCGTACCAGCAGAATTGGACTACGATATGTGGCTGGGCCCAGCTCCATTCAAGCCTTACAACCCTCATCGTGTTCATCAGACCTTCCGCGGTTACTGGGACTATGATGGCGGTGGTTTGACGGATATGGGTCAGCATTATATGGACCCTGTGCAGTATTTGCTGGGCAAGGATGATGACTTCCCCGTGAAAGTAGAGGTTGAAGCTCCTCAGCAGCATCCTGATGCCGTAGGAATATGGCGTAAGATCGTTTACACTTACGAAGATGGCTGCCAAATCGTTCTGGAAGGCGAAGGTTACGAAAGCAAAGGTAAAACTCCGTATATTGAGGGTCCAAAGGGTAAGGTGTATAAAGGATTTGAATGCACTATCCCGAATATTATGAATAAGTTGGCTGAATTCCCTGATCCGGAGCCTCAGCGCACAGACTTCGTAGAGTGCGTACGCACGCGTCAGAAGTTTGCATTGAATGAATTAAACGGACACCACAGCAGTACGCTCGTTAACCTGGGTGCCGTAGCTTTGCGTTTGGGTCGAAACGTGCTCAACTTTAATCCTAAGACGCAAACCTTCATTGGTGACGATGAAGCAAATGCTTTGATAGACCAACCTATGCGTGGACCGTGGAAGATTTAATGTGTATTACCCTTAACATTGACATAAAATGAAAAAAGGACAAATCTCCATATTGTTATTTGCACTTCTGTTGTGCTTCGGAACGGCTTCGGCTCAGGTGGATAGCCGTCAACGTACTCCCGAAACTGTCATTACGGACGGTTTAGCTCAGTTGCCGGCTCAAACCTCTAAAGCCTACAACCAAGTAATCAGCGAAATGGCTGGAACAGGCCAGAAGGGCATGGAATTGCTTACCGGCATGCTTAAACCTGCCGATAAAGCGAAGAATGCAGCGTTTGAATATGCCATTGACGGTATTGTTAACTACGTGTCGGCTGCAGGCCGGGAAAACCAGCGTGAAGGCATCCGTAAGGGACTCATTGCAGGTTTAGATAAGGTTAGTGACAATCCCAATAAAGCATTTCTGCTTACTGAACTGACAAAGCTCAGCACCCCTGCCGAGGCTTCTGTGTTCGAAAAGTATTTGGGTGACTCTTATTTGCAGGATTTTGCACTAAACGGATTAGCCACTACTCCTGGAACGGAGGATGTTATCACCAAGCTGATTACGAGCGGTGGAACAACTCTGCCCAAAAGCAAGCTCGCCTATTTGGCTTACTTCAAAAAACTGAAAGGCGTGGAGTCCAACCTTCTGGAATGGACGAAGGGCGCTGATGACAAGACCTTGGCATCCATCTACAATGCACTGACCGTTTGTGGTGGAACCAATTCGCTCAGCACTTTGGCAAGTGCAGCAAAGTCTGCAAACTTTGCATCTGACATTGTAGGAGCTGGCGATTCTTATCTGCAATTACTCAACAATATTAGTGACGAAAAGGCGGTGCTGAAGTCGGCCAAGTCATTGTTGAAGAACAATAATCAGGCTATTCGTTGTGCTGGTCTTCGTCTTCTCCTGAAGTCCGACAGCAAGAATGCCACCAAGAACATTCTTTCAGCCCTTAAAGACAACAGTGCGCAGTATCGTAATACCGCTCTTGATTTCGCTAAGCAATATGCTGGTGACGGTATACTCTCAACGGTGGCTGGCAGCATGAAGTCGCTCAGCCCTGCTGCTCAGACTGATGTTGTGCGCTGGTTAGGCAATAACAAGGCTGCCGATCAGATCAGTGCCGTTACAAATGTACTGAACTCCAACAACGATGAACTCGTAAGCGCTGGAATCGAAGCTGCAAGCAAGATCGGTGGCAATCAGGCCCTTACTTCTCTGATTGGACTTCTTGGTAAGGCTGGAAGTAGCGAAGCAGTTCAGAAAACGCTGTCCAAATCGCTGCTTTCATTCAATGGAAACATTGCTGAAGGTGTTACTCAGGCGCTCAACTCTGCTGAATCTAGCACTCAGGAGGCTGCTTTGAATTTGGCATCAGTTCGTCACATTTATAGTGCTTACGATAAGGTGCTCAGTTTGACTAATTCCAGCAACTCCGGCACTAAGTCGGCTGCCTACAAGGCCCTGAAGGGCGTTGTTAAGGCCAATAACTTCGGCCAAATCTGCGATCTTATGGAGAAGGCTTCTGGTAATGAAGTATCTAACCTTCAGGCAGCAGCGCTGAGTGCCATTCAGGACCAGACTTCCGATCAGCAGTACAACAGCATAGCAGGTCGCCTTTCCGGCAGTTCAAAGGCCGCTCTCTACTATCCGCTTCTCGCACAAGCCGGCAATAGTAGTGCCATCAGCAAACTGCTTGAGGAATACAATAAAGGAACGAACAAGGATGCAGCCTTTCAATCGCTGCTTAAGGTGAATAATCCTGAAATGGTTGACGTGCTTTACAACTTGGCTAAGGACAATAAGACTTCTCAGGATGCAGTCATCAACCGTTACCTTACCATCGTTAATGGAGCCGGTAAGTCTCAGATGGAAAACTTCTCACTTATCAGCCGTGTTCTTGATCTCAATCCTGGCGATAAGGTGAAGAGTTCTCTCGTTTCTGCTCTTGGTGGCAGCCAGACGTTGCCATCGCTCATGCTGGCTTCCAAGTATCTCGACAATCCTGGTACTTCTTTTGCTGCTGCTACTACGGTTAAGAATATCGTAGCTAAGAAGGCAGAACTCCAGCAAGGTCCAGAGATTAAGAACATTTTGACCAAGGCACAGAGTGTGTTTCAGACCGAAAAGAATAAGGGCAATGCCGACGCAGGTTATGCTGTTGACGAAATTAGCGGAATTCTTGCAAACTTCAATACTAATGGTGGCTACCATTCAGCCATACCTGGCGATAAGGTTACCGGCGTAAGCGCAGGCAGCCTCGAACTGCAGGGCAAGGATTATGAAAATTTCGAACTCTACCTTGATTGGGATGCTTCAAGCGACGCTATGCTCACACTCCGCTCTATGCCTATCGTGAAGCTGGCCGCTGCTGGTGTATCTTACGTTTATGGTGACAAGACGATTCCTGCCAGTCAGGGATGGAACACCGTTTATGTAAAGATGCTCAACGACCGTCTGTTCTTAGAACTTAACGGAACGAAGATTGCCGAGAATGCTATTGTGAAAAATGTGCCCGAAACGGCTAAGGCTCTTGACAAGGGTGCCATCAAACTTGAAGCCACAGGTAATGACGTGAAGTTCCGCAATGTTTATATCAACGAACTGCCGGCAACCCCCATCTTTACGCTTCCTGAAGAAGAAGCTAAGCAGGGCTTTGAGGTGCTTTTTGACGGACGCTCTCTCGAAAAGTGGCACGGCAATACTTCTGCTTACGTTCCCGTTGATGGCAACATCTATGTAACGGCCAATTATGGTGGCACGGGTAATCTTTACACCAAGAAGAACTATAGCGACTTTATCTTCCGCTTCGAGTTCTTCTACGATGTTCCTGCTGTTAACAACGGTATCGGTATTCGTACCGGTAAGGATGTAACGGGCGTTGATGCTGCTTATGAAGGAATGGAAATTCAAGTGCTTGATCATGACGACCCAGTTTACCAAGGCTTCCCCTTCGGTTATAAGGGTCTCCGCCCCTATCAGAATCACGGTGCCGTTTACGGTGTTGTCATTCCAGAGCATTTCCCCTCCGGCCCCATCAAGCAGTGGCACACCGAGGAAATCAAGGCCGTTGGCGACCAGATCACCGTAACTGTTGACGGAAAGGTGATACTTGATGCCAACATTCGCGAAGCTTGTCAGGGTCACAACGTAGCTCCAGACGGTGGAAAGACTAATCCTTACACACTTGACCACAAAAATCATCCCGGACTTTTCAATAAGGAAGGTTACATTAGTTTCTGCGGTCATGGTGCAGGTGTGAAGTTCCGCAATGTTCGCGTGCTCGACCTTAGTAAGACAGGTAAAGCAAAAGCAAAGACCAGAAAGAAATAGTCATAGAGGTTGGTGGTTTTTAGGTTTGTGAGTACATAGAAACTCTCCTCCCTAAAAACAAGGAAACCAACACTAATGATTGATTCAGATCATAACGCACGATTACCGGTTTCGATAGTAGCTATCGGAGCCGGTAATCATATGCGTACCTACATGCACTACGTGCAGCACTATCCGGCCTTGTTTCGAGGGCGAACGCAGTCGCCTTAGTGGCAAGACCATTGATCTTTGAACCATCACGGTGGTTTTATGCCTCTCGCTTGTCTTTATTCCGCTTCATTAAGGAGAATTGAAAGCACAATCCTCCTTCTTTCCCTGGCATGGCCGTGATGCTTCCTCCGTGTAGGAGAACTGCATTCTTCACAATCGCCAGTCCCAGACCTGTGCCTCCCAATTCGCGGCTTCTGCTTTTATCCACTCGGTAGAAGCGTTCAAAAATGCGTGGCAAGTGTTCCTTGTTCACCCCTACACCATTTTCTGAAATCAGTTGCTTACGGGAGAACACCTGACTTTTATGGTCCAGTAGCAATTGCAACAAGTCAAACTCGGTGCGAGTCAGTTGCAGTTCTTCTTGGTCAGTGCTTGCAGTTTTGCTCTCCTTGTTCAGCATCAGCCCTTCGTAGCTCAGTAGGTGATAGGAGTGATTGGCATTCTGCTGAGTTCGGTGCAGTACGGCATTCACTCTGGCCATCATTTCACGAATGGAGAAAGGTTTCGTAATGTAGTCATCGGCTCCGAGTCTGAATCCCTTCAGTGTATCGTCTTCTTTACACACAGGTCCTGCTCGTCATCAATCACCAGTATCCTTTTCTGTGCCATCATTTGAAGGGGAAAATTAGTGGAAGCACCAGGACCATAACGATTCCCATAATGATTTGCAGTGGGAGTCCCACTTTCACGTAGTCCATGAACGTGTAACCTCCGGCTTTCATCACCAGCGCATTGGGTGGTGTTGAGAAGGGTGAGGCAAAACACATGCTGGCTGCCACCGCAACGGCGAAGAGCATGGGAATCGGATTTATGTCGGCCGAGAGGGCTGAGGCCATGGCAATGGGCGTCATCAGCACGGCGGTTGCCGTATTGGAAATAAACATGGTCAGTAGTGACGTAGTGAAATATATGCCGGCCATCAGTGCCATCGGGCCCAGTGAGCCCAAACTTCCGGCAAGCGTTTGCGAAACCATGGCCGAGGCTCCCGTTTTTTCCAAGGCCACCGACATGGGCATCATGGCCGCAATCAGCACGATGCTTTCCCAATTAATGGTTTTGTATGCCGCCTCCACGCTGCGAAAGCATCCTGTCAGAATCATCAGTACCGAAGCTATGAGAACGGCTGTCACTGGGGCTATCGGAATGAAGTCCAAGGCCATTGAGAGCACCATCAGCACCATGATGGCTGCGGCCAATGGAGCTTTGTGGTCAAAAGTGACTTTTGAGGCTTCTTCCAAGGGCTGTCCCAGTACCACCCAGTGCTCTTCGTCGCCCGTGAGCCGTCCAATGTTGTTCCATGTGCCCTGCACGAGTAGCACGTCGCCCGTCTGCATCTTCAGTTGCGCCAGTCCGTCTTTAATGTATTCGTTATCTCTGCGGATGGCCAGCACGTTGATGCTGTACTTGGAGCGAAATCCCGATTCAGAGAGTCTTCTACCTACGAACTTTGACTGTCGCAGCAGCACAATCTCTGCCAAACCTATGTCATAGAAGTCCAAGCTTCCGGAATCAAACGAAAGGCTCAGCGCAAAGTCCTTTGCAAATCGGGCCACCATCTCTTCGCTGCCCGAAAGGTAGATAATGTCACCCTCTTGCAGTCTGGCGTCGGCCGTGGCAAGGTTCTGAGTAATGTCGCGAATCAGTCCGCCCTGGTGAGAGCGTTCATGGCGTATTTCAAGAACGATGAGCTGATATTGCTGACGGATGTTGAGTTCGCCAATGCTGCGGCCAATGATGGGCGCCCCTTTTCCCACCATGCAGCGCGAAACGTCCTCCGCCAGTTTATATTCTTTTACCAGTTGTCGCAGCGATTTTCCTTTGCGGCCATTTCCTCCTTCGTTGTCCTTTTTACTTGTCAGTAGCCATTTTGTGAGCGGCTGCAGCACAATAATGCCCACACTGAGGCATACCAGTCCAACGGGCAGGAAGGAGAAGAATTTCAGCTTGCCGTATCCTGCGCTCATCAGGGCTTCGTCAATGACCAGATTGGGTGGTGTTCCGATGAGTGTCAGCATTCCGCCCATGCTGCTGGCGAATGCCAATGGCATCAATAGCCGAGAGGCATCTTTCTTGGCCGAAGCGGCCATTGATACTACGATGGGCAACATCAGTGCCACGGTACCCGTGTTGCTCACAAAGGCTCCGATACCTCCCGTCACAAGCATCACGAGCAGGAACAGGCGCAGTTCAGAGTCGCCGGCAAGTCCCATAAGCTTGGAGCCTATCATCTTGGCCAATCCCGTCTGGAAAATGCCGCCACCAACAATAAACAGTCCTGCCATCATGATTACTACGGGATTTGAGAATCCCGAAAGGGCTTCGCCAGGGGTGAGCACGCCGCCCAGCAGCAGGGCAATCACTGCGCACAGGGCTACAATGTCCGACCTCACTTTGTTGATGGCAAACAGTATGGCGGTAACAATCAAAACGATAAGCGTGAATAGCATGAGGAATACGTTTACTGTTTTATGTTTTGCAAATATACAAACTTCGTTCCTATTGCTCTGAATGTTAACATAATTTATTGCCCCATCCGCACCTGCACGACGTTAATCACGTAGTCGCCCAGTCGTTCCATTTCCTGCACTACGTCGCCAAAGGTACTTCCCACGCCATAATCGTAGGCTTTGCTGTTCAGGGCTTGAATGTTTTGGTCTTTCAGTTTTCGGAATGTGGCGTTGATCTCATTTTCCAGGCGCATCGCTTCCTTCATTGCTCCAGAATCGTGTCCGTTGTTCAGGGTGCGGTTCATCTGCTTCAAGACTTCTTGGCAGAGTCCGATAAGGGGTTGCAACAACTAGCGTGGGGGTCGAATAATGAAAAGAATTGCAGTATGGCTTCGTTCTCACCGAGATTCAGGTCGCTCCCCGTTTGCCGCAGCGTTCCGAGGCCGAGAAACAGAAAGCCCACTCCAAACAGAAAGTCGCCCACATGGCGGTTCTTCCTTTTATATATAAGTACAATGGCAATGACAAATGCCAGATACACCATGTCGGTAACGTTCAGCGAAAATCCGGCCGACATGATCCATGCCGTGTGGGTGTCCCTATGTTTGCTCCCATGATGATGGAGATGGCCTGTGCCAGCGTCAGCAATTCTGCTGATACAAACGATACCGTCATT
>JAFUHF010000068.1 GCA_017468985.1 Bacteroidaceae bacterium
AGAAACAAAGGATGCTGATCTCGGTCAGGGAAAGTATGCAACTTTGTTTCTATGCTCGGACAATATCTCGGACCAATGGATTGTATCTGGCCATTGTAAAGAGGAGAGTCTTCCAATCCGCTGCGAAGAACTTCGTGAACCTCCTCATTGGTGTTACACAACCAACAATGCATTTGAGGCAACAAACGTTTCTTTGTTCGGAAAGAAAAACGATGAAAATCATTTTCTCCAGGTTGCTCTTGCAATTCATCTAAATGTACGGTCCTACCATCAATGCGCACAGGTGTTCCTGTTTTCATTCTCTGTACCAAAACACCATGGGCAGAAATGGATTCGGAAAAACAATGAACTGCTGGCTCAGAGATTCTACCGCCTTCCACCTTATTTCTACCGATATGCATAAGGCCATTCAGAAAAGTACCTGCCGTTACTATCACGCACTTTGCTCTGAATGTAACATTCCAGATGGTTTTTACCCCTTGCACTTCACCATTGCTCACCAACAATTCCTTTGCCTGATCTTGCCAAAGATGAAGATGGGGCGTATTTTCAAGAATACGCCTCCAGGCGGAACTGAATTTCATTCGGTCACATTGTGCACGTGGACTCCACAGGGCAGGTCCTTTTGAACGATTCAACATGCGGAACTGCACAGCCGTCTGATCAGTAACGACACCCATCATTCCACCGAGAGCATCTATTTCTCGCACTATCTGCCCTTTTGCAATTCCACCAACAGCAGGATTGCAACTCATTTGAGCCATTTTCTCCATATCCATGGTAATCAAACAGGTTTCAGCACCCATCGTTGCCGCAGCGTGAGCCGCCTCACAACCTGCATGACCTGCACCAATGACTAAGACATCGTATTTGAAATCGGTTTCCATCAGGTGAATATCGAAATGCAAAATTAAACCATTTCCATCATTCGAGAATCATTTAGTCTCTCTTTTTTAAACCAACTGGTGTTTCGCAATTCATTTCTTTGGAAATCTCTCTCATCATAGCCATAGAAAAATACCTCATCTACAGATATGGCAACAGGATTCAGTATGATACTATGTCGTTATGGTTTCATGGAAAGCGGATTACAACAAAATGTTTCCCGTGAAACAATTATGTGTAGCAATTTTTAGTCATAATGATTACGTTTAAACTTAAAAATACTTTGTTAAAAGTAAAGAAAGAAGTACTTTTGCAGTGGATTTGAAAAAGGTCCTCCTTTTGTAGAAAATAAATGCACTTTTTACACCAAAGTCACACCTATTCGTAAAGAGAGAAAACAATAAATATCAATTTAAACTATTCAATTTTTATGTGGTTAATTAATTCATCCATCGGGAAGAAAGTAGTAATGTCGGTTACAGGCATTGCGTTAATCTTGTTCCTGACGTTTCATGCCTGCATGAATGTTGTTGCGCTCTTCTCAGGAGAAGCCTACAACACCATTTGTGAATTTTTGGGCTCTAATTGGTATGCCGTAGTCGGCACATTGGCGTTGGCTGTGCTTGTTGTATTGCACTTTGTCTTTGCCATATTGCTAACGCTGCAAAATCGGAAAGCTCGCGGTCAGAGCCGCTATGCAGTAACAGCCAAGCCTGACAAAGTGGAATGGGCTTCTCAAAACATGTTTGTTTTAGGCCTGATCGTTGTGCTCGGACTTTTGCTTCACCTTGCCAACTTCTGGTACAACATGATGTTTGCCGAACTGGTAGGTAAAGTTAATTTCATTTCGCCCACCGACGGCTACGAATGGATTCGTCAGACCTTCAGCAATCCTGTGCTGGCTGTACTCTATGTAATCTGGTTCGTCGCTATTTGGTTCCACCTGAGCCACGGATTCTGGAGTGCCATTCAGACACTGGGTGCCAATGGTAAGATCTGGTTCCAGCGCTGGCGTATTATAGGCATCGTATGGGTAACCCTCGTCATGCTGGCTTTCTTGGTAGTAGTTCTCAAGTTCGCCTTCTGTGGCGGCACTTGTTGTGCTTAATCTAAAAACATCTATAGAAAATGACAACAATAAATTCAAGAATACCTGAAGGTCCAATAGCTGAAAAATGGACTAATTACAAGGCTCATCAGAAACTGGTGAATCCTAAGAACAAACGCAAATTAGATGTTATCATCGTGGGCACAGGTTTGGCAGGTGCCAGTGCTGCTGCCAGTCTGGGCGAGATGGGTTTCAAGGTAAAGAATTTCTGCATTCAGGATTCTCCGCGCCGCGCCCATTCCATTGCTGCTCAGGGTGGTATCAATGCCGCAAAGAACTATCAGAACGACGGCGACTCTGTTTATCGCCTGTTCTACGACACTGTGAAAGGTGGCGACTATCGTGCTCGCGAAGCCAACGTTTATCGTCTGGCAGAAGTAAGCGCTAACATCATCGACCAATGCGTAGCTCAAGGCGTACCTTTTGCCCGTGAATATGGTGGCATGCTGGCCAACCGTTCTTTCGGCGGAGCTCAGGTAAGCCGCACATTCTACGCCAAGGGACAAACCGGTCAGCAGCTTCTGCTCGGTGCCTACAGCAGCCTGATGTGCCAGGTTCACAAAGGAACCGTGGAGCTCTACACCCGTTACGAAATGCTCGACTTGGTGATCATCGACGGTCGTGCTCGCGGCATCATCGCCCGTAACCTTGTAACCGGAAAATTGGAACGCTTCTCGGCCCACGCTGTAGTGATTGCAACTGGCGGTTATGGAAACACCTATTTCCTTTCCACCAACGCCATGGGTTGCAACTGCTCCGCAGCCATCGCTACCTACCGCAAGGGCGCCCTTTTTGCCAATCCTTCCTACGTTCAAATTCACCCCACGTGCATCCCCGTTCATGGCGACAAGCAGTCCAAGCTCACGCTGATGTCAGAGTCACTGCGTAACGACGGCCGCATTTGGGTGCCTAAGAAACTGGAGGATGCTCAGCGCTTGCAGCGTGGCGAGATTCAGGGTAAGGACATTCCCGAAGAAGATCGCGACTACTACTTGGAGCGCCGCTACCCGGCTTTTGGTAACCTCGTGCCACGCGACGTAGCCAGCCGCGCAGCCAAAGAGCGCTGCGACAAGGGCTATGGTGTGAACAACACGGGCCTTGCCGTATTCCTCGACTTCTCTCAAGCCATTGAAGATTTTGGCCGCGACGAAATCGAAGCTCGCTATGGCAACCTCTTCGACATGTATGAAGAGATTACCGACGAAAGCCCATACGAAACCCCCATGCAGATTTTCCCTGCCGTACACTATACGATGGGTGGCATCTGGGTAGACTATGAGCTCATGACCTCCATTCAGGGACTCTTCGCCATCGGCGAGTGCAACTTCTCCGACCACGGAGCCAACCGCCTTGGCGCATCTGCCCTGATGCAAGGTTTGGCCGATGGCTATTTCGTTCTGCCTTACACCATCCAGAACTATCTGAGCGACCAGATCACCATTCCGCGTTTCTCCACCGATCTGCCCGAATTTGATGCTGCCGAGAAATATGTTCAGGGTCGCATAGACCGTCTCTTCTCCATCAAGGGCAAGCGTTCCGTTGACAGCATCCACAAAGAGCTGGGCCACAACATGTGGGAATACGTAGGAAAGGGTCGCACCAAGGAAGGCCTCGAAGAAGGCATCAAGCTCATCAGCGCCCTGCGCAAGGAATTCTACACGAACCTCTTCGTGCCCGGCACGCAGGACGGCGTGAATGTGGAACTTGAGAAAGCCCTCCGTCTGGAAGACTTCCTG